>NZ_JAOCBT010000069.1:0-773 GCF_029840045.1 Pseudomonas sp. GD03903 | reverse complement strand
CCCCGGGTACGGCTTTCGATCACCTCGCCGCCGGCCAGAGCGAAGACGTCACCTTCACCTACCAGGCGAAGGACAACAACGGCGCGCTGAGTGACCCGCAGACCATCACCATCACCGTCACCGGGACCAACGACAAGCCGGTGGCCTACGCCGACAGCCAGACCACCGAAGAGAACAGCGTTCTCGATGGCCAGGTTCCGGTCGCCACCGACGTCGACGGCACCATCGCCGGCTACCAGTTGGCTACCGATGTCGCCCAGGGCAAGGGCACCCTCGTCTTCAACAGCGACGGCAGCTACACCTTCACCCCGGGTACCGCCTTCGACCACCTCGCCGCCGGCCAGAGCGAAGACGTCACCTTCACCTACCAGGCGAAGGACAACAACGGCGCGCTGAGCGACCCGCAGACCATCACCATCACCATCACCGGCAGCAATGACGCGGCGGTGATCAGCGGCCAGACCAGCGCCAGCGCCAACGAAACCGATGCTCCGCTCACTCTCGGCGGCAAGCTCGAGGTCAGCGACGTCGACGGCCCGGCCAGCTTCCAGGCGCAAAGCAATGTCGCCGGCCTACACGGCACCTTCAGCCTTGGCACCGATGGCACCTGGAGCTACATCGCGAACAGCGCCTACAACGAGTTGAATGTCGACGACAAGCTCACCGACACCTTCACCGTGAAGGCTGCCGACGGCACCAGCAGCACCGTGACCGTCACCATCAACGGCACCAACGATGCCCCGGTGGCTTCGGCTGACGTCGCCAGCACCGAC
>NZ_JAOCBT010000068.1:0-784 GCF_029840045.1 Pseudomonas sp. GD03903 | reverse complement strand
TGATCGACCTGACCGGCGACGGCCAGGCACACAACAGCCTGAAACTGTCGCTGCAGGACGTACTGGATAACGGTCAGGCCGACCTGTTCCACACTGGCGACAGCCACGGTGTGCAAATGCTGGTCAAGGGCGACAGCTCCGACGTGGTCAACCTCGCGAGCAACGGCGCAGATGCTGGCACCTGGTCCGACAAGGGCACGGTGGCGGTGGGAGATATTTCCTACCACGTCTACCAGAACTCCAGCACCGAAGCCGAGCTGCTCATCCAGCAAGGCGTGCAGGTCCACCTGGTCTGACGCCGACGAGGCGGGGCCGGCCCTTCGGGTCGGCCCCAGCTTCCCTTCATCTCGCACTGTTCTGATCGAACCCTGCTGCACGAATTGGAGTGCCCATCAACAACGAAAAGCCCGCCGTGAATGGCGGGCTTTTTCGTTTGCGTGCTGCTGGTAACGAGGGCGATGCCACGGAAATTGGCCTTCGAGCAAACCCTGCACACTCGTTTTCTTGAGAGGTCTTCAGCTGTTAGGAATATATAACAAGCGCTTCGGAATTATCTGAATATAAAACTTACGATTGTAAACTCAAGATTATTGCCTCGAAAACCGTCCTTCCCCGAGGCAAGCTTTAGATGTCTATTGAAAATATTGGTCTTGTTGCTGTTAGCGAAAATGCAGCCACGAAGGTCGCCGTCAAATCAGGTGGCAAGGTCAAGGCCCAGGCAGGCACCAAATACCTGCTCCAGGTCGACAGCAAAGACGTCGCTCCCGAAAACGTCACGGTCAAG
>NZ_JAOCBT010000067.1:0-802 GCF_029840045.1 Pseudomonas sp. GD03903 | reverse complement strand
TGTGAAGTCGAACGAGTTCGACTTCACTATCCCTATGCCTGCGCCGGAGCCTGTATGGACGATGATCGATTTTGAGGACTTTTCTACAGGCACCAGCATTGTAGGCAGCACTATCAAGGGAGTTACGTTCTCAACTTTGGGGGTTGCGTACAGAGAGACCATTGTTAAGGGTTCCGGGTGGGCGGGAACAAATACGAGCCGGTATCTCGAAATTAGCAGCGCCACGGGCGGACAGCAGGGTGGTGGTGTCGCGATGTCGTTTTCTACCCCTGCGCAATCGGTGAGCTTCCTTTACAACCCCTACATTGAGGGGACCACTACGGCGAAGTTCTACGATGCTAGTGGTGCCTTGTTGCAATCGATGAGTATCAATACGGCAGGGGGTACTTGGAAAACCTGGAGTTACACCTCGACCGGTGCGGCAATAGCAAAGCTCGAGATTTTCCAAATAGAAACGTCGTCGGAATTCAAGGATCTTGGTTTTGCCATCGACGATATTCAGTTCTCAACAATTGCTGGGGTGGGTTACCAGTCTATTCGCCAGAATGTTTTGGCAGCGTCCGATGACAATCAAGACTGCGTGGACATCAGGACGGGCGCTGAGTATCTACCGACTCAGGTGACGGACGCGCACAGCCTGGAACAGGGACCGGCCGCGCCAGACGACTCGGAAGTTTCGCCCCACCTTGTGCCAATGGTCGATATCGCCGGCCTCTCGGACACCTACTACGGCGAAAGCGACAGCTACGTCAGCCTGAGCAACGCCGAGGCCTACCTGGCCAGCGACGCCAACCAGGGCATT
>NZ_JAOCBT010000066.1:0-813 GCF_029840045.1 Pseudomonas sp. GD03903 | reverse complement strand
GCTGCGGCGCAGAAGATTGGTGGCGACATCGCCGTCCTGGTCGCAGGCCAGAACGTCGGTGGCGTGGCTGAAGCCGCTGCCAAGATCGCTGGTGTTGCCAAGGTGCTGGTCGCCGACAACGCCGCCTACGCTCACCAGCTGCCGGAGAACGTTGCTCCGCTGATCGCTGAGCTGGGCAAGGGCTACAGCCACGTGCTGGCCGCCGCCACCACCAACGGCAAGAACTTCCTGCCGCGCGTTGCCGCCCTGCTGGACGTCGACCAGATCTCCGAGATCATCGAAGTGGTCAGCGCCGACACCTTCAAGCGTCCGATCTATGCCGGTAACGCCATCGCTACCGTGCAGTCCTCGGCTGCCGTCAAGGTCATCACCGTGCGCGGCACCGGCTTCGACGCCGTTGCTGCCGAAGGTGGCTCCGCCGCTGTTGAAGCCGTTTCCGGCCCGGCCGATGCCGGCAAGTCCGCCTTCGTCGGTGAAGAACTGGCCAAGTCCGATCGTCCGGAACTGACCGCTGCCAAGATCGTCGTTTCCGGCGGCCGTGGCATGGGCAATGGCGACAACTTCAAGATCCTCTACTCCCTGGCTGACAAGCTGGGCGCTGCCGTCGGTGCTTCCCGCGCTGCCGTTGACGCCGGCTTCGTGCCGAACGACATGCAGGTCGGCCAGACCGGCAAGATCGTTGCTCCGCAGCTGTACGTGGCCGTCGGCATCTCCGGCGCCATCCAGCACCTGGCGGGCATGAAGGATTCGAAAGTGATCGTTGCGATCAACAAGGACGAAGAGGCGCCGATCTTCCAGGTCGCCGACTACGGC
>NZ_JAOCBT010000065.1:0-846 GCF_029840045.1 Pseudomonas sp. GD03903 | reverse complement strand
CTGAAGTTACCCGCCCCATCACTGGACTTGGCCGTAATCGCATGCGTACCGTCTGCCAGGTCGGTCGCCGGCTTAAAGTACCATTCGCCATTACCGTCAGAAGTCGTGGTGCCGAGTGGCACGTCGCGGTCGTAGACGGTGATCGTCTTGTCGGCTTCGGCCAGGCCGGAGATTACCGGACGCTTTTCGTTGGTAGTCGTGTTGTTGTCTACATACACCCAATGGCCGAGAGCTTCACTGTAGTAATAAACAGTCGTGATCACCGGTGGCGTCTGGACCACGGAAACCGTAAAACCGAACTCGTTCGACACACCGCTCAGGTGGCCTGCTCCGTCATCTGCCCGGGCCATGATGTTGTGTGCACCGTTCGCCAGGTCATTTGACGGGGTGTACGACCAATTGCCGCCGTCATCGGCGATAGTGCTGCCGATCCTGTCGGCGTTGTCGTAGAGCACGACGATCCGGTTGGGTTCGGACGTGCCATTGATCGTCGGGCGACTGTCGTCGGTGGTTTCGCCCTGGACCAGGTATCCCTGCTTGGCACCAACATCGTCATACACCGAGACAATGACCGGCGTTGCCGGCAACGGTGCGGCGATCTCGACCGTGAAGTTGAAAGCGTTCGACGGCTCACTCAGGTTGCCTGCCAGGTCGGTTGCCTGGGCGCGCAAGTTATGTGGCCCTTGCGCCAGGTCCGTCG
This sequence comes from Pseudomonas sp. GD03903, assembly GCF_029840045.1. Lineage (NCBI taxonomy): Bacteria > Pseudomonadati > Pseudomonadota > Gammaproteobacteria > Pseudomonadales > Pseudomonadaceae > Pseudomonas > Pseudomonas sp. GD03903. The sequence goes on along the minus strand of NZ_JAOCBT010000065.1, from coordinate 146 downwards.
TGGGCGTGTACGACCAGTTGCCGTTGCCATCGGCGGTGGTTTCGCCCAGGTAGGTGTTGCCGTCGTATACGTCGTACAGCTTGACCGTGCTGTTGGCTTCGGCTGTGCCGCTGACTTTCGGGCGAGTGTCGTCAGTGGTTTCGCCC
>NZ_JAOCBT010000064.1:0-868 GCF_029840045.1 Pseudomonas sp. GD03903 | reverse complement strand
TTCGGCGTTGTGCAGGCTGACATAGCTGTCGCTTTCGCCGTAGTAGGTGTCCGAGAGGCCGGCGATATCCACCATCGGCACGACATGGCCGAGCACGTCGACGTGGGCCGCAAAGGCCTGTGCTTCCGCCGAGACAGCTGTCGGCTCCACACCCGGAACCTCCGTGTGTTGCGCTTCCTGTAGTTGCGCGCCGCCACTCTGACCAGCTTCCTGAGCAGCAATACCGGCTGCGCTGTCCGTGCTGGCGTTTTGCGGCTGCTCCTGGATCGGTGCGGTCGCTTGCCCATGTTCGCTGATGTGAGACGTAACGGCCGCCTCGGCAGAATCAGTACCCGCCTCTGCATGGGATTGCTGCAGGCCCCGACTCGACTGCAATGGTGTCGACCACTCGACGTAGTCTAAGCCGACACCGTTAACGTCAGTCGTGGTCACCTCAATATAAGATATCAATTTGCCATTATCAGCAGTGTAACCGTAATTAAGGTACGGCCACCTGATTACGGCCCCCGTTTTGTAGAGCAGATTGCCACTGGCATCGTAGAAGCAGATCGAGGTGGTGGGGGCGTCGTCGACCCCTCCTACCATGAGGCTTGCAGTCTTGGCACCGTTACCCGGCAACGTGAACCTCACCGTGCCGCTCCGCAGGGCAACAACGTTGCCATTGGCACGACCCGATGCGTCAATGGGTGTGCCGGTCTGTTGGCTGTCAAAGGTCTCCCACGCCTGAACCTTTTGCAGGTTCGAACCGTTGATGACCAAACCGGACTCCAACGTTCCGTTGCCGCCATTCCAACTTTCGAACTCCTCAACGCCAGTGCTACCCGGTAGAGGGACAAAGACCGTGAAGTCGAACTCGTTCGACTTCACG
>NZ_JAOCBT010000063.1:0-927 GCF_029840045.1 Pseudomonas sp. GD03903 | reverse complement strand
ACTGACCTTCGACTCCTCAAGGTTGAGGATGTTGTCGGTCGTCACCGGGTTGATGGTCAGCGTGGCTACCGGCGGAATCAGGTCAACGGTGTAGGCATGGTCGGCCACGGCGGTGCCGGAGTTGCCGGCGATATCGTGGGCCACCAGGGTGGCGTGGATATTGGTCTCCTTGGCCAGATCCGCACCGCTGACGGCGACGCTCCAATCACCCGAAGCGTTGACCGCCGCGCTGTAGACATGGCCGTTCAGCGTGAAGGTCACCAGGTCGCCGGCCAGGAACTCGCCGCCGGCCTTGCCGCTGATGGTCTGGCTGGTCTGCGATTCGGCCAGGTTGACGATGTCGTCACCGGCCACCACGTTGATGGTCAGCGTCGCTACCGGCGGCACCGTGTCCACGCGGTAGGCATGGTCGGCCGAGACGGAGCTGATGTTGCCCGCCCTGTCGTGTGCCACCAGGGTGGCGTGGATATTGGTTTCCTTGGCCAGGTCGGAGCCGGCTACGGAGACGTTCCAGTCACCCGAGCCACTGACGGCGGTGCTGTAGGCATGGCCGTTCAGCGTGAAGCTGACGACGTCGCCGGCCTTGAACTCGCCCATGACCGTGCCGCTGATGGTCTGGTTGGTTTGCGATTCGGCCAGGTTGAGGATGTCGTCACCGGCCACCACGTCGATGCTCAGAATGGGCTTGCCGGGATCGATGATCACGGTGTAGGAGTGATCAGCCGTCGCGCTGCCAACGTTACCCGCTGCGTCGTGGGCGATCAGCGTGGCGTGGATGTTGTCTGCCTTGGCCAGGTCGGAACCGGCCACGGAGACGCTCCAGTCACCTGAGGCGTTGACCGCGGCGCTGTAGGTGGTGCCATTCAGCGTAAAGCTGACGACGTCACCGGCGAGGAACTCACCACCGGCCTTGCCGCTGATGGTCTG
>NZ_JAOCBT010000062.1:0-943 GCF_029840045.1 Pseudomonas sp. GD03903 | reverse complement strand
AGGATCTCAAGGCTTTATTTCACGCACTGGCGGTGCCGCTGTTTTCCCTTTTTGCAGAACGTAGACCCCGACGATGATGCAAGCCAGTGCCAGCAGATCCGAGGCGTGGATAGGCTCATTCACAAGAATGGTGCCAATTGCCAACGCCACTACCGGTGGGACGTAAGTCACCCCTGCAGCCTTGAGCGCCCCGAGCTGCTGGACTAAAAAATAGTACAGAACGTAAGCAACCCCAGTGCCCATGACGCCTAGACCCAAGACTAGGCCAGTCAAGGCGACAGGTTCGCTTGTGATCCGCTCCATACCATCGAAGCTGGTAGTCATCAGGAGTAACAGCAGCGCAAAACCTATTTGATAGGTGGAGAGCGCGAGAGGGGACAGATTCTTATCTACCAGAAACTTTCTCGCATACACAAACGAGCAGCCAAGGCTTAGAGACCCACCGATCATGAAGAGCACGCCACTGAGCGAGATACCGTCAGCAGAGGCGTTCCAGGGCCGGGCTATCAGCATCACACCGAAGAAGCCAATGACCAGCCCTGTGATGGTCATCCGAGTGATGGGCTCTTGGCGCAAAAAGAGAAATGCTGTCAGAAATGTGAATAGAGGTATGGCACCACTGAGCATTCCTGCGATGCCTGATGGTAACAGCGCAGTGCCTTTGGCGAAGGCGAGGTAGTAAAGCGCCGTAGCTAGAAGTGCCATGACGATGAAGTGATGCGATTGCCGTAGATCTGACCAGCTCAAGGCCCTACGTGATATAGCCAGGAGAAGGATGGGGAGGAAGCCGAACAGAACGCGGAGTAGAACGATTTGGATGGGTGAAATCAGCACGGCAGCCCATTTCATGAAGATAAAATTAGTTCCCCAAATCAGTCCTAAAAGGCCAAAGGCGGGGTAGACCAGCTTGTTCATTGAGCAATCCCAAAGCAGCGTGAGCTCG
>NZ_JAOCBT010000061.1:0-1019 GCF_029840045.1 Pseudomonas sp. GD03903 | reverse complement strand
TGTGTAAACCCAGTAGGTTGTTCAGTGGAATGCGGCTGATGGGTGGGCAGTAATCCAGACTGGAGTGAGGCCTGTGCCAGTTGTATTGGTGTAGCCAGAGGGCCAGATGCTGGGCGCGCTGCTCAGAGCTCTCGTAGCTACGGGCGTAGGCCCACTCCCGCAGGCTGGTTTGAATGAAGCGTTCAGCTTTGCCATTGGTACGTGGGGTGTAGGGTTTGGTGCGGATATGTCGTAAGCCCAGACGCCGGCATAGGCGGCGGAATAGACCTGATCGGTAGCAGGCGCCGTTGTCAGTCATGACCCGAGTAAATCGAATCTTCAGCGAGCGGTAGTAGCGCAAAGCCTGGAGCAGAGCGCGACAGGCACTTCCACCTCGTTCATCAGCATGCAGGCTGGAGAAGGCGATGCGCGAGGCATCGTCGATGGCGACATGGACAAACTCCCAGCCCGCTCCATCCGAGCCCATCAGCCGGGTTCCCGTAACTCGATGTCCCGGTCTCCAAAAGCGTGCGAGCTTCTTGATATCCAGATGCAGTAGATCACCTGGTTGAGCGTACTGATAACGCCTGATCGGCGGAGCGGGCTCCAACTCGGGGAGCCGATTGAGTCCGAGTCGTTTGAGGTGGCGAGCGATGGTACTGACTGCCAGCCCTAACTCGTTGGCAATTTGCCGATAGGTTTGACGGGCGCTGCGCTGCTCAATCAGCCTTTCGAGCCGGGACTCGGGTGTGGCATGGGGGCAGGCGTGAGGGCGCGAAGTGCGATCCATCATGCCGGCCTCTCCCTCTTCGCGGTAACGCCGAAGCCATTTGTAGGCCGTACGTACGCTGACACCGGCCGCCTGCGCTGCCTCTTCAGCACGTAATCCCTGAAGCATGCGCTGGACTAAAAGGGCTCGACCGCGCGGTGTAAGACGGGCATGTTTATGCAGGTTCATTCGGGGCTCCTGGAAGGATTGGTTGGTCGCACTTCCAGTTTTCCGGGTAAGCCCCGGATGAACAACCTACCGAGAGATCACA
>NZ_JAOCBT010000060.1:0-1231 GCF_029840045.1 Pseudomonas sp. GD03903 | reverse complement strand
TGAATCGCCCCTAGTTTCGTAGACACCTCCAAGCCTCATAATGAGGCCCATCAGGAGGTGCCATGAGCAACCAGCGTTACCCCGAAGAATTCAAGATCGAAGCGGTCAAGCACATCACTGAGCGCGGCTTGCGTGTTGCCGATGTGGCAGAGCGTCTAGGTGTGTCCGCACATAGCCTGTACGCCTGGGTAAAGCGCTACAGCAAGCCCCAAGTACAGCGGCAGCAGGTAGATGATCAGCAAGCCGAACTGCGTCGTTTGCGCGCTGAACTCAAGCGAGTGACCGAAGAGCGAGACATCCTAAAAAAGGCCGCCGCGTACTTTGCCAAGGAGTCCGGCTGAAGTACGCCGTTATCAGCAAGCTGTCGGTGGAGTACCCGGTGCGGCGCCTCTGCCAGACCCTCCAGGTACATCCCAGCGGTTACTACGCCTGGCTGGCCGAGCCGAAATCTGCACGCGCCAAGGAGGATCAGCGTCTGCTCGGATTGATCAAGCATGCCTGGTTGGAAAGCGGCGGGGTCTACGGCTACCGCAAGATCCACGACGACCTGCGTGAGCTGGGCGAGTCTTGTGGTCGGCACCGCGTGGCTCGCCTGATGCGGGGAGAGGGACTGCGCTCGCAGACCGGTTATCGTCGGCGCCCCGGGTACTATGGTGGCAAGCCGACTGTGACCTCGCCCAACCGTCTGGAGCGGAAGTTCAACGTCAGTGAACCGAACAAGGTCTGGGTCACCGACATCACTTACATCCGCACCTATGAGGGTTGGTTGTACTTGGCGGTGGTACTGGATCTGTTTTCGCGCCAAGTGATTGGCTGGTCGATGAAGCCACGGATGTGCAGCGACCTGGCCATTGATGCCCTGTTGATGGCGGTGTGGCGGCGAAAGCCCAAGCAGGAAGTGATGATCCACTCCGACCAGGGCAGCCAGTTCAGCAGCTCGGACTGGCAGAGTTTCCTCAAGGCCAACAACCTGATCAGCAGCATGAGTCGACGCGGCAACTGCCACGACAACGCGGTCGCGGAAAGCTTTTTCCAGTTGCTGAAGCGGGAACGCATCCGACGGAAAACCTACGGCACCCGCGAAGAAGCCCGCAGTGATGTGTTCGATTACATCGAGATGTTTTATAACCCCAAGCGCCGGCACAGCAGCGCTATGCAGCTATCGCCAGTGGAGTTTGAAAAGCGCTATTTCCAGAGCTTGGAGAGTGTCTAGAAAACCTGGGGCGATTCA
>NZ_JAOCBT010000006.1:0-379441 GCF_029840045.1 Pseudomonas sp. GD03903 | reverse complement strand
TTGCACGCGGGAAAGTCGGGCCATTGCTGCGTAGGCAATTCAGGCATGCCTCTATATGATGCGTGCCTGACAGTTGCGGGGGTGATATGCAGACCTTGCTGAAATTGCTGAGCGATGGCCGCTTTCATTCCGGAGAAGAGCTGGGTGCTCTCCTCGGGGTAAGTCGTAGTGCCGTCTGGAAGCGCCTTGAGGGTCTTGAGCGGGACTACGGCATGGTCGTGCAGCGAGTACGCGGCCGTGGTTACCGCCTGGAAGAGCCGCTGAGCATCATCTCGCCTAGGTCCGATTCCGGCCAGTGGCCTCTCGATGTCCTGTTTTCAATCGACTCCACTAACGCCGAGGTTCTACGACGCCTTTCTGCCGGCGCCGTGGCGCCGTTCGCCATTCTTGGCGAGCGCCAGACCGCTGGGCGGGGAAGGCGAGGGCGGCAATGGGAAAGCCCCTTCGGCGCCAACCTGTATTACACGCTGGGTATCGCCGTGCGCGGTGGTGCGCAGGAGTTGGAGGGGTTGAGTCTGGTGGTTGGTCTTGCGGTGGCAGGAGCGATTCAATCTTTGGGCGTGAAGGATGTAGGCCTCAAATGGCCCAATGATGTTCTGGTGGCTGGCAAGAAGATTGCCGGCATCTTGCTTGAACTCACGGGCGATCCTGCTGACATCTGCAGCGTTGCCATTGGCATCGGTATCAATGTGAATATGCGCAAGGCGGACGCCATTGATCAGCCCTGGACTTCGGTGCGAGAGGCTCTGGGCAGGCTGGTCGATCGCAATGAGTTGCTGCGGGCGCTGGAGTCGCAACTTGCGCACGTACTTTCCCGCCATCGCGAGCGCGGCTTTGCCGCGAGCCGCGAGGAGTGGGAATCACTTCATCTATGGCAGGGGCGGCAAGTCACGCTGTCTACTGTCGCCAATAATATCGTTGGGCGTGCCCTTGGCATCGATGAGCGAGGTGCGTTGCGTCTCCTGGTTGATGGGAAGGAGCAGAGCTACAGCGGAGGCGAGCTGAGTCTGAGGTTGTCGGATGATTCTTGAGTTGGATTGCGGAAATAGCCTGATCAAGTGGCGGGTGGTCAGAAAGCACGACCTGGTGACCGTCGCTGGTGGTGTGGCTGATTCCGATCAGGTGCTGCTAGCGCAATTGCAGGCCAGCGAAGTGGTCGACATTCGCTATTGCCGTATGGTCAGCGTGCGCAGTGAGCAGGAAACCGACGCGCTGCGTGTCAGCCTGGAGAGTGCTTTCCCTGTTGTGGTGCAGATCGCCGCGCCGGCGACCGAGCTGAGCGGTGTGCTGAATGGCTATCGTGAGTATCAGCGGCTGGGGATGGATCGCTGGCTTGCCCTCGTGGCGGGTCATTGCCTCGCGGGGCGTGGCTGCCTGGTGCTCGATCTTGGCACCGCGGTCACTTCCGACCTGGTTGACTCGGCCGGCAGGCATCTGGGTGGCTATATAGCTCCCGGCATGCCCCTGATGCGCAGCCAGCTCCGCACGCACACGCGGCGTATTCGCTATGACGATGAGGCGGCCCATGAGGCGCTGCAGAACCTGCTCCCAGGCCAGGAAACTTCCGAGGCAGTTGAACGCGGTTGCGTGCTGATGCTGCGCGGGTTCGTGCGGGAGCAGATCGATCTGGCGAATAAACTGCTGGGTGATGACTGCGCTGTCTACCTGACCGGGGGCGATGCCGAGCTGGTCAAGGATGAGTCTGCGCGCGCTGTCGTGCTCCCGGATCTGGTATTTCTCGGCCTGGCACTTGCCTGTCCGATCGAGTGAGTCTGACCGATGCGTTGGTTTTTCCTCTTCCTCCTCGCCCTCAATGTCTTCTATTACGTCTGGCATCAACAGCAGGCGCCGCTCCGCCCGAAAGAGATCGCGCCGCTCAGTCTGTTTCACACTGAGCAGAAGAATATTCGTCTGCTCAGTGAGTCTGCCGAGACGCCTCAGCGCCGCCCGGCAGACGAAAAGCCGGCCGCTGCTCCCGCCTCTGCGTGTGTCTACCTGGGCAGTTTCCCCGTAGAGGATCGCGCACGGCAGTTGGTCCAGCGCTTGTTGAGCCTTGATGTCCAGGCCTCAGTGCAGACTGTGGATGCGGCTGCTGGTACCGACTACTGGGTTTATCTTCCGCCTCTGGCTTCGCGGCAGGCCTCCTTGTGGCAGCTGCGCGAGCTGCAGGCGCGCAAGATCGATAGCTACATCATCACGGAGGGGGATCTGACTGACGGGATCTCCCTTGGCATCTTTCAGCGCAAGGATTCCGCCGATAGCGTGGTGGAGCGGCTGAAGACTGCAGGTTACGACGCTCTGGTGCGCGAACTGGCTCGTTCGCAACATGATTACTGGGCGCAGATCACCCCGGAAAGCGGGCGCCTGGTGGATGACTCTCTGGTGCGTCAGCTGGCCCCGGATTTCCCCGAACTGCAAAAACAAACAATGCCGTGCAAAAACGTTGCAAGCCCTCAATAGTTTGAATAGAATGGCGCCCGCTTCACAGGGGTGACCTGAAAAAGGTCGAACACTGGAAGCCGTTGTCGAAGAGCTAAGCTCAAGTTTTTTAAAGAAAAACAGTTGACAACGCGGTGGCAGGCTGTAGAATGCCGCCTCACTCGGAGGGGTTCCCGAGCGGCCAAAGGGATCAGACTGTAAATCTGACGTCTCAGACTTCGAAGGTTCGAATCCTTCCCCCTCCACCAGTTTCAAGCGTGAGCTGCAAGCTCCGCGGGTATAGTTCAGTGGTAGAACCTCAGCCTTCCAAGCTGATGATGCGGGTTCGATTCCCGCTACCCGCTCCAAGTTTGTTGCTGATGTCTTGCTCATGTAGCTCAGCTGGTAGAGCACACCCTTGGTAAGGGTGAGGTCAGCGGTTCAAATCCGCTCATGAGCTCCATCTCGCAAAGGCAGATATGAAAATATCTGCCTTTGTTTTAATGGTGACGTGACTTTCTCAATTCCTAACGGGAGGCGGTCAAGATGGCTAAAGAAAAGTTTGAGCGTAACAAGCCGCACGTAAACGTCGGCACCATCGGTCACGTTGACCACGGCAAAACCACTCTGACCGCTGCTCTGACCAAGGTCTGCTCCGAGACCTGGGGCGGCTCTGCTCGCGCTTTCGATCAGATCGACAACGCGCCGGAAGAGAAGGCTCGTGGTATCACCATCAACACCTCTCACGTTGAATACGACTCGCCGGTACGCCACTACGCTCACGTAGACTGCCCGGGCCACGCCGACTACGTGAAGAACATGATCACCGGTGCTGCCCAGATGGACGGCGCGATCCTGGTTTGCTCGGCTGCTGACGGCCCCATGCCGCAGACCCGCGAGCACATCCTGCTGTCCCGTCAGGTAGGCGTTCCTTACATTGTCGTGTTCCTGAACAAGGCCGACATGGTTGACGACGCCGAGCTGCTGGAACTGGTCGAGATGGAAGTTCGCGACCTGCTGAACACCTACGACTTCCCGGGCGACGACACTCCGATCGTGATCGGTTCCGCTCTGATGGCTCTGAACGGCCAGGACGACAACGAGATGGGCGTTTCCGCCGTGCGCAAGCTGGTAGAAACCCTGGACTCCTACATCCCTGAGCCGGTTCGTGCAATCGACCAGCCGTTCCTGATGCCGATCGAAGACGTGTTCTCGATCTCCGGTCGTGGCACCGTGGTAACTGGCCGTGTTGAGCGTGGCATCGTCAAGGTCCAGGAAGAAGTGGAAATCGTCGGTATCAAGGCGACCACCAAGACCACCTGCACTGGCGTTGAAATGTTCCGCAAGCTGCTCGACGAAGGTCGTGCTGGTGAGAACGTCGGCGTTCTGCTGCGTGGCACCAAGCGTGAAGACGTAGAGCGTGGCCAGGTTCTGGCCAAGCCGGGCACCATCAAGCCGCACACCAAGTTTGAGTGCGAAGTGTACGTGCTGTCCAAAGAAGAAGGTGGTCGTCACACCCCGTTCTTCAAGGGCTACCGTCCGCAGTTCTACTTCCGTACCACCGACGTAACCGGCAACTGCGAACTGCCGGAAGGCGTTGAGATGGTAATGCCGGGCGACAACGTGAAAATGGTTGTCACCCTGATCGCTCCGATCGCCATGGAAGATGGCCTGCGCTTCGCGATTCGCGAAGGCGGCCGTACCGTTGGTGCCGGCGTGGTTGCCAAGATCATCGAATAATCGATTGATCTTTCCCTATCAGGCCGGCATAATGGTCGGCCTGACTTTGTTCTAGGCCAGTAGCTCAATTGGCAGAGCGGCGGTCTCCAAAACCGCAGGTTGGGGGTTCGATTCCCTCCTGGCCTGCCAGATTTCTCAAGATCTGGCACTTCTTTAAACGGGATTCCTAGCAGATGAATGCGAAGGTAGAAGCCAAAGAGTCGCGTCTTGATCTCTTGAAGTGGCTTGTGGTTGCAGTGCTGGTGGTGGTGGCTGTGGTTGCCAACCAGTATTACTCCGCGCAACCGATCTTCTATCGCGTTCTCGGTATTCTCGTGATGGCGGCTGTTGCAGGTTTCATTGCGCTGCAAACCGTCAAGGGGCGCGCGTTCTTTACTTTGGCTAAAGAAGCTCGCGCCGAGATTCGCAAGGTTGTATGGCCGTCTCGTCAAGAGACAACTCAGACCACGCTGATCGTAGTGGCAGTAGTGCTGGTAATGGCGCTGGTGCTTTGGGGGCTCGACTCCCTGCTGGGTTGGCTGGTTTCCATGATCGTAGGTTAAGGGTGTTCCGTGGCTAAGCGTTGGTACGTTGTGCATGCCTACTCGGGTTACGAGAAGCATGTCATGCGCTCGCTGATCGAGCGGGTCAAACTGGCCGGCATGGAAGACGGGTTTGGTGAGATTCTGGTCCCTACCGAGGAAGTGGTAGAGATGCGGAACGGCCAGAAGCGCAAAAGTGAGCGCAAATTCTTCCCGGGCTATGTCCTGGTGCAGATGGAAATGAACGAGGGTACCTGGCACCTGGTCAAGGATACTCCTCGCGTCATGGGCTTCATTGGTGGTACCGCCGACAAGCCGGCGCCGATCACCGACAAGGAAGCTGATGCCATCCTGCGTCGCGTTGCCGATAGCGGCGACAAGCCCAAGCCGAAGACGCTGTTCGAGCCGGGCGAGACCGTTCGCGTTATCGATGGTCCGTTCGCCGACTTCAATGGTGTCGTCGAAGAAGTTAACTACGAAAAGAGCCGCATCCAGGTCGCTGTGCTCATTTTCGGTCGCTCTACTCCGGTGGAGCTGGAGTTCAGTCAGGTAGAGAAGGTCTAACTGGCACAATGAATCCCATACCCCGCAGCCCTAGGCTGCGGGGTTTTGTCGTCATTGGGATAAACGCGATAGCAACCGGGGAGCCCGTCAGGGCGCTTGACCCGCATTTGGAGTAGCAAATGGCTAAGAAAATCACGGCTTACATCAAGCTGCAAGTTAAGGCCGGCCAGGCCAACCCGTCGCCGCCCGTAGGCCCTGCTCTGGGTCAGCACGGCGTGAACATCATGGAATTCTGCAAGGCGTTCAACGCCAAGACCCAAGGCCAAGAGCCGGGTCTGCCGACTCCTGTGATCATCACCGTTTACAGCGACCGTAGCTTCACCTTCGAAACCAAGAGCACCCCGGCTGCCGTCCTGCTGAAAAAAGCAGCTGGCATCACCAGCGGTTCCGCTCGTCCGAACTCTCAGAAAGTCGGCACCGTTACCCGTGCCCAGCTGGAAGAGATCGCCAAGGCCAAGCAGGCTGACCTGACCGCTGCTGACCTGGACGCTGCCGTACGCACCATTGCTGGCTCCGCGCGCAGCATGGGCCTGAACGTGGAGGGTGTGTAATGGCTAAGCTGACCAAGCGTCAAAAGGCTATCGCCGAGAAGGTTGAAGCGGGCAAGCATTACGGCTTCGAAGATGCCGCCAAGCTGCTGGCTGAACTGTCGACCATCAAGTTCAAGGAGTCCGTGGACATCGCCATCAATCTGGGCGTTGATCCGCGTAAATCCGACCAGGTCGTACGTGGTGCCACCGTTCTGCCGAACGGCACCGGCAAATCCGTACGCGTTGCCGTCTTCACCCAGGGTCCTGGTGTTGAAGCTGCCCTGGCTGCTGGTGCAGACAAGGTTGGCATGGACGAACTGGCTGCCGAAATGAAAGCCGGCGACCTGAACTACGACGTCGTCATCGCCTCCCCGGATGCGATGCGTGTTGTTGGCCAGCTGGGCCAGGTTCTCGGCCCGCGCGGTCTGATGCCGAACCCGAAAGTCGGCACCGTGACCCCGGACGTCGCCACCGCTGTCAAGAACGCCAAAGCCGGTCAGGTACGTTTCCGTACCGACAAGAACGGCATCATCCACGCTTCCGTTGGCAAGATCGACTTCGAGCCGGTCAAGCTGAAGCAGAACGTGGAAGCGCTGCTGAGCGATCTGAAGCGTCTGAAGCCGTCCTCCTCGAAGGGCGTGTACGTTCAGCGCGTTACCCTGAGCACCACCATGGGCCCGGGTCTGCAGATCGATCAGGCTTCGCTGGAAGGCTGATGAACTAAGTCGAACAGTGGGTTCGCCCACTGTTCGCAGGTATTGGGGTCCCTGCCTGGCGGGGGCTATCCAAGACCGTAGGCGGCGCAAGCCTTAAACCTCAAGCCTACGCAGATGGTGCTCCCGATTCGTTTACCGAATCAGACACCAAAACGCCGTCCGGCTCCGGCTGGACGAATCGGTAACATCCAGGAGTAAACCCGTGGCAATTAAACTCGAAGACAAGAAGGCCATCGTCGCTGAAGTCAACGAGGCTGCCAAAGCCGGTCTGTCCGCTGTCGTGGTTGATGCACGCGGCGTGACTGTCGGCGCTATGACCGGACTCCGTAAAGAGGCCCGCGCAGCTGGTGTGTACGTGAAAGTCGTACGTAACACCCTGCTCAAGCGCGCTGTTGAAGGCACTCAGTTTGAAGTGCTCAACGACGTGTTCAAGGGCCCGACCCTGATTGCTTTCTCCAACGAACATCCGGGCGCTGCCGCTCGTATCTTCAAGGAGTTTGCCAAGGGTCAGGACAAGTTCGAGATCAAGGCGGCCGCGTTCGAGGGTCAGTTCCTCGCAGCCAATCAGATCGACGTGCTGGCGACCCTGCCGACCTACAACGAAGCTGTTGCACAGCTGATGAGCGTGATCCAAGGCGCTACCAGCAAGCTGGCTCGTACTCTGGCGGCAATTCGCGATCAGAAAGAAGCTACCGCAGCCTAAGGCTCGGCATCTCCTTTCAACCTTTTTTGTTTAATTCGATGGCCTTAGGCCGTCACCCAATACAGGAATTAGAGTCATGGCTCTGACCAACGAAGACATCATCTCCGCCGTATCCGAAATGTCCGTCATGCAGATCGTTGAACTGATCAAGGCGATGGAAGAGAAGTTCGGCGTTACCGCTGCTGCCGCTACCGTTGCTGCTGCCGGCCCGGCTGCTGCCGCTGCTGAAGAGCAGACCGAGTTCACCATCGTCCTGGCCGAAGCTGGCGACAAGAAAGTGAACGTGATCAAGGTCGTTCGTGAACTGACCGGCCTGGGCCTGAAAGAAGCCAAGGCTGTCGTTGACGGCGCCCCGGGCGTGGTCAAGGAAGGCGCTTCGAAAGAAGAAGCCGAAGCTGCCAAGAAAGCCCTGGAAGAAGCAGGCGCCAAGGTCGAGCTCAAGTAAGTTCGTACCTTGCGTCGACAGCCCGAGCGTTAAGCGACAGGCTGATGGCTGGTGGCAAATGCCACCGGCCTTTTTCCGTTATGGGTGGGGTGCCGTGGGTGCCCCTCCATAACGTGAAAATCCCGCCACGACTGGCGGCGCAAACCAAGGGTTTGCACGATTTTGGGCTGCTCCCCGCGCGGGAGAGGCCAATCAAGCAGGTGACCAAGCTGGGGAACGCTGATGGCTTACTCATACACTGAGAAAAAACGTATCCGCAAGGACTTTAGCAAGTTGCCGGACGTCATGGATGTGCCGTATTTGCTGGCCATCCAGCTGGATTCCTATCGCGAATTCCTGCAGGCCGGCGCGAGCAAGGACCAGGTTCGAGACATCGGCCTGCATGCGGCCTTCAAGTCCGTTTTCCCGATTATCAGCTATTCCGGCAATGCTGCCCTGGAATACGTCGGCTACCGCCTCGGTGAGCCGGCCTTCGATGTCAAGGAATGCGTGCTGCGTGGTGTGACCTTCGCGGTCCCGCTGCGTGTGAAAGTGCGCCTGATCATTTTCGACAAAGAATCGTCGAACAAAGCGATCAAGGACATCAAGGAACAAGAAGTCTACATGGGGGAAATCCCCCTGATGACCGAGAACGGTACCTTCATCATCAACGGTACCGAGCGCGTCATCGTTTCCCAGCTGCACCGTTCCCCGGGTGTGTTCTTCGACCACGACCGTGGCAAGACCCACAGCTCCGGCAAGCTGCTGTACTCCGCTCGTATCATTCCTTACCGCGGTTCGTGGCTCGACTTCGAGTTCGATCCGAAGGACTGCGTGTTCGTTCGTATCGACCGTCGCCGCAAACTGCCGGCTTCGGTCCTGCTGCGCGCGCTGAACTACAGCACCGAGGAAATCCTCAACGCGTTCTATGACACCAACGTCTACCAGATCAAGGGCGAGACCCTGAACCTGGAACTGGTGCCTTCGCGTCTGCGTGGCGAGATCGCCAGCTTCGACATCAAGGATGCTGCCGGCAAGGTCATCGTTGAAGCGGGCCGTCGTATCACCGCGCGTCACATCAATCAGCTCGAGAAGGCCGGCATCAGCCAGCTGGAAGTGCCGTTCGACTACCTGATTGGCCGTACCGTGGCCAAGGCTGTCGTGCATCCGGCCACCGGCGAGATCATCGCCGAGTGCAACACCGAGCTGACCGTCGACGCCCTGGCCAAGATCGCCAAGGCTCAGGTCGCGCGCCTGGAAACGCTGTACACCAACGACATCGACTGCGGTCCGTTCATCTCCGACACGCTGAAGATCGACTCCACCAGCAACCAACTGGAAGCGCTGGTCGAGATCTATCGCATGATGCGTCCCGGCGAGCCGCCGACCAAGGAAGCTGCCGAGACCCTGTTCGGCAACCTGTTCTTCAGCGCCGAGCGTTACGACCTGTCCGCCGTTGGCCGCATGAAGTTCAACCGTCGCATCGGTCGTTCCGAGATCGAAGGCGCCGGCGTCCTGAGCAAGGAAGACATCGTCGAGGTCCTCAAGACCCTGGTTGCCATCCGTAACGGTAAAGGCATCGTCGACGACATCGACCACCTGGGTAACCGTCGCGTCCGTTGCGTCGGCGAGATGGCCGAGAACCAGTTCCGCGTTGGCCTGGTGCGTGTAGAGCGCGCGGTCAAGGAACGTCTGTCGATGGCCGAAAGCGAAGGCCTGATGCCGCAGGACCTGATCAACGCCAAGCCGGTGGCTGCCGCGATCAAGGAATTCTTCGGTTCCAGCCAGCTGTCGCAGTTCATGGACCAGAACAACCCGCTCTCCGAGATCACCCACAAGCGCCGTGTCTCCGCACTCGGCCCAGGTGGTCTGACTCGTGAGCGCGCGGGCTTCGAGGTTCGTGACGTACACCCGACCCACTACGGCCGCGTGTGCCCGATCGAAACCCCTGAAGGTCCGAACATCGGTCTGATCAACTCCCTGGCCACCTACGCCCGCACCAACAAGTACGGCTTCCTGGAAAGCCCGTACCGCGTGGTGAAGGAAGGTCTGGTCAGCGACGACATCGTCTTCCTGTCCGCAATCGAAGAAGCTGACCATGTCATCGCTCAGGCGTCCGCGACCCTGAACGAAAAGGGCCAGCTGATCGACGAACTGGTTGCCGTCCGTCACCTGAACGAATTCACCGTGAAGGCGCCGGAAGACGTCACCCTCATGGACGTATCGCCGAAGCAGGTCGTTTCCGTCGCTGCCTCGCTGATCCCGTTCCTCGAGCACGACGACGCCAACCGTGCACTCATGGGTTCGAACATGCAGCGTCAGGCTGTACCGACTCTGCGCGCCGACAAGCCGCTGGTAGGTACCGGCATGGAGCGCAACGTCGCCCGTGACTCCGGCGTCTGCGTGGTAGCTCGCCGTGGTGGCGTGATCGACTCGGTCGACGCGAGCCGTATCGTTGTGCGTGTGAACGACGATGAAGTCGAGACTGGCGAAGCCGGTGTCGACATCTACAACCTGACCAAGTACACCCGTTCCAACCAGAACACCTGCATCAACCAGCGTCCGCTGGTGCAGAAGGGTGATCAGGTTTCGCGCAGCGACATCCTGGCCGACGGCCCGTCCACCGACATGGGTGAACTGGCTCTGGGTCAGAACATGCGCGTAGCGTTCATGCCCTGGAACGGCTTCAACTTCGAAGACTCCATCTGCCTGTCCGAGCGCGTGGTCCAGGAAGATCGTTTCACCACGATCCACATCCAGGAACTGACCTGCGTTGCCCGTGACACCAAGCTCGGCCCAGAAGAAATCACCGCGGACATCCCGAACGTGGGTGAGGCTGCGCTGAACAAGCTGGACGAAGCAGGCATCGTCTACGTCGGCGCCGAAGTACAGGCCGGCGACATCCTGGTTGGCAAGGTCACTCCGAAAGGCGAGACCCAGCTGACTCCGGAAGAGAAGCTGCTGCGCGCGATCTTCGGTGAGAAGGCGTCCGACGTGAAGGACACCTCCCTGCGTGTGCCGACCGGCACCAAGGGCACCGTCATCGACGTACAGGTCTTCACCCGCGATGGCGTGGAGCGCGATAGCCGTGCCCTGTCCATCGAGAAGATGCAGCTGGACGAGATCCGCAAGGACCTGAACGAAGAGTTTCGCATCGTCGAAGGCGCAACCTTCGAGCGTCTGCGTTCCGCTCTGGTCGGTGCCAAGGCCGACGGCGGTCCTGCCCTGAAGAAAGGCGCAGAGATCACCGACGAGTACCTGGACGGCCTCGAGCGCGGCCAGTGGTTCAAGCTGCGCATGGCGGAAGATGCTCTGAACGAGCAGCTGGAGAAGGCCCAGGCCTACATCAGCGACCGCCGTCAGATGCTCGACGACAAGTTCGAAGACAAGAAGCGCAAGCTGCAGCAGGGCGACGACCTGGCTCCGGGCGTACTGAAGATCGTCAAGGTCTACCTCGCTATCAAGCGCCGCATCCAGCCGGGCGACAAGATGGCGGGCCGCCACGGTAACAAGGGTGTGGTCTCCGTGATCATGCCGGTCGAAGACATGCCGCACGATGCCAACGGCACTCCGGTGGATATCGTTCTGAACCCGCTGGGCGTACCGTCGCGTATGAACGTCGGCCAGATCCTCGAAACCCACCTGGGCCTCGCGGCCAAGGGCCTGGGCGAGAAGATCAACCGCATGCTCGAAGAGCAGCGCAAGATCGCCGAGCTGCGTGTCTTCCTGAACGAGATCTACAACGAGATCGGCGGCCGCCAGGAGAGCCTGGACGAGCTGAACGATAACGAGATCCTCGCTCTGGCCAACAACCTCAAGGGCGGCGTGCCCATGGCTACCCCGGTGTTCGACGGTGCCAAGGAGCGCGAGATCAAGGCCATGCTGAAGCTGGCCGATCTGCCGGAGAGCGGTCAGATGCGTCTGTATGACGGCCGCACCGGCAACCAGTTCGAGCGTACGACCACTGTTGGTTACATGTACATGCTCAAGCTGAACCACCTGGTCGATGACAAGATGCACGCACGTTCCACCGGCTCCTACAGCCTGGTTACCCAGCAGCCGCTGGGTGGTAAGGCGCAGTTCGGTGGCCAGCGTTTCGGGGAGATGGAGGTCTGGGCGCTGGAAGCCTACGGTGCCGCCTACACCCTGCAGGAAATGCTGACCGTGAAGTCGGACGACGTGAACGGCCGTACCAAGATGTACAAGAACATCGTGGACGGGGATCACCGCATGGAGGCCGGCATGCCCGAGTCCTTCAACGTGTTGATCAAAGAGATCCGCTCGCTCGGCATCGATATCGAACTGGAAACCGAATAACACGTGACGTCAAACGGTGCGGCTGGTCAAGGCCGGTCGCACCGGGTCCGTGAGGAGGAAAGGCCTTGAAAGACTTGCTTAATCTGTTGAAAAACCAGGGTCAGATCGAAGAGTTCGATGCCATCCGTATTGGTCTGGCCTCGCCCGAGATGATCCGTTCCTGGTCCTTCGGCGAAGTCAAGAAGCCGGAGACCATCAACTACCGTACCTTCAAGCCGGAGCGCGATGGTCTGTTCTGCGCCAAGATCTTTGGCCCGGTGAAGGACTATGAGTGCCTGTGCGGTAAGTACAAGCGCCTCAAGCACCGCGGTGTGATCTGCGAGAAGTGCGGCGTCGAAGTCGCGCTGGCCAAGGTGCGCCGTGAGCGCATGGGCCATATCGAGCTGGCCTCGCCGGTCGCCCACATCTGGTTCCTGAAGTCCCTGCCGTCCCGTATTGGCCTGCTGCTGGACATGACCCTGCGTGACATCGAACGCGTGCTCTATTTCGAGAGCTACGTGGTGATCGATCCGGGCATGACTACCCTGGAGAAGGGCCAGCTGCTGAACGACGAGCAGTACTTCGAAGCCCTCGAAGAGTTCGGTGACGACTTCGACGCCCGCATGGGTGCGGAAGCCGTTCGCGAACTGCTCAACGCTATCGATCTGGAGCACGAGATCGGCCGCCTGCGCGAAGAAATTCCGCAGACCAACTCGGAAACCAAGATCAAGAAGCTGTCCAAGCGCCTGAAGCTGATGGAAGCCTTCCAGGGCTCCGGCAACCATCCCGAGTGGATGGTGCTGACCGTCCTGCCGGTGCTGCCGCCGGACCTGCGTCCGCTGGTTCCGCTGGATGGCGGCCGCTTCGCGACTTCGGATCTGAACGATCTGTATCGCCGCGTGATCAACCGTAACAACCGTCTGAAGCGCCTGCTCGACCTGGCTGCTCCGGACATCATCGTGCGCAACGAAAAGCGCATGCTGCAGGAAGCCGTCGACGCCCTGCTGGACAACGGCCGTCGTGGCCGTGCCATCACCGGCTCGAACAAGCGCCCGCTGAAGTCCCTGGCCGACATGATCAAGGGCAAGCAGGGTCGCTTCCGTCAGAACCTGCTCGGCAAGCGCGTGGACTACTCCGGCCGTTCGGTAATTACCGTAGGTCCGACCCTGCGTCTGCACCAGTGCGGTCTGCCGAAGAAAATGGCCCTGGAGCTGTTCAAGCCGTTCATCTTCGGCAAGCTGGAAGGTCGTGGCATGGCCACCACCATCAAGGCCGCCAAGAAGATGGTCGAGCGCGAGCTGCCGGAAGTATGGGACGTTCTCGCCGAAGTCATCCGCGAACACCCCGTACTGCTGAACCGTGCGCCGACTCTGCACCGTCTGGGCATCCAGGCGTTCGAGCCGGTACTGATCGAAGGTAAAGCCATCCAGCTGCACCCGCTGGTCTGCGCCGCGTACAACGCCGACTTCGACGGTGACCAGATGGCCGTGCACGTTCCGCTGACCCTCGAGGCTCAGCTGGAAGCGCGCGCGCTGATGATGTCCACCAACAACATTCTGTCGCCCGCCAACGGCGAGCCGATCATCGTTCCGTCGCAGGACGTGGTAATGGGTCTGTACTACATGACCCGTGAAGCGATCAACGCGAAGGGCGAGGGCATGGCTTTCGCAGACTTGCAGGAAGTTGACCGCGCGTACCGCAGCGGCCAGGTGTCCCTGCACGCCCGCGTAAAAGTGCGCATCAACGAGAAGATCAAGAACGAGGACGGCAGCCTGACCGCCAACACTCGTATCGTCGATTCCACCGTTGGCCGTGCGCTGCTGTTCCAGGTCGTGCCGGCAGGTCTGCCGTTCGACGTGGTCAACCAGTCGATGAAGAAGAAGGCGATCTCCAAGCTGATCAACCACTGCTATCGCGTGGTCGGTCTGAAGGACACCGTCATCTTCGCTGACCAACTGATGTACACCGGCTTCGCCTACTCGACCATCTCCGGTGTGTCGATCGGCGTGAACGACTTCGTCATCCCGGACGAAAAGGCTCGCATCATCGATGCCGCCACCGAGGAAGTGAAGGAGATCGAGAGCCAGTACGCTTCCGGCCTGGTAACCCAGGGCGAGAAGTACAACAAGGTGATCGACCTCTGGTCCAAGGCCAACGACGAAGTATCCAAGGCGATGATGGCCAACCTCTCGAAAGAGAAGGTGACCGATCGCGAGGGCAAGCAGGTCGACCAGGAGTCCTTCAACTCCATGTACATGATGGCGGACTCCGGTGCGCGGGGCTCCGCGGCCCAGATCCGTCAGCTGGCCGGTATGCGTGGCCTGATGGCCAAGCCGGACGGCTCCATCATCGAGACCCCGATCACCGCGAACTTCCGTGAAGGCCTGAACGTACTCCAGTACTTCATCTCCACTCACGGTGCTCGTAAAGGTCTGGCGGATACCGCACTGAAGACTGCGAACTCCGGTTACCTGACTCGTCGTCTCGTCGACGTGGCCCAGGACCTGGTAGTGACCGAGATCGACTGCGGCACCGAGCATGGCCTGGTCATGTCCCCGCACATCGAAGGCGGCGACGTAGTAGAGCCGCTGGGTGAGCGTGTACTCGGCCGCGTGATGGCTCGTGACGTGTTCAAGCCGGGCAGCGACGACGTGATCGTCGAAGCCGGTACCCTGATCGACGAGAAGTGGGTCGATTTCCTCGAGCAGATGAGCGTCGACGAAGTCGTTGTGCGTTCGCCGATCACCTGCGAAACCCGTCACGGCATCTGCGCCATGTGCTACGGCCGCGATCTGGCCCGTGGTCACCGCGTGAACATCGGTGAGGCTGTCGGCGTTATCGCTGCCCAGTCGATCGGTGAGCCGGGTACCCAGCTGACCATGCGTACCTTCCACATCGGTGGTGCGGCCAGCCGTACTTCCGCCGTGGACAACGTCCAGGTCAAGAATGGCGGCACCATCCGCCTGCACAACCTGAAGCACGTAGAGCGTGCCGATGGCGCCCTGGTAGCGGTTTCCCGTTCCGGTGAGCTGGCGGTCGCCGACGACTTCGGTCGTGAGCGCGAGCGCTACAAGCTGCCGTACGGTGCGGTGATTTCCGTGAAGGAAGGTGACAAGGTCGATCCGGGCGCCATCGTCGCCAAGTGGGACCCGCACACCCACCCGATCGTCACCGAGATGGACGGCACCGTGGCCTTCGTGGGCATGGAAGAGGGCATCACCATCAAGCGCCAGACCGACGAACTGACCGGTCTGACCAACATTGAAGTGATGGATCCGAAGGATCGTCCGGCTGCCGGCAAGGACATCCGTCCGGCCGTGAAGCTGATCGACGCCGCAGGCAAGGATCTGCTGCTGCCGGGTACCGACGTGCCGGCTCAGTACTTCCTGCCGGCGAACGCCCTGGTCAACCTCAACGATGGCGCGAAAGTGCGTATCGGTGACGTTATCGCGCGTATCCCGCAGGAAACCTCGAAGACCCGCGACATTACCGGTGGTCTGCCGCGTGTTGCCGACCTGTTCGAAGCTCGTCGTCCGAAAGAGCCTTCGATCCTGGCGGAAATCAGCGGCACCATTTCCTTCGGCAAGGAAACCAAGGGCAAGCGCCGCCTGGTCATCACTCCCACCGACGGTAGCGATCCGTACGAGGAGCTGATTCCGAAGTGGCGTCACCTGAACGTGTTCGAAGGTGAACAGGTAAGCCGTGGTGAAGTGATCTCCGACGGCCCGAGCAACCCGCACGACATTCTCCGTCTGCTGGGTGTGAGCTCGCTGGCCAAGTACATCGTCAACGAGATCCAGGACGTTTACCGTCTGCAGGGCGTGAAGATCAACGACAAGCACATCGAGACCATCCTGCGCCAGATGCTGCGCAAGGTCGAAGTGGCCGAGTCGGGCGATTCGACCTTCATCAAGGGCGACCAGGTCGAACTGGTTCACGTGCTGGAAGAGAACGAAGTGCTGGGTACCCAGGACAAGTTCCCGGCCAAGTACGAGCGCGTTCTGCTGGGTATCACCAAGGCCTCGCTGTCCACCGAGTCGTTCATCTCGGCGGCATCCTTCCAGGAGACCACCCGCGTCCTCACCGAGGCGGCGGTCACCGGCAAGCGCGACTTCCTGCGCGGCCTGAAGGAGAACGTGGTCGTGGGTCGTCTGATCCCGGCAGGTACCGGTCTGGCTTACCACAGCGAGCGCAAGCGTCAGCGCGAACTCGGCAAACCGCAGCGCGTGAGCGCGAGCGAGGCCGAAGCAGCACTGGCCGAAGCGCTCAATCTGAGCGGTAACTAAGCCTCAAACGAAGCCCCGGTTGTCTTGACAACCGGGGCTTTGTCTTGACTGGAATCCGGAAGCTCTTTAGTATCTTGTACCCCGAAAATTGGCAGGGCGCATGCTCTGCCCATTTTCGTTTTTAAGTGTCGTAAGACAATCAGTGGAGCTATAGATGGCAACTATCAACCAGCTGGTGCGCAAACCGCGCAAGCGCCTGGTAGACAAGAGCGGCGTTCCTGCCCTGCAGAACTGCCCTCAGCGTCGCGGCGTATGCACCCGCGTATACACCACCACCCCGAAGAAGCCGAACTCCGCACTGCGTAAAGTGTGCCGTGTTCGTCTGACCAACGGTTTCGAGGTTTCCTCGTACATCGGCGGTGAAGGTCACAACCTGCAGGAACACAGCGTAGTGCTGATCCGTGGTGGTCGTGTAAAAGACCTTCCGGGTGTTCGCTACCACACCGTGCGCGGTTCGCTGGACACCTCCGGTGTCAAAGACCGTAAGCAGGGTCGTTCGAAGTACGGCGCGAAGCGTCCGAAGTAATTTTGTTTTCCTATTTGCTGAGTCGATAAGAGTAAGGTCGGGCATTGAGTCCCGGATTACCTGAAGACCGTTTGAGGGCTTATCAATGCCAAGACGTCGTGTAGCGGCCAAACGTGAGATCCTGGCCGATCCGAAATACGGAAGCCAGATTCTGGCGAAGTTCATGAACCACGTGATGGAAAGCGGCAAGAAAGCCGTTGCCGAGCGTATCGTTTACGGTGCTCTGGACAAGGTCAAAGAGCGCGGTAAAGGCGACCCCCTGGAAATCTTCGAGAAAGCACTCGACGCCATCGCTCCGCTGGTCGAAGTGAAGTCCCGCCGTGTCGGCGGTGCAACCTACCAGGTTCCGGTCGAAGTACGTCCGTCCCGTCGTAATGCACTGGCCATGCGCTGGCTGGTGGACTTCGCCCGCAAGCGTGGCGAGAAGTCCATGGCTCTGCGTCTCGCTGGCGAACTGATGGATGCCGCTGAAGGTAAAGGCGCCGCCGTCAAGAAGCGTGAAGACGTGCACCGTATGGCCGAGGCCAACAAAGCGTTCTCGCACTACCGCTTCTAATTACGGCTTCAACACTTCTGCGAGGGCTTTATGGCTCGTAATACAGCAATCAACCGCTACCGGAACATTGGTATCTGTGCCCACGTTGACGCGGGCAAGACCACCACCACCGAGCGGATCCTGTTCTACACAGGTCTCAGCCACAAGATGGGTGAGGTGCACGACGGCGCTGCTACCACCGACTGGATGGTGCAGGAGCAGGAGCGTGGTATCACCATTACCTCCGCTGCGATCACGACCTTCTGGGAAGGTTCGCGCGGCCAGTACGACAAGTACCGCGTAAACGT
This sequence comes from Pseudomonas sp. GD03903, assembly GCF_029840045.1. NCBI lineage: Bacteria > Pseudomonadati > Pseudomonadota > Gammaproteobacteria > Pseudomonadales > Pseudomonadaceae > Pseudomonas > Pseudomonas sp. GD03903. Next base: position 361,874 of record NZ_JAOCBT010000006.1, on the reverse strand, counting down.
CATCGACACCCCCGGCCACGTAGACTTCACCATTGAAGTTGAGCGCTCCCTGCGCGTACTGGACGGCGCCGTCGTTGTGTTCTGCGGCACCTCCGGCGTTGAGCCGCAGTCCGAAACCGTATGGCGTCAAGCCAACAAATACGGTGTTCCGCGTATCGTTTACGTGAACAAGATGGACCGCGCCGGCGCCAACTTCCTGCGCGTCGTCGGTCAGATCAAGAACCGCCTGGGTCATACCCCGGTTCCGGTTCAGCTGGCTATCGGTGCAGAAGATGACTTCCAGGGTCAGGTTGACCTGCTGAAGATGAAGGCCATCTACTGGAACGAAGACGACAAAGGCACTTCCTACCGCGAAGAAGAAATTCCCGCGGACATGGTTGAGCTGGCCACCGAGTGGCGCAACAACATGGTCGAGGCTGCTGCCGAAGCCAACGAAGAGCTGATGAACAAGTACCTGGAAGAGGGTGAGCTGTCGATCGAAGAGATCAAGGCTGGCCTGCGTCTGCGTACCATCGCCTGCGAAATCGTACCGGCTGTCTGTGGCTCCTCGTTCAAGAACAAGGGCGTGCCCCTGGTTCTCGACGCCGTCATCGACTTCCTGCCTGCTCCGACCGAGATCCCTGCGATCCAGGGTATCCACCCGGATCACATTGACGACGGCGACGATGCTCCGAAAGACGAGCGTCCGGCTGACGACAATGCTCCGTTCTCGGCTCTGGCATTCAAGATCGCCACTGACCCGTTCGTAGGTACTCTGACCTTCGTTCGCGTCTACTCGGGCGTTCTGGAGTCCGGTAACTCGGTTATCAACTCCGTGAAAGGCAAGAAAGAGCGCGTTGGTCGTATGGTGCAGATGCACGCCAACCAGCGTGACGAGATCAAAGAAGTACGCGCTGGCGACATCGCTGCTCTGATCGGCATGAAGGACGTCACCACTGGTGACACCCTGTGCGACATCGAGAAGCCGATCATCCTCGAGCGTATGGACTTCCCGGAGCCTGTGATCTCGGTAGCTGTTGAGCCGAAGACCAAGGCTGACCAGGAGAAGATGGGTATCGCCCTCGGCAAGCTGGCTCAGGAAGACCCGTCGTTCCGCGTCAAGACCGACGAAGAAACCGGCCAGACCATCATCTCCGGTATGGGTGAGCTGCACCTGGACATCCTCGTCGACCGCATGAAGCGTGAATTCGGCGTTGAGGCGAACATCGGCAAGCCGCAGGTTTCGTACCGCGAAACCATCTCGAAAGACAACATCGAGATCGAAGGCAAGTTCGTTCGTCAGTCCGGTGGTCGTGGTCAGTTCGGTCACTGCTGGATTCGCTTCTCGACTCCGGACGTGGACGACAAGGGCAACATCACTGAAGGCCTGGTCTTCACCAACGAAGTCGTGGGCGGTGTGGTTCCGAAGGAATACATTCCGGCCATCCAGAAGGGCATCGAAGAGCAGATGAAGAACGGCGTTGTCGCCGGCTATCCGCTGATCGGCCTGAAGGCGACCGTCTTCGATGGTTCCTACCACGACGTCGACTCCAACGAGATGGCGTTCAAGATCGCTGCTTCCATGGCGACCAAGCAGCTGGCCCAGAAGGGCGGCGGCAAGGTTCTGGAGCCGATCATGAAGGTGGAAGTGGTGACTCCTGAGGACTACATGGGTGACGTGATGGGTGACCTGAACCGTCGTCGTGGTCTGATTCAGGGGATGGAAGACTCGGTTTCCGGTAAGGTTATCCGTGCCGAGGTTCCGCTGGGCGAGATGTTCGGTTATGCAACCGACGTGCGTTCCATGTCCCAGGGTCGCGCTAGCTACTCCATGGAATTCTCCAAGTATGCTGAAGCTCCGGCGAACGTCGTCGAAGCTCTGGCCAAAAAACAAGCTTGATTCAGCTCTTTTAGTAAGAGGTTACTCTCGTGGCTAAAGAAAAATTTGAACGTAACAAACCGCACGTCAACGTCGGCACCATCGGTCACGTTGACCACGGCAAAACCACTCTGACCGCTGCTCTGACCAAGGTCTGCTCCGAGACCTGGGGCGGCTCCGCTCGCGCTTTCGACCAGATCGACAACGCGCCGGAAGAGAAGGCTCGTGGTATCACCATCAACACCTCTCACGTTGAATACGACTCGCCGGTACGCCACTACGCTCACGTAGACTGCCCGGGCCACGCCGACTACGTGAAGAACATGATCACCGGTGCTGCCCAGATGGACGGCGCGATCCTGGTTTGCTCGGCTGCTGACGGCCCCATGCCGCAGACCCGCGAGCACATCCTGCTGTCCCGTCAGGTAGGCGTTCCTTACATTGTCGTGTTCCTGAACAAGGCCGACATGGTTGACGACGCCGAGCTGCTGGAACTGGTCGAGATGGAAGTTCGCGACCTGCTGAACACCTACGACTTCCCGGGCGACGACACTCCGATCGTGATCGGTTCCGCTCTGATGGCTCTGAACGGCCAGGACGACAACGAGATGGGCGTTTCCGCCGTGCGCAAGCTGGTAGAAACCCTGGACTCCTACATCCCTGAGCCGGTTCGTGCAATCGACCAGCCGTTCCTGATGCCGATCGAAGACGTGTTCTCGATCTCCGGTCGTGGCACCGTGGTAACTGGCCGTGTTGAGCGTGGCATCGTCAAGGTCCAGGAAGAAGTGGAAATCGTCGGTATCAAGGCGACCACCAAGACCACCTGCACTGGCGTTGAAATGTTCCGCAAGCTGCTCGACGAAGGTCGTGCTGGTGAGAACGTCGGCGTTCTGCTGCGTGGCACCAAGCGTGAAGACGTAGAGCGTGGCCAGGTTCTGGCCAAGCCGGGCACCATCAAGCCGCACACTAAGTTCGAGTGCGAAGTGTACGTGCTGTCCAAAGAAGAAGGTGGTCGTCACACCCCGTTCTTCAAGGGCTACCGTCCGCAGTTCTACTTCCGTACCACCGACGTAACCGGCAACTGCGAGCTGCCGGAAGGCGTTGAGATGGTAATGCCGGGCGACAACGTGAAAATGGTTGTCACCCTGATCGCTCCGATCGCCATGGAAGATGGCCTGCGCTTCGCGATTCGCGAAGGCGGCCGTACCGTTGGCGCCGGCGTGGTTGCCAAGATCATCGAGTAATCGCTGATCTGCTCCAGAAAAAGGGACCCTTCGGGGTCCCTTTTTCGTTGAGTTGGTTAAATATTGACACCCCCCAGGCGCATCCGTACAATTGCGCCTCCTTTTAACGGGCGGAGTCCGTCCGTTGGGAATGGCAACTTGGAGTCTGAGGTCAAATGCAAAATCAACAAATCCGTATTCGGTTGAAGGCTTTTGATCACCGCCTGATCGACCAATCTACCCAGGAAATCGTGGAAACCGCGAAACGTACTGGCGCTCAGGTGCGTGGTCCGATTCCTCTGCCGACCCGCAAGGAACGTTACACCGTGCTGATTTCCCCGCACGTCAACAAGGACGCTCGTGACCAGTACGAAATTCGTACCCACAAGCGTGTTCTCGACATCGTTCAGCCGACCGACAAAACCGTCGACGCGCTGATGAAGCTCGACCTTGCTGCTGGCGTCGAAGTACAGATCAGCCTCGGCTAATGCCTTCGGCATTGGTCGTGTAACGCTCTGAAATGGGCGGCCATAGCGGGTGAAAGCCCCGTACACTAAAGAGGTTCTAAAGATGACAATTGGTGTTGTCGGTCGTAAGTGCGGCATGACCCGCATCTTCACCGAAGATGGTGTCTCCATTCCGGTCACGGTCATTGAGGTCGAGCCGAATCGCGTCACCCAGTTCAAAAACGAAGAGAGCGATGGCTATCGCGCTGTGCAGGTAACTGCTGGCGAGCGTCGTGCTTCTCGCGTGACCAAGGCGCAAGCCGGTCACTTTGCCAAGGCGAATGTCGCCGCCGGTCGCGGCGTGTGGGAATTCCGTCTGGGCGAAGAGGAGTTCAAGGCAGGCGATTCCATCTCTGTCGATCTGTTCCAGGCTGGCCAGCTGGTAGACGTTACCGGCGAGTCCAAGGGTAAAGGCTTCGCCGGTACCATCAAGCGCTGGAACTTCCGTGGTCAAGATAACACCCACGGTAACTCCGTTTCCCACCGCGTCCCGGGTTCCATCGGCCAGTGCCAGACTCCTGGTCGAGTGTTCAAGGGCAAAAAAATGTCGGGCCACATGGGTGCTGAGCGCGTAACCGTTCAATCCCTTGAGGTCGTGCGTGTCGATGCAGAGCGCAATCTGCTGCTGGTCAAAGGTGCTGTTCCTGGCGCTACCGGTGGTGATGTGCTGGTGCGTCCGGCAGCCAAGGCTCGCGGTTAAGAGAGGAAGCTGAGATGCAACTGAATGTAAATGGCGCTCAGGCGATCGAGGTTTCCGAGCGTACCTTTGGTAGCGAATTCAACGAGACCCTGGTTCACCAGGCAGTCGTCGCCTACATGGCTGGCGGCCGCCAGGGCACCAAGGCTCAGAAAACTCGTTCCGAAGTCTCCGGTGGTGGCAAGAAGCCGTGGCGTCAGAAGGGCACTGGTCGTGCTCGTGCTGGCACCATCCGTAGCCCCATCTGGCGTGGCGGCGGCGCGACTTTCGCAGCCAAGCCCCAGGATCACTCCCAGAAGCTCAACAAGAAGATGTACCGCGCTGCTCTGCGCTCCATCCTCTCTGAGCTGGTTCGTCTGGATCGTCTGGTTGTCGTTGCCGACTTCGCTGTCGATGCACCGAAGACCAAGGGTCTGGTCAGCAAGTTGGAAGGCCTGGGCCTGAAAGATGTACTGATCGTCACCGAAGGCGTCGATGAGAACCTGTACCTGGCAGCTCGCAACCTGGCCCACGTCGATGTACGTGACGTTCAGGCTTCCGATCCGGTCAGCCTCATCGCCTACGACAAGGTGCTGGTCACCGTGTCTGCCGTGAAGAAGTTCGAGGAGCTGCTGGCATGAACCAGGAACGCGTATTCAAAGTGCTGCTGGGCCCGCATATCTCCGAGAAGGCCACTGGCCTGGCGGACGGCAACAGCCAATTCGTTTTCAAGGTTGCCACTGATGCAACCAAGCTGGAAATCAAGAAGGCCGTAGAGAGCCTGTTCGGCGTGAAAGTACGTCGCGTCACCACCCTGAATGTTCAGGGCAAGACCAAGCGTACCGTTCGCGGCCTGGGCAAGCGTAACGACTGGAAAAAAGCGTACATCGCTCTCCAGCCGGGCCAGGATCTCGATTTCGCAGCTGGCGCTGAGTAAAGGGGTGCATCATGGCAATCGTTAAATGCAAACCGACTTCCGCTGGTCGTCGTTTCGTCGTCAAGGTAGTGAACCAGGACCTGCACAAAGGTGCTCCGTTCGCTCCCCTGCTCGAGAAGAAGTCCAAGTCGGGCGGCCGTAACAACAACGGTCGTATCACCACCCGTCATATCGGTGGTGGTCACAAGCAGCACTATCGTCTGGTCGACTTCCGCCGCAACAAGGATGGCATTCCTGCCATCGTTGAACGCGTCGAATACGATCCGAACCGTACTGCTCACATCGCTCTGCTGAAATACGCGGACGGCGAGCGTCGTTACATCATCGCCCCCAAAGGCGTGGTGGCTGGCGATCAACTGATCTCCGGTATCGGCGCTCCGATCAAGGCCGGCAACAACATGCCGCTGCGCAACATCCCGGTTGGTAGCACCATCCACGGTATCGAACTGAAGCCTGGCAAAGGCGCTCAGATCGCTCGCTCCGCTGGCGCTTCGGCTCAGCTGGTTGCCCGTGAAGGCGCTTACGTCACCGTGCGTCTGCGTTCCGGCGAAATGCGCAAAGTCCTGGCTGACTGCCGTGCGACCCTGGGTGAAGTCTCGAACTCCGAGCACAGCCTGCGTTCGCTGGGTAAAGCTGGTGCCAAGCGCTGGCGTGGCGTTCGCCCGACCGTTCGTGGTGTTGCCATGAACCCGGTCGACCACCCGCATGGTGGTGGTGAAGGTCGTACCTCTGCTGGTCGTCATCCGGTATCGCCGTGGGGTCTTCAGACCAAGGGTAAGAAGACTCGCGCGAACAAGCGTACCGACAACATGATCGTCCGTCGCCGCAAGTAAATAGAGGGATACGACAGTGCCACGTTCTCTGAAAAAAGGTCCTTTTATCGATCTTCACCTGCTGAAGAAGATCGAAGTGGCGGTAGAAAAGAACGACCGCAAGCCGATCAAGACCTGGTCGCGCCGTTCTATGATCATGCCGCACATGGTTGGTCTGACCATCGCTGTCCACAACGGCCGTCAACACGTGCCGGTTCTGGTCAACGAAGACATGGTCGGTCACAAACTCGGCGAGTTCGCTGCTACCCGCACTTATCGTGGGCACGCTGCGGACAAGAAAGCCAAGCGTTAAGGGGTAAGGAAGATGGAAGTAGCCGCTAAGCTCTCGGGCGCTCGTATCTCCGCCCAGAAAGCCCGCTTGGTCGCCGACCAGATCCGCGGGAAGAAGGTGGGCGACGCGCTCAACCTCCTGGCTTTCAGCAACAAGAAAGCCGCCGAGATCATGAAGAAAGTGCTGGAGTCGGCCGTTGCCAACGCCGAGCACAACGAAGGTGCCGATGTAGACGATCTCAAAGTCTCCACCGTCTTCGTCAACGAAGGTCGTTCGCTCAAGCGCATCATGCCGCGTGCCAAAGGCCGTGCTGATCGCATCGTCAAGCGGTCTTGCCATATCACTGTCAAGGTTGCGGACAAGTAACGGAGTCGATCAGATGGGTCAGAAAGTACATCCCAATGGCATCCGCCTGGGTATCGTCAAGGAGCACACCTCCGTTTGGTACGCAGATAAGCGCACTTACGCCGATTATCTGTTCGCCGACCTGAAGGTACGTGAGTATCTCCAAGACAAACTAAAAAGCGCGTCCGTAAGCCGTATCGATATCCATCGCCCGGCCCAAACCGCACGCATCACCATCCACACCGCTCGTCCCGGCATCGTGATCGGCAAGAAAGGTGAAGATGTTGAGAAGCTGCGTCAGGACCTGACCAAGCAAATGGGTGTGCCTGTGCACATCAACATCGAAGAGATCCGCAAGCCGGAACTCGACGGTATGCTGGTTGCGCAAAGCGTAGCTCAGCAGCTGGAGCGCCGCGTTATGTTCCGTCGCGCCATGAAGCGCGCTGTACAGAACGCCATGCGTATTGGTGCCAAGGGCATCAAGATCCAGGTAAGCGGTCGTCTGGGCGGCGCTGAAATCGCTCGTACCGAGTGGTATCGCGAAGGTCGTGTGCCCCTGCACACCCTGCGTGCCGACATCGACTACGCAACCTACGAAGCGCACACCACTTACGGTGTGATCGGTGTGAAGGTTTGGATCTTCAAAGGCGAGGTCATTGGTGGCCGCCAGGAAGAGCTGAAGCCCCAAGCGCCCGCTCCTCGTAAAAAAGCTGCTAAGTAAGGAGTACGCAAATGCTGCAACCCAAGCGTACGAAGTTCCGCAAGCAAATGACCGGTCACAACCGTGGCCTGGCTCATCGCGGTTCTAAAGTCAGCTTCGGCGAGTTCGCCCTCAAGGCAACCAGCCGTGGCCGTCTCACCGCGCGTCAGATCGAGTCCGCACGTCGTGCGCTGACCCGTCACGTAAAACGTGGCGGCAAGATCTGGATCCGCGTATTCCCCGACAAGCCTGTTACCAAGAAGCCCCTGGAAGTACGTATGGGTAAAGGTAAGGGCGGCGTCGAGTACTGGGTAGCCCAGATTCAACCGGGCAAGGTCCTGTACGAGATCGAGGGTGTATCCGAAGAGCTGGCGCGTGAGGCATTCGCCCTGGCTGCTGCAAAGCTGCCGCTCGCCACCTCCTTTGTTAAGCGGACGGTGATGTGATGAAAGCGAATGAACTTCGTGAAAAATCCGTTGAGCAGCTGAACGAGCAACTGCTCGGCCTGCTGCGCGACCAGTTCAATCTGCGCATGCAGAAAGCAACTGGCCAGTTGGGGCAGTCTCACCTGCTCTCGCAGGTTAAGCGCGACATCGCTCGCGTGAAAACTGTGCTCAACCAGCAAGCAGGTAAGTAATCATGGCTGAAGCTCAGAAAACCGTCCGTACGCTGACTGGCCGCGTCGTCAGCGACAAAATGGACAAGACCATTTCCGTTCTGATCGAGCGCCGCGTTAAGCACCCGATCTACGGCAAATACGTGAAGCGTTCGACCAAACTGCACGCACACGACGAAACCAATCAGTGCCGCATTGGTGACCTGGTCACCATTCGCGAGACCCGTCCGCTGGCCAAGACCAAGGCCTGGACCCTGGTTGATATCGTCGAGCGCGCGGTTGAAGTCTAAGGGTCGGAGATAGAAGATGATTCAGACTCAATCCATGCTCGAAGTCGCTGATAACAGCGGCGCGCGTCGCGTAATGTGCATCAAGGTACTCGGCGGTTCGCATCGCCGTTACGCCGGCATTGGCGACATCATCAAGGTCACCGTCAAGGAAGCAATTCCGCGTGGCAAGGTGAAGAAGGGCCAGGTAATGACTGCCGTGGTCGTTCGCACCAAGCACGGCGTGCGTCGTACCGACGGTTCCATTATTCGCTTCGACGGCAACGCCGCCGTCCTGCTGAATAACAAGCAGGAGCCGATCGGCACCCGTATCTTCGGGCCGGTGACTCGTGAACTTCGTACCGAGAAGTTCATGAAGATCGTCTCCCTTGCCCCTGAAGTGCTGTAAGGAGTAGCCGTCATGCAAAAAATTCGTCGTGACGACGAAGTCATCGTCATTGCCGGCAAGGACAAGGGCAAGCGTGGCAAAGTGATCAAGGTTCTGGCTGACGACCGTCTGGTCGTTGGCGGTGTGAACCTGGTCAAGCGCCACACCAAGCCCAACCCCATGCTCAACCAGCAAGGCGGGATCGTCGAGAAGGAGGCGCCTCTGCACGTCTCCAACGTCGCCATCTTCAACGCTGAAACCAACAAGGCTGACCGCGTTGGTTTCAAAGTCGAAGACGGTAAGAAGATTCGTGTCTTCAAGTCGACCCAGAAACCGGTTCAGGCTTGAGGGAGCTAGGTAGATCACCATGGCACGATTGAAAGAAATTTATCGGAAGGAAATCGCTCCCAAGCTGAAGCAAGAGCTTCAGCTGGCGAACGTGATGGAAGTTCCGCGCGTTACCAAAATCACCCTGAACATGGGTCTTGGCGAAGCTGTCGGCGACAAGAAAGTCATCGAGAGCGCCGTAGCTGATCTGGAAAAGATCGCGGGTCAGAAGCCGGTCGTGACTTACGCTCGTAAGTCCATCGCTGGTTTCAAGATTCGTGAAGGCTGGCCGATCGGCGTGAAAGTCACCCTGCGTGGCGATCGCATGTACGAGTTCCTGGACCGTCTGCTGTCGATTTCCCTGCCGCGCGTTCGTGACTTCCGCGGTCTGAATGCCAAGTCCTTCGACGGCCGTGGCAACTACAGCATGGGCGTCAAAGAGCAGATCATCTTCCCGGAAATCGATTACGACAAGATCGATGCCCTCCGCGGTATGGATATCACTCTGACCACTACCGCGCGTTCGGATGATGAAGGTCGTGCGCTGCTGCGCGCCTTCAAATTCCCGTTCCGCAACTGATTGGAGTAGGACCATGGCTAAAGAGAGCATGAAGAACCGTGAGCTGAAGCGTCAGCGCACGGTAGCCAAGTACGCCAAAAAGCGTGCCGAGCTGAAAGCGATCATCGTTAATCCGAGCACCACTGCGGAAGATCGTTGGAATGCCCAGGTCGCCCTGCAGAAGCAACCGCGTGACGCGAGCGCCAGCCGCCTGCGTAACCGTTGCCGTCTGACCGGTCGTCCGCACGGTTACTACCGCAAGTTCGGCCTGAGCCGTAACAAGCTGCGTGAAGCAGCAATGCGCGGTGACGTACCGGGCCTGGTGAAAGCCAGCTGGTAAGTGCTAGACGGAGCTGGCAACAGCTCCGTTGATCGCTTTGCGAAGCAAGCCCCCTCGTGGGGCTTGATTCGTTTTTGAGCGATCTCTAGAATACCCGGCTCCCCCGAGCCCGGGTTTAGATCGCCCGGCGTTTTGAGGGCGAGTTTTGTAGTTGAAGGCTTATCTTTTGTATCAGGAGCATTAAGCCCATGAGTATGCAGGACCCGTTAGCAGACATGCTAACTCGCATCCGTAATGCCCAGATGGCTGAGAAGACCGTCGTGAGCATGCCGTCTTCCAAGCTGAAAGCGGCAGTCGCCAAAGTCCTCAAGGACGAAGGTTACATTGCGGATTTCCAAGTCACCGCCGAGGCCAAGCCTCTGCTGTCGATCGAGCTGAAGTACTTCGAAGGCAAGCCTGTCATCGAGGAAGTGAAGCGAATCAGCCGTCCTGGCCTGCGCCAGTACAAATCCGTAGACCAGCTGCCGAAAGTTCGCGGCGGCCTGGGCGTTTCGATCGTCTCCACCAACAAAGGTGTGATGACTGACCGTGCTGCCCGTGCCGCTGGCGTTGGTGGCGAAGTGCTCTGCACTGTGTTCTAAGGGGAATCAGCATGTCTCGCGTTGCTAAGAACCCCGTCATTCTGCCTGCCGGCGTTGAAATCAAGCTGGCTGGTCAGGAACTTTCGATCAAGGGTGCCAAAGGCGCTCTGGAGCTGAAAGTACATCCGTCCGTCGAAGTCATTCAGGACAACGGTGAGCTGCGTTTCGCTGCGCGTAACGGCGACCAGCAGACCCGTGCCATGGCCGGTACCACTCGCGCTCTGGTCAACAATATGGTGATCGGCGTCAGCCAAGGCTTCGAGCGCAAGCTCCAGCTGGTTGGTGTTGGTTACAAAGCGCAGGCCAAAGGCCAAGTGCTGTCCCTGGCTCTCGGCTTCTCCCACCCGGTTGATTACGAACTGCCTGCCGGCATCGTCGCGGAAACCCCCAGCCAGACCGACATCCTGATCAAGGGTATCGACAAGCAGCTGGTTGGCCAGGTTGCCGCGGAAATCCGCGACTTCCGTCCGCCGGAGCCGTACAAAGGCAAGGGCGTGCGTTACGCCGACGAAGTCGTCCTTCGTAAAGAAGCCAAGAAGAAGTAGGGCATAGCAAATGAGCGTCAAGAAAGAAACCCGTCTGCGCCGCGCTCGCAAGGCTCGCCTGAAGATGCGCGAACTGGAAGCCGTACGCCTCTGCGTGTACCGCTCCTCCCAGCACATCTACGCCCAGGTTATTGCAGCCGACGGCGGCAAGGTCCTGGCCAGCGCCTCGACCCTGGACAAAGAACTGCGCGAAGCTGCCACCGGCAACGTCGACGCAGCCAAGAAAGTTGGTCAACTGGTCGCGGAACGCGCCAAGGCTGCCGGCGTCACTCAGGTGGCGTTCGACCGTTCTGGCTTCAAGTACCACGGTCGTATCAAGGCCCTGGCTGATGCCGCTCGTGAAGGCGGTCTGGAGTTCTAAGTTATGGCAAACAACGATCAAAAGCGCGACGAAGGCTACATCGAGAAGCTGGTTCAAGTGAACCGCGTCGCCAAAACCGTAAAAGGTGGCCGTATCTTCGCCTTCACCGCGCTGACCGTGGTTGGCGATGGCAAGGGCCGTGTTGGCTTCGGTCGTGGCAAGGCGCGTGAAGTGCCGGCCGCTATCCAGAAGGCAATGGAAGCTGCTCGCCGCAACATGATCCAGGTTGATCTGAACGGCACCACCCTGCAGTACCCGACCAAGTCCGCCCATGGCGCCTCCAAGGTGTACATGCAGCCGGCTTCCGAAGGTACCGGCATCATCGCCGGCGGCGCCATGCGTGCTGTCCTGGAAGTGGCCGGTGTGCAGAACGTTCTGGCGAAGTGCTACGGCTCCACCAATCCGGTGAACGTGGTCTACGCAACCTTCAAGGGCCTGAAGAACATGCAGTCTCCTGAGTCGGTAGCGGCCAAGCGTGGCAAGAGCGTCGAGGAGATTCTCTAACCATGGCAACTGTCAAAGTTACCCTGATCAAGAGCCTGAACGGCCGTCTGGCCAATCACAAGGCTTGCGTCAAAGGCCTCGGCCTGCGTCGCATTAATCACACCGTCGAAGTTCAGGACACTCCTGAAAACCGCGGCATGATTAACAAGGCCTACTACCTGCTGCGTGTGGAGGGTTAATCCATGCAACTGAACGATCTGCGTTCCGCGCCGGGTGCCCGTCGCGAAAAGCACCGTCCGGGCCGTGGCATCGGTAGCGGTCTGGGCAAGACCGGTGGCCGTGGTCACAAAGGTCAAACCTCCCGCTCCGGTGGCTCCATCGCTCCGGGCTTCGAGGGTGGTCAGCAACCGCTGCACCGTCGTCTGCCGAAGTTCGGCTTCAACTCGCTGAAAGCCATGGATCGCGCAGAAGTGCGCACTTCCGAACTGGCCAAGGTCGAGGGTGATGTCGTTACCGTGCAGTCCCTGAAGGATGCCAACGTGATTAACCAGAACGTACAGCGTGTGAAAGTCATGCTGTCGGGCGACGTTACTCGCGCGGTCACCCTGAAAGGCATCGGCGCCACCAAGGGCGCTCGTGCGGCTATCGAAGCAGCTGGCGGCAAAATCGAGGACTAAATGGCTAAGCAAGGTGCTCTCTCTGCGCTGAGCAACGGTGGTGGTTTGTCCGAGCTCTGGGCACGTCTGCGTTTCCTGTTCCTGGCGATCATCGTCTACCGGATCGGCGCGCACATCCCAGTCCCGGGCATCAACCCCGATCGCTTGGCGGCACTGTTCCGGCAGAACGAGGGGACCATTCTTAGCCTCTTCAACATGTTTTCCGGCGGCGCGCTGGAGCGCATGAGTATTTTTGCACTGGGGATCATGCCGTACATCTCGGCATCGATCATCATGCAGCTCATGACCGCTATCAGCCCGCAGCTGGAGCAGTTGAAGAAAGAGGGTGAGTCTGGGCGTCGCAAGATCAGCCAGTACACCCGCTACGCAACTCTCGCTCTGGCACTCGTCCAGGCCATTGGCATGTCCATTGGTCTGGGTAGCCAGGGTGTGGCCTTCTCCAACGACTTCGGCTTCTACTTCGTGTCGGTCACCACCTTCGTGGCGGGTGCACTGTTCATGATGTGGCTGGGTGAGCAGATCACCGAGCGGGGTGTCGGCAACGGCATCTCCATGTTGATCTTCTCCGGTATCGTCGCAGGCCTGCCCCGAGCAATCGGTCAGTCCTTCGAGTCCGCGCGTCAAGGTGACATCAACATCTTCGCCCTGATCGCCATCGGCCTGCTGGCCGTGGCCATCATTGCGTTCGTGGTGTTCATCGAGCGTGGTCAGCGCCGTATCGCCGTGCATTACGCCAAGCGCCAGCAAGGTCGCAAGGTGTTTGCCGCCCAGACCAGCCATTTGCCGCTGAAAGTGAACATGGCGGGTGTAATCCCCGCGATCTTCGCCAGCAGCATTCTGCTGTTCCCGGCATCCCTGGGTGCCTGGTTCGGTCAGTCGGAAGGCCTGGGTTGGCTGCAGGACGTCGCGCAAGCGATCGCTCCTGGTCAGCCGCTGAACATTCTGCTGTTTAGTGCAGGGATCGTCTTCTTCTGCTTCTTCTATACAGCGCTGATGTTCAACCCGAAGGACGTGGCGGAAAACCTCAAGAAGTCCGGTGCATTTATTCCGGGTATTCGTCCGGGCGAACAGTCGGCGCGCTACATTGATGGCGTACTGACCCGTTTGACCATGTTCGGTGCCCTGTACATGACGGCTGTGTGCCTGCTGCCCCAGTTCCTGGTCGTAGCTGCCCACGTTCCGTTCTACCTTGGCGGGACCTCGTTGCTGATCGTGGTCGTGGTTGTGATGGACTTTATGGCCCAAGTACAATCGCACCTCGTTTCTCACCAGTACGAATCCCTCATGAAGAAAGCCAACCTGAAGGGCTATGGCAGCGGTCTGCTGCGCTGACCCGTAAGGTTCGAGGAGTCACTGATGAAAGTTCGTGCATCGGTTAAGAAGCTGTGCCGCAACTGCAAGATCGTCCGTCGCGAAGGCGTCGTTCGTGTGATCTGCAGCGCGGAGCCGCGTCACAAGCAGCGCCAAGGCTGAGTGTGATTCACGCGTGATAGCCCGGCAGCTAGTGTGCTGCCGGGTTGATTATTTGTTTTTACAGCGCTAATATCCGCGCCCTTTCTTGGCTCCCTGGGCGCCGGGTAGCTGTCAATTGGAGTTTTTCTGAATGGCCCGTATTGCAGGCGTAAACATTCCGGATAACAAGCACACTGTTATCTCGCTGACCTACATCTATGGTGTTGGTCGCACTACCGCACAGAGCATCTGTGCAGCCACCGGCATCAGCCCGGCTGTAAAGATCAAAGAGCTGAGCGAAGAGCAGATCGATTCGCTGCGTACCGAAGTGGCCAAACTGACCACCGAAGGTGACCTGCGTCGCGAAATCAACATGAATATCAAGCGTCTGATGGACCTCGGTTGCTACCGCGGTCTGCGTCATCGTCGCGGTCTGCCGGTTCGCGGTCAGCGTACCAAGACCAACGCGCGCACCCGTAAGGGCCCGCGTAAGCCGATCCGCAAGTAATCGCTTAGGAATATAGTCATGGCAAAACCTGCTGCTCGTCCTCGCAAGAAAGTCAAAAAGACGGTGGTTGACGGGATCGCGCATATCCACGCGTCCTTCAACAACACCATCGTTACCATCACTGATCGTCAGGGCAACGCCCTGTCCTGGGCCACTTCCGGTGGTTCGGGTTTCCGTGGCTCGCGTAAGAGCACCCCGTTCGCTGCCCAGGTAGCGGCCGAGCGTGCCGGCCAGGCTGCTCTGGAATACGGTCTGAAAAACCTTGACGTCAACGTCAAGGGCCCGGGCCCGGGTCGCGAGTCGGCTGTTCGTGCGCTGAATGCCTGCGGTTACAAGATCGCCAGCATCACCGACGTAACCCCGATTCCGCATAACGGCTGCCGTCCGCCGAAAAAGCGTCGCGTGTAATAGGAGACAGTGAGAAATGGCTCGTTACATTGGTCCCAAGTGCAAACTGTCCCGCCGCGAAGGCACTGATCTCTTCCTGAAGAGCGGCGTTCGTGCCCTCGACTCGAAGTGCAAGGCAGAACAAGTTCCCGGCCAGCATGGCCAGCGTCGTGGTCGTCTGTCCGACTACGGTCTGCAGCTGCGCGAGAAACAAAAAGTTCGCCGCATCTACGGCGTTCTGGAACGTCAATTCCGTGGCTACTATCAGGAAGCGTCCCGCCGCAAGGGCTCCACAGGTGAAAACCTGCTGCAGCTGCTTGAGTGCCGTCTGGACAACGTCGTCTACCGTATGGGCTTCGGTTCCACTCGTTCCGAATCCCGTCAGCTGGTGTCCCACAAGACCATCAGCGTCAACGGTCAGACCGTAAACGTACCGTCCTACCAGGTCAAAGCCGGTGATGTGGTTGCTGTTCGCGAGAAATCGAAGAACCAGCTGCGTATCGCCCAAGCTCTGGACCTGTGCGCCCAGCGCGGTCGCGTTGAGTGGGTCGACGTGGACACCGACAAGAAAGCTGGCACCTTCAAAAGTGTCCCGGCTCGTGCCGATCTGTCCGCCGACATCAACGAAAACCTGATTGTCGAGCTCTACTCCAAGTAAGGGCTAGAAAATAGGTGCATCCATGCAGAGTTCGGTAAATGAGTTCCTGACCCCCCGCCACATCGATGTGCAGGTGGTCAGCCAAACCCGCGCCAAGATCACTCTCGAGCCTCTCGAGCGTGGTTTCGGCCATACCCTGGGCAACGCGCTGCGTCGCATCCTGTTGTCCTCCATGCCTGGCTGTGCGGTAGTCGAGGCCGAGATTGACGGTGTACTCCACGAGTACTCCGCCATCGAAGGTGTGCAGGAAGATGTCATCGAGATCCTGCTCAACCTGAAAGGCCTGGCCATCAAGCTGCACGGCCGTGACGAAGTGACGCTGACCCTGGCGAAAAAGGGCTCGGGTGTGGTGACCGCTGCCGATATTCAGCTGGATCATGATGTCGAGATCGTCAACGGTGACCATGTTATCGCCCACCTGGCCGATAACGGCGCGCTGAACATGAAGCTGAAAGTCGCTCGTGGCCGTGGCTACGAGCCGGCTGATGCCCGCTCGAGCGATGAAGACGAAAGCCGTAGCATCGGCCGTCTTCAGCTCGATGCCTCGTTCAGCCCCGTACGTCGTGTTGCCTACGTGGTCGAGAACGCCCGTGTCGAACAGCGTACCAACCTGGACAAGCTGGTCCTTGATCTGGAAACCAACGGCACCCTGGATCCTGAAGAGGCTATCCGTCGCGCCGCTACCATCCTGCAACAGCAGCTGGCAGCGTTCGTGGACCTCAAAGGCGACAGCGAGCCCGTCGTTGAAGAGCAGGAAGACGAGATCGATCCGATCCTGCTGCGTCCGGTCGATGACCTTGAGCTGACCGTCCGTTCGGCCAACTGCCTGAAGGCAGAGAACATCTACTACATCGGTGACCTGATTCAGCGCACCGAAGTAGAGCTGCTCAAAACGCCGAACCTGGGTAAGAAGTCCCTGACCGAAATCAAGGATGTTCTGGCCTCTCGCGGTCTGTCCCTCGGTATGCGCCTCGACAACTGGCCGCCGGCAAGTCTCAAGAAAGACGACAAGGCTACTGCCTGATCGTCGTAGCTACCGAACGTAAAGTTTGGAAAGGAATTGAACCATGCGCCATCGTAAAAGTGGTCGTCACCTGAGCCGCACCAGCGCGCACCGCAAGGCTATGTTCCAGAACATGGCTGTGTCGCTCTTCGAACACGAACTGATCAAAACCACCCTGCCCAAGGCCAAGGAACTGCGTCGCGTTGCCGAGCCGCTGATCACCCTGGCTAAAGTGGATAGCGTTGCCAACCGCCGTCTCGCTTTCGACCGTACCCGTTCGAAAGAAGCCGTAGGCAAGCTGTTCAACGAACTGGGCAAGCGCTACGCCAACCGTCCGGGCGGCTACCTGCGCATCCTGAAGTGCGGCTTCCGCGCCGGCGACAATGCCCCCATGGCATACGTCGAACTGATTGACCGCGCTGTTGGCGGCCAAGCAGTAGAAGCTGCAGAGTAAGGCTCACGCCTTATAAGAAACCGGGCCCTGTGCCCGGTTTTTTATTGCCTGTAGAAAAGTTTCTCTCTATCGATCAGCTCGAATCAATAAATTGGCTGATCCATCGCCTTGTCACCGATCCTTAACGACGCCGACTTCTACTGCTTGCTGAGCTGGATCAACAGCCGCATTGCCGATGGAGGCGCTTAATTGTCCGATTGGGATGTTGGGTTGCACTCACCGCTCGGTGAAGTGTCGGACTTCCAGCACCCCGCCGTTGAGGAGAGTAACGATGAGTGACAACACCCGCCTGACGACCGCTGCTGGAGCGCCGGTCGCCGATAACCAGAACGTCCAGACCGCCGGCCCGCGTGGTCCGATGCTGCTGCAGGACGTCTGGTTCCTGGAGAAACTGGCACATTTCGACCGCGAGGTGATCCCGGAGCGCCGCATGCACGCCAAGGGTTCTGCTGCGTACGGCACCTTCACGGTTACCCATGACATCACCCGCTACAGCCGTGCCAAGCTGTTCTCCGAAGTCGGTAAGCAGACTCCGCTGTTCCTGCGTTTCTCCACCGTTGCTGGCGAGCGCGGTGCGGCTGACGCCGAGCGTGATATCCGCGGGTTCGCGATGAAGTTCTACACCGAGGAAGGCAACTGGGATCTGGTCGGCAACAACACCCCGGTCTTCTATTTCCGCGACCCACTGAAGTTCCCTGACCTGAACCACGTGGTAAAGCGCGATCCGCGCACCAACCTGCGCAACGCCACGCTGAAGTGGGACTTTTTCTCGCACCTGCCTGAAGCGTTGCACCAGCTGACCATCGACTTCAGCGACCGCGGCCTGCCGCGCAGCTACCGCCACGTTCACGGCTTCGGCAGCCATACCTTCAGCTTCATCAATGCCCGCAACGAGCGTTTCTGGGTCAAATTCCACTTCAAGACTCAGCAGGGCATCGAGAATCTGAGCAACGAGGAGGCCGCCAAGCTCGTCGGGGCCGATCGCGAAAGCTCGCAGCGCGACTTGTACGACGCCATCGAACGCGGCGACTTCCCGCGCTGGAAGATGTACGTGCAGGTGATGCCTGAGAAGGAGGCGGCGAGCTACCGCTACAACCCGTTCGACCTGACCAAGGTCTGGCCGCATGGCGACTACCCGCTGATCGAGGTGGGTTACTTCGAGCTCAATCGCAACCCGGCGAACTACTTTGCCGAGGTTGAGCAGTCGGCTTTCAGCCCGGCGAACATTGTTCCCGGTATCGGCTTCTCGCCAGACAAGATGCTTCAGGGCCGTCTGTTCTCCTACGGCGATGCGCACCGCTATCGCCTGGGCGTGAACCATCACCAGATTCCGGTGAACGCTGCGCGCAACAACCCCCGGATCTACCACCGCGACGGCGCCATGCGGGTGGACGGCAACAATGGCGACATGACTGTTACCTACGAGCCGAACAGCTTCAGCCAGTGGCAGGAGCAGCCGGATTACTCCGAGCCGCCACTGACCCTGGAAGGCAGCGCGGACCACTGGAACCACCGTGTCGACGATGACTACTACAGCCAGCCGGCTGCGCTGTTCCGCCTGTTCGACGAGGCACAGCGGCAGCGCCTGTACGAGAACATCGCCGGAGATATGGCGGACGTGCCGGAGGCTATCCAGCGTCGGCAGTTGGCGCTGTTCTGCAAGATCGATCCGGCGTACGGCGCAGGCGTTGCCAAGGCGCTGGGTCTGAAGCTGGACTAACCTGAAGCGACAAAGCGAGCCGCCCCATGAGGGCGGCTTTCTTTTGCGTGCGATCCGCGCTTGACCCCGGTCATGGCCAGTCGCGACCATAGCGCCGTTTAATTCGCTGTCACGTCCCAGGGAGAAGGCTGATGCAAGGCCATGCCGAGGTTATCGATTATCTCAACACGCTGCTGACCGGTGAGCTGGCCGCTCGCGACCAGTACTTCATCCACTCGCGCATGTACGAGGATTGGGGTTTCACCAAACTCTACGAGCGCCTTAACCACGAGATGGAAGAGGAAACCCAGCACGCCGACGCCTTGCTGCGCCGTATCCTGTTACTCGAAGGCACTCCGCGCATGCGCCCGGACGACATCCACCCGGGCAAGACCGTGCCGGAGATGCTGGAAGCCGATCTGAAGCTGGAGCGCCATGTCCGCGCTGCCTTGGCCAAGGGCATCGCCCTTTGCGAGAAGCACAAGGACTTCGTCTCCCGCGACATCCTTCGCGTGCAGCTGACCGATACCGAGGAAGACCACGCCTACTGGCTGGAGCAGCAGCTCGGGTTGATTGCCAAGATGGGGCTGGAGAATTACCTGCAGTCGCAGATCTGATCCGGGCCTGAAGAGCAAAAGAAGCCCTCGAAGCAAACGCCTCGGGGGCTTTGTTTTTGTAGGAGCGAGCTTGCTCGCGAACAGGGTCACCCGGTAACTCCAGCGTTGAGCGACTCGCGAGCAAGCTCGCTCCTACAGGTGCACAAGAAAAAGCCCCTGCGCCGATTGGCAGCAGGGGCTTTTTTCATGCCGGTGCGAATCAGGCTCGATCACGCTCCAGCAATGGTTTGAGGAAGTGCCCGGTGTGCGACACCGCCAGTTCCGCGACCTGTTCCGGCGTGCCGGTGGCGATGATCTGGCCGCCCTTGGAGCCGCCTTCTGGGCCGAGGTCGACCAGCCAGTCGGCGGTCTTGATCACGTCCAGGTTGTGCTCGATCACCACCACGGTATTACCGTGGTCGCGCAGGCGGTGCAGCACGTCGAGCAGTTGCTGGATATCCGCGAAGTGCAGGCCAGTGGTCGGCTCGTCGAGGATGTACAGGGTCTTGCCGGTATCGCGCTTGGACAGCTCGCGGGACAGCTTCACCCGCTGCGCCTCACCACCTGACAGGGTGGTCGCGCTCTGCCCCAGCTTGATGTACGACAGGCCGACATCCATCAGCGTCTGCAGCTTGCGGGCGATGGCTGGCACGGCGTCGAAGAACGCGCGAGCGTCCTCGATGGTCATGTCCAGCACCTCGGTGATGCTCTTGCCCTTGTAGCGGACCTCCAGGGTTTCGCGGTTGTAGCGCTTGCCCTTGCAGACGTCGCAGGGGACGTAGATGTCCGGCAGGAAGTGCATCTCCACCTTGATCACGCCGTCGCCCTGGCAGGCCTCGCAGCGGCCGCCCTTGACGTTGAACGAGAAGCGCCCCGGGCCGTAGCCGCGCGAGCGGGCTTCCGGCACACCGGCGAACAGCTCGCGGATCGGCGTGAACAATCCGGTGTAGGTCGCCGGGTTGGAGCGCGGGGTGCGGCCGATCGGGCTCTGGTCGATGTCCACCACCTTGTCCAGGTGCTGCAGGCCGTCGAACGAGTCGTAGGGCGCGACTTCCAGCGTGGTGGCGCCGTTGAGTGCGGTGGCGGTGATCGGGAACAGGGTGTTGTTGATCAGCGTCGACTTGCCCGAGCCTGAGACGCCGGTGATGCAGGTGAACAGGCCGACCGGGATTTCCAGGTTGACGTTCTGCAGGTTGTTGCCGCGAGCGCCCTTGAGTTTCAGCAATTGTTTCTTGTTGCGCGGGGTGCGCTCGGCGGGCACTACGATCTTGGTACGGCCGGAGAGGTAGGCGCCGGTAACCGAATCCGGATGGTCCATGACCTGCTGCGGTGTGCCCTCGGCGACGATCTGGCCGCCGTGCACGCCGGCACCGGGGCCGATGTCCACGACATAGTCGGCGAGACGGATGGCGTCCTCGTCGTGCTCGACCACGATCACCGTGTTGCCCAGGTTGCGCAGGTGGGTGAGGGTGCCCAGCAGGCGCTCGTTGTCGCGCTGGTGCAGGCCGATGGAGGGCTCGTCGAGGATGTACATGACGCCCACCAGGCCGGCGCCGATCTGGCTGGCCAGGCGGATGCGCTGGGCTTCGCCGCCGGACAGCGTGTCGGCGCTGCGGTCCAGGGTCAGGTAGTCGAGGCCGACGTTGACCAGGAATTGCAGGCGTTCGCGGATCTCCTTGAGGATCTTCGAGGCGATCTCGCCGCGACGGCCGGTCAGAGTCAGGCTCTCGGCGTATTCGCAGGCGGTGCCCACCGGCATCGAGGTGATCGCCGGCAACGTCTTGTCACCCACCCATACATGCCGCGCCTCGCGGCGCAGGCGGGTGCCGTGGCAGTCCGGGCACGGCTGGGTGCTGAGGAACTTGGCCAGTTCTTCGCGCACGGTGGCCGACTCGGTCTCGCGGTAGCGGCGTTCCAGGTTCGGCAGGATGCCCTCGAACGGGTGCGCGCGCTTGACGATGTCGCCGCGGTCGTTGAGGTAGCGGAATTCGACGTTCTCGCGGCCCGAGCCGTTGAGGATGAACTTCTGGTGATCCGGGTCGAGATCCTGGAACGGCTCCTCCAGGCTGAAACCGAAGTGCCCGGCCAGTGAGCCGAGCATCTGGAAGTAATAGACGTTGCGCCGGTCCCAGCCGCGGATCGCGCCTTCGGCCAGGGTCAGCTCGCCATTGACCACCCGGCGCGCGTCGAAGAATTGCTTCACACCCAGACCGTCGCAGGTCGGGCAGGCGCCGGCCGGGTTGTTGAAGGAGAACAGCTTGGGTTCCAGCTCGCTGATGGAGTGCCCGCAGATCGGGCAGGCGAAGCGGGCGGAGAAGATCATCTCCTCACCTTCCTCGTCGTCCATCGGAGCAACCAGGGCGATGCCGTCGGCCAGGTTGATCGCGGTTTCGAACGACTCCGCGAGGCGCTGCTGCAAGTCGCCACGGACCTTGAAGCGGTCGACCACGATATCGATCGAGTGCTTGAGCTTCTTGTCCAGCTTGGGCACTTCATCCAGCTCGTAGAGCTTGCCGTCGACACGAGCGCGGACGAAGCCCTGGGCGCGCATCTCCTCGAACACTGCCAGGTGCTCGCCCTTGCGCTCGCGGATCACCGGGGCCAGCAGCATCAGCTTGCGGCCTTCGGGCAGCGCCAGTACCTGGTCGACCATCTGGCTGACGGTCTGTGCCTCGAGCGGGATATCGTGATCCGGGCAGCGCGGGATACCGACGCGGGCGTAGAGCAGGCGCAGGTAGTCGTAGATTTCGGTGATGGTGCCTACGGTGGAGCGCGGGTTGTGGGAGGTGGATTTCTGCTCGATGGAGATCGCCGGCGACAGGCCTTCGATGGTGTCGACGTCGGGCTTTTCCATCATCGAGAGGAACTGCCGGGCGTAGGCCGACAGGGATTCCACGTAACGGCGCTGGCCCTCGGCATAGAGCGTGTCAAAGGCCAGGGAAGATTTGCCGGAACCGGACAGCCCGGTAATCACGATCAGCTTGTCGCGCGGCAGGGTCAGGTCGATGTTCTTCAGGTTGTGGGTACGTGCCCCACGGATGAGGATCTTGTCCACTACGGCCTCGCATGGCGGGCGAAAACTATCGATTATACGGGGCGTTTCCGGCACGCGGCAAAGTAGCGCGTGTGTGCCGTTGGACCGTTGGGCTGATAGAATGCGCGGCTATTTTTCGGCGTTGGCGACAACCGGCCCCGCAGGGCCCGGCAGGCGCGTCGCCACGGGGGCAATGTAGCGCATTCCCGTTTTTCGTCTTTCCATGAGGGGCCTATGCACGATTCCCACACTGAGCGCATGAGTGGCACCGAAACCCGCGCGGCCGCCGGCCTGTCCCTGGTCTTCGCTTTCCGCATGCTCGGCATGTTCATGGTCCTGCCGGTACTCGCCACCTACGGCCAGGACCTGGCGGGCGCCACCCCGGCGCTGATCGGCCTGGCCATCGGCGCCTACGGGCTGACCCAGGCGATCCTGCAGATCCCGCTGGGCACCTTGTCCGACCGTATCGGCCGCCGCCCGATCATCGTCGTCGGCCTGTTGGTGTTCGCCGCTGGCGCCGCGCTGGCGGCCAATGCCGACTCCATCTGGGGCATCATCGCCGGTCGCGTCCTGCAAGGCGCCGGGGCGATCTCCGCGGCGGTGATGGCGATGCTCTCCGACCTTACCCGCGAGCAGCACCGCACCAAGGCCATGGCCATGATCGGCATGAGCATCGGCGTGTCCTTCGCCGTGGCGATGGTCGCCGGCCCTGTGCTGACCCACTGGTTCGGCCTGCACGGGCTGTTCTGGTTCACCGCCGGCATGGCCCTGGTCGGCATGCTGATCATCCTGTTCTTCGTGCCGACGCCCGACCATCGCATGCAGCACCGCGAGTCCAGCGTGGCCAAGCAGTCGCTGCTGCCGACCCTGAAGAACGGCGAGTTGCTGCGCCTGGACGCCGGCATCCTGGTGCTGCACGCCATCCTCATGGCCAGCTTCGTCGCACTGCCGTTGGCGCTGGTGGAGCGCGCCGGTCTGCCCAAGGAAGAACACTGGTGGGTCTACCTGACGGCACTTCTGGTGGGTTTCTTCGGGATGGTCCCGTTCATCATCTACGCCGAGAAGAAGCGTCAGATGAAGCGCGTCCTGACCGGCGCCGTGGCGACCCTGATGCTCTGCGAACTGTTCTTCTGGGAGTTCGGCAACAGCCTCAAGGAACTGGTGTTCGGCATCATCGTCTACTTCACCGCGTTCAACCTGCTGGAGGCCTCGCTGCCTTCGCTGGTGAGCAAGGTGTCGCCGGCCGGCGGCAAGGGCACGGCGATGGGCGTGTACTCCACCAGCCAGTTCCTCGGCGCGGCAGTTGGCGGCATTCTTGGTGGCTGGATGTTCCAGCACGGCGGGCTCGACGGGGTGTTCATCGGCTGCGCGGTGCTGGCTGCCATCTGGCTGGCGATTGCTGTTACCATGCGTGAACCGCCTTATGTAACGAGTATTCGCCTGCCTCTTTCCGATGAGGCCCTGCGCGATGCTTCGTTGGCTGAGCGTTTCAAGGCATTGCCCGGTGTGAGCGATGTGATGGTGGTCGCTGAAGAAGCGGCCGCTTATGTCAAAGTGGATTCCCAACAAGTTGATCGCACGTCCCTCGAGCGCCTCGCTGGCGCCGAGCAGGCGACGTGCTGAAGCCTTTAGGAGAGCGTCATGGCCCGTGGGGTTAACAAAGTCATTCTGGTGGGTAACGTCGGTGGCGATCCGGAAACCCGTTACATGCCCAACGGCAACGCGGTGACCAACGTCACCCTGGCCACCAGCGAGAGCTGGAAGGACAAGCAGACCGGCCAGCAGCAGGAACGTACCGAGTGGCACCGCGTGGTGTTCTTCGGTCGCCTGGCGGAAATCGTCGCCGAGTACGTGCGCAAGGGTTCGCAGATCTACGTCGAAGGCAGCCTGCGTACCCGCAAGTGGCAGGGTCAGGACGGCCAGGACAAGTACACCACCGAAATCGTGGTCGACATCAACGGCAACATGCAGCTGCTCGGCGGCCGTCCGGGCGCCGGTGGTGACGATGCTCCGCGCGCTCCCCGCGAGCCGCAGCAGCGTCCGCAGCAGGCCCAGCGTCCTGCGCCGCAGCAGCAGTCCCAGCCTGCGCCGCAACCGGCTCCGGACTACGACAGCTTCGACGACGATATTCCGTTCTGACGGAACGATCGCCAGCCAGCTTCACCGAACCCCCTGCGACGCAAGTCCCAGGGGGTTTTTGTTGTGCCCAGCCGACCCATCGCGCCGCTGGAAATAGCGCTTCAGCTGAATCGCTGCTGCATGGCCTTGTCGATCGCGGCCAGATCGTGGACCTGCAGCGGGCTGCCGGCCTTCTGCAATTGCAGGTGCGGCCAGTCCTTGAATTTCGGCCAGTGCCCGCCGGCGTCGAGTTTGACGGACTCCGCCAGGTTGGCCATCACCTGGTAACCATTCTGTCCGCCGACGAGGCGCTTGGTGGACCATTCCGCCTTGCCGTCCAGCAGCCAGAAGCAATCCAGCGCTTCCCCCCATTGATGCCAGGAAAGCCCCGGAATGGCATTGGTGACGTGCTTGCCATCCTGTGGCCCGACCGACTCGATGCAGTGGGCGAGAAACGGGGCTTTCTGTTGCTTCAGCGATTTGATCTTCTCGCTGATCTCCTCGATCGACCGCGACTGCCTCCATAGTCGTCCTTGTTCCAGCGGGTCTCGCAGCCCGGTGCTCGGGCGCATGGTGACGCCCGCCTTGGCGCATGCGCCAAGCAGTACAGTCACCTTGTCACGGAATTCCGCTACGAGTTCATTCAGGTCGGCGGCCATGATTCGTCTCCAATGAAATAGAGGGCGCTCAGGAATCAGTTGGACACTTCAGTGAGGATGTCCTCGATCAACTGGTTGGTCTTTGGTGTTTCGACGGACTTCAGCTGTTCGACTTTCTCCGCCAATGCCTGCTTCTGCTCCGGGCTGGCTTGCGCAAGCGATCCCTTGATCACCAGCAGCAGGTTGTACTTGCCGTTGGCCGAAGACGACGGGAACTTGTTCAGGGCGGGCGTGATGGCGCGTGGGTCGCCGATCCGGTAGAGGAACTCGGAAGCGTATTTGCGCAGGGTTTCATCGTTGTGGGCAGTCGCGCCGACCAACTCTTCCAGTTCGACGTCGCTTATCCCGGCCTTGAATGTCTCGGCATCGGTTTTCTGCCGGGCCATCGAGTTGAGCGCTACCAGCGCGCCGAGTTGGGTGCGGTAGCTGACGTTGGGCTGACTGAAGCTATCGAGTAACGGCTCGATGGCCGGTACGCCGGATTCGCCCAGCCGGGTTCGTGCGTCACGCCTGACGAGACTGCTGTCGGAGTCGAGGTCGGCGATGAGGTCCTGAATCTTCGCGTCGTTCGCAGGCACTTCGTCGTCGGCCATGGCCTCGTTGATCATCCTGAAGGCGATCATCTGCCTGGTGGTTGCAGGCTGCCGGGCGAAATCCTCCGGTGTTTCACAGCCGATGATGCCGACGACCTGGTTGGTTTCCACATTGACCAGGCGATTGTTCTTCTTCGAATACTTCCAGTGGATGGTCTTCCCGGAAGCAAGATACGGAGTGATCTGCTCCGATTTGATGCAGCCGAAGTCGGCCTCCAGATCTTCCTCACCGGTGAACACTATCTTCAGGTCGACGGTCGGACTTCTGATTTCCCTGCCGAATATATAGAAGCTCCAGGAGTTGCGGTTGCTCAGCAGACTTCCAGGGTATTGATTGTCACCATACAGTTCGACGGTCTTGACTTGTTTCGGCTGAATGTCACCGCTGAGTTTGATGTGGACATAGCGGTCGGACATCTGGTTGATCAGGGTCACGAAGATAATGATTGCGATAGCGGCAACCCCTACCAGCACTCCCGCCTCGCCCAGCACCTTGACTTTGGCTCGGGCACCGAAGGCGCCCAGTATGATGCTCAGCCCTGTGCAGACAATGAAGGTTTCCAGCATCCAGCTGAACGGAGCGAACCTTGCCACCAGCCAGCCGAACAGGATCAGGATGAAGCCGATCACGATGGCGGTGCAGATAATCGGCGTGGCAAAGGCCGGCCAGCCGTCTTCGGTGGGGCTGGATTGTGGTGGCGGAGGGTTGGGCGTGGGGTCGCCGGGCGGGTCTGATACTCCGTTCATGATGAATCTCCCTGGCAAGCCTGATGACACTTCGAGTGTTTAAGGCAAGCTCAGGTTGGTTTGGCTTTCAAGCAAATAATCCAAGGGCTTAGTTGAAGTTGAAATACAGCCAATTCCAATGTTTCGCGACTATGTAAAGTGGCTGAAACAATACCTGTAAAGTGTTCGCGACGACGTGTTTTAAAGTTGATTGGACTCTCTCTTCGCGCGAGTGCAGTGGCGAAACTTGGTACGCTCGTTTCGGCGAAGTCTTGTAAAAGTCTTTCTCGAAATCGACTATTTAATTAGCTGGCTAACTGAATGATTCTGGAGCTGCCTTGATGTACGGCAACACCGGAGAAGAAAAGACATGAGCATTACAGTGACCGAGCGTGACGACGACCATAAATCCCGCGAGTTCCGCGCCCTTGGCGGGCGTTGCTGGGATGTGCACCAGGAAGGCCAGCTGGTCGGTATCTTCCACACCGAAGGTGAGGCGCAAGCCTATCGAGTATCCCTGGAACTGGAAGCGCGCTACCGCCACGCGGCGGAGTTCTAAAGGGTAAAAGACCGTGGCGCCGGCCGCGCCACGGGGCTAATGAGTGCGAGGTTTGCCTGTAGGAGCGAGCTTGCTCGCGAACCGGGTTGGCGCGGTGTGACGCGTTCGCGAGCAAGCTCGCTCCTACAAAAAGCGCAACCCGGCGAGTTGGGCGGCGAGCGGTCAGAACTGGTAGTTCACCGTCGCGGTGACATTGCGCTTTTCGCCGAAGTAGCAGAAGTCCAGGCTGTAGCAGGACGCCACGTAGTCCTTGTCCAGCAGGTTGTTGGCGTTGAGGCTGACGTCCAGACCTTTCAGGCCGATGCGGGACAGGTCGTAGCCGATACGCGCATCCACCAGGGTGTAGTCCGGTACGCGCAGGGTATTTTCCTTGTCCGCCCAGGTCTCGCCGACGTAGCGGGCGCCGCCGCCAAGAGTCAGGCCGTCCAGCGGGCCGGCGTTGAAGCCATAGTCTGCCCACAGCGAGGCCATGTGCTTGGGCGCCTGGTTCGGCGTGTGGCCCTGGTTGCCGTCCAGCGACCTGGTGTAGGTGATGTCGGTGTAGGTGTAGCTGCCGAGCACCTTGAGGTTGTCGGTGACCTGGGTGTGGGCTTCCAGTTCCAGGCCCTGGGAGCGCACTTCGCCCACGGAGGTGTAGAAGTTGTCCTGCGGCTCCTTCGAGGCGACGTTCTCCTGGGTGATGTGGAAGAGCGACGCGGTGTACAGGCTGCGGCTGCCTTCGGGCTGGAATTTCAGGCCGGCTTCCCACTGCTTGCCCTCGGTCGGCTCCAGCGGCGTACCGGACTGGTCGGAGTAGGCGTTGGGGTTGAACGACTCGGAGTAGCTGATGTACGGCGCGATGCCGTTGTCGAACAGGTACAGCGCACCGATGCGCCCGGTGAACTTCTTCCAGTCGTCGTCGGCCTTGCTGCCGCTGCTGCGGTTCTTGTCCTCGACCGTCACCCAGTCCTCGCGCATGCCCAGCGAGAAGCGCCAGTTGTCGATGTCGATGAGGTCCTGCAGGTAGACGCCGGTCTGCTCCAGGCGGCGGGTATGGTTGTCGTCGGGGTAGTAGCTGATGGCGTCGTTGCCGTAGTGCGGGTCGAAGGCATCCAGCGGTTGCGCCGAGCCCGAGCGCCAGTCCACGGTGGTGCGACGCTTCTGGTAGTCCAGGCCCATCAGCAGGGTGTGCCTGGCGGCGCCGGTGTTGAATTCGGCCTGGGCCATGTTATCGATGATGTACGCCTGCAGGTGTTCGCTCGCGCCGGAGAAGTAGCGGTTCAGGGTGTTCTCGCCAGGCGCGGTCCAGCCGTAGGCATAGACCTGGGAGAGGTCGACGTCGGAGTCCAGGTAGCGGAAGTTCTGCCGCGCGGTCCAGACGTCGTCGAAGCGGTGCTCCAGCTGGTAGCCGAACATGCGCTGCGTACGGTCGAAGTCGTCCTTGCTCGGTTCGCCATCGAAGAGTTCGCGGGAGATCTTCTGGCCGTTGTGGTGGAACAGCGCGCCATCCGCCGGCACGCCCCCGTGGTAGCCGCCGTTCGGATCGTGCTGCAGGTAGCCCTGCAGGGTCAGCGTGGTGTCGTCGCTGAAGTCGATGGCCAGGGTCGGGGCGATGGCGTAGCGCTCTTCCTTGACGTGGTCGAACTGCGTGTCCGAACCCTTGCCCAGGCCGACCAGGCGGTAGGCGATGCGCTTTTCCTCATCCAGCGGGCCGCTGAAGTCGAAGCCCATCTCCTTCTGGCCCATGTTGCCCACGGTGCCGGTAATCTGGTGGTAGTCCTCGTACAGCGGCTTCTTGCTGGTCAGCGCCACCAGGCCGCCGGGCAGGCTGCGGCCGTAGAGCACCGAAGACGGGCCCTTGAGCACGTCGATGCGTTCGAGGAAGTACGGATCGATCTGCATCGAACTGAAGGTGCCGCTGTCGCCCATGGCCTTCAGACCGTCGAGGTAGATGTTGTCCACGCTGTTGTCGGCGAAGCCGCGCATGACGATGTAGTCGTAGCGGTTCGAGGCGCCGACCTGGCCGGTGAAGATGCCCGGGGTGTAGCGGATCGCCTGCTGCACGGTCTTCGACGCGGTGTCGTCGATCTGCTCGCGGGTGATCACCGAGACGCTCTGGCTGGTTTCCAGCAGGGACTTGGAGGTCTTGGTGGCGATCTGGCTGTGGGTCGCCAGGTAGCCGTCTGCCTCGCCCAGCGCGTTGCCCAGGGCGAACACGTCGCTGGAGGGCATGGCCAGCACATCGGTGGGGGCAGCCGGGCGCAGTACGAAGTTGCCGTTGCCCTGGTCCACGGCTTCCAGCGGGGTGTCCGCCAGGAGGCGTCCGAGGCCCTGATCCACCGAGTAGGTGCCGTTCAGCCCGGACGAGTTCAGGCCACGGGTTTGCTCGGGAGTAGCCGACAGGGTAATTCCCGCCTCACGGGCAAAACTGTTCAGTACCTCGCCCAGGGGCCCGGCCGGAATCGCGTAGGCGCGGCTACTGGTGACAGTCGCGGCATCGGCGGCGATGGCGCTCAGCGGCAGGCTGGCTCCCAGGCTGGCGCAGAGCAGCGCGCCGCGCACGGCATGGGCCAGCCGGCTGGCGCGGGGCAGGGCGGGGGAGGGCATCGGGACGTGAACGGCTCGCATGTTTGGGGATTCCGGGGACAAGGGAAATGATCGGGGTATTCCTCCTTGCCGGCCGAGGCGGTGAAACCCGACAAAAATAGTTCTCGATTGCGAAGAAATATTATTTGAGGGCCGTGTGTAGGAGCGGAATTCTCAGCCGCGGGCATTCACCGTCACCCACCAGTCCGTCCGCTTCTCCACCCGCACTGGCAGGGTCTGCGGCAGCAGGGCGAGCAGTTGGTTGGTGTCATCCAGACGGAACACGCCGGACAGGCGCAGGTCGGCCACGCTGGCATCGCAGTGCAGGTGCCCGTGTCGATAGCGAGCGATTTCGGCGAGGAAGTCGGCCAGGCGCATGTCACGGGTGACGATCAGGCCGTCGGCCCAGGCGGCGCTGTCCATGTTGCTGCGTTCGGCCAGAAGGGCGCTGTCGCCGTTGATCTCGAAAGTCTGTCCGGACTCGGCGATGGCAGTGGTCCGGCCGCGCACGCGCGGAGCGATGGCCACCGAGCCTTCCTCGACGCTCAGGCGTGTGCTGCGCTCGTCCTGGCGCAGGACAAACCGCGTACCCAGCGCCTCGAACAGACCATCCCGGTTGCTCACCCGCAGTGGGCGTGAAGTGTCCTTCGCCGTGCTCAGGAGGATTTCGCCGCGTTCCAGGGTCAGCAGACGCTGGCTCGAGTCGAAGCGCACATTCACCGCGCTGTCGGTGTTCAGTTGCAGCACGCTGCCATCGGCCAGGGTGAAGCGCTGGCGCTCGCCCACCGCTGTGCTGAAGTCCGCCATCCAGCGTTGCCAGGGTGCGACTTCGCGGGCCAGCCATAGCGCAGAGGCGCCGACGGCGAAGGTCGAGAGCAGCTTGAGCGCCTGGCGTCGCTGCAGACGCTGAGTGGAGTTTTCCAGGGTCTCCAGCACCACCCGTGCGCCCGGTACGGCCTGGTAGCCGGCCGCCAGCTCGCTGTTCAGCGCTTGCACCCGCAGCCAGGCGATTTCGTGCTCGGGGTTGGCCTGGCGCCAGTGCTCGCAGGCGCTGAGGAGCTCGGGATCGGCATTGCCGTTGAGCCGCAGGGTCCACTGGATGGCCTGCTTCACCACCCGTGGATCGGGCGTGGCGCTGGCGCCGCTCACTCGGCGTACCGCAGCTGGTAGCAGTGGAACAGCGCCTCGGCGATGTAGCGCTCCACGGAGCGAATCGAGACGCCCAGCTCCTCGGCGATCCGCGCGTGGGGCATGCCTTCGCACTGGGCCAGCAGGAAAGCGTTGCGCACCTTCGGCTTGAGGCCGTCGAGCAGGCGGGCGATGTTCTCCAGCAACTGCAGGATGCTGTGCTGCTCTTCTGCCGACGGCACCTGCGCCTCCGGAAGATGGGCAAGGGCGTCGAGGTAGGCGCGCTCCAGCTCCTGGCGACGCCAGTGGTCGATCACCAGGCCGCGGGCGACGGTGCGCAGGAACGCGCGCGGGGTGTGCAGCTCGACGCGCTCGGGTCTGAGCAATACGCGCAGGAAGGTGTCTTGGGCCAGGTCCGCGGCATCGGCGGCATTGCCCAGCCGGCCGCGAAGCCAGTTGTGCAGCCAGCCGTGATGGTCGCTGTAGAGCGACTGGACGTCGAAGGTCGAGGACATGGGCGCGCAAAGGTTGCAAATGATAATTTATCGCATTTTCAACAAGGCGATGGCCATTTGCAAGATGTGTCTGAAACCGGACCGTTCTTGCAGGAGCGAGCTTGCTCGCGAACTGCTTGGCACCGGAGCTGCCGGGAAATCCGTTCGCGAGCAAGCTCGCTCCTACAGATCTGCGCAGTTCGTAGGATGGGTGGAGCTTGCGATACCCATCGCCTGATTGGCAGGACAATTGATGGGTACCGCTTCGCCCCGCGCCATCCTGCGGCGGCTGTCGCAGACGATTGCGGCTCGAGGAACTGACCGTCAGCGATACCAGCGCGGGGTGTACACCCAGTCGCCACCGCCGGCACGGGGGAAGCGCCGGGTCAGCGACGAGCCGATGATCACCAGGGTGCGCATATCCACCATCTCCGGCGTCAGCTCGCCGAGGGTGACGACGCGCAGCGCCTCCGCCGGGCGGCCGATGTCGCGGCCGAGCACCACCAGGGTTTCCGGCGTGCGGTGGCGGCGGACGATTTCCAGCGCGCGCCCCAACTGCCACGGTCGCGCCCTGGAGATCGGGTTGTAGAAGGCCATGGCCAGGTCGGCGGCACCGGCATGGTCCAGGCGTTTCTCGATGGTTTCCCAAGGCTTGAGGTTGTCTGACAGGGAGATCAGGCAGAAGTCGTGCCCCAGCGGTGCACCGGCCTTGGCGGCAGCGGCCAGTGCGGCGGATACGCCCGGCAGCACCTCAAGCTCCACACCATGCCAGTGCGGGTCTTCGCTCTCGTGCAGGGCTTCCATTACCGCGGCGGCCATGGCGAATACCCCGGGGTCTCCGGAGGAAATCACCACGACGCGCCGCCCGCTGGCGGCCAGTTCGAAGGCGTGGCGGGCGCGCTGCATTTCCTCGCGATTATCCGTGCAGTGGCGCACCTGGTCGTCACGCAGGGGCTCGGCCATCTTCACGTAGGTCTCGTAGCCGAGCAGGTCCTGGGCTTCGTCCAGTGCGCGGCGTACGGCGGGGATCATGAAGTCGCTGGCGCCGGGGCCGAGGCCGATCACGCTGAGCCGCCCGCGTGGCTGGCCAATGCCTTCGGCTTCAGCGGGTGTAGCGGCGCGGTGGAGGTGGAAGGAGTCGCCATGCAGCACCTCCGGCGGCAGCGTTTCATCCGGAGCGATGAAGCGCAACGGTAAACCCATCTCGGCGGCGGCGCTGGCCAGCGCCGGGTCGGCCATGCGGCAGCGCGGCGCAATTACCGCTGCCAACGCACCTTCCGCCAGGCCCGTCTGGGCAAGGCCCTGGCGAATGCGCTCAGGTAGCTGGGAATCCACCAGCGTGACATGGGCGAGCACGACGCGCGGATGGATGCGCAGCTCGTTTTGCGCGATGCCTTCGGCGCGGGCGTCGATGCGCAGGGTGTGCGCGGCGTCTTCGGCCAGCGGCAGGTCCAGTACGTCCAGCCAGGGCGCATCGCCCTCGATGCGCAGGGTGTCGCCGCCCAGCAGGTCGGCGACGAAGCGCTTGCCCTGTTCGATATCAGCCAGGGCGTAACCTTCCGGCGGGTCGAGCAGGCAGGCGCCGAAACGCAGCTCGCCGCTGGTGGTGATCGCTGGCGCTACTTCCAGCGTGGCGGCGATCTCGCGGGCCATGCGGTTCACCCCGCCGAGCCCGCCGATCAGCGGCACCACGGCGCTGCCATCTTCGGCGACCGCCAGTACCGGTGGCTCCGCAACCTTTTCGGCGAGCAGCGGGGCGAGCGTGCGGATGACGATGCCGGCAGCGCACAGGGCGATGATCGGGGTGTCGTCGCGGTAAAGCTGGCGCAGGGTATCGCCGAAGTTCGCGTAGGACTCATCGGCACCTTCGACGCGGTCTTTCAGACCCATCACCCGCGCCTGTGGATAAACGCCCTGCAGGCGCCGGGCCGTGGCCAACGCGCCCTGGCCGAGAATGACGATAGCGGCGCGCATCAACCGTTCCACCGCTGGCCGGGGATGACGATCATCGAGAAGTAGGGCGAGGCCATCGGGTCAACGTCATCCAGCGCAACGATGCGCTGCTCGCGCATGGTCGCGCGCTCGACGTAGTGGGCGCCGCTGTCACGGCCCAGCTCGCGCAGTACACGGCGGACCTTGTCGAAGTTGCGGCCGAGCTTCATCACCACGGCCGCATCGGCGTCGGCCAGGCGGTGCTTGAGTTCGTCCTCCGGCAGCACGCCGGAAAGTACCGACAGGCTCTGGTTGCGGTACACCAGCGGCACGCCGAGCACCGCCGCGCTGCCGAGCATCGAGCAGACGCCGGGCACGACTTCGGTGTCATAGCGATCCGCAAGGCGGTCGTGCAGGTACATGTAGGAGCCGTAGAAGAACGGGTCGCCCTCGCAGATCACCGCCACGTCGCGGCCGGCATCCAGATGCTCGGCCACCTGAGCGGCTGCGGTGTCGTAGAAGTCGCTGATCACCCCTTCATAGGTCAGCGGCGGCTCCAGCTTTTCGGTGGTCACCGGGTAGACCAGCGGCAGGCGTTGCTGCTCATCGAGCAGGTGTTGCTCGATGATGGCGAAGGCGTTGCCGCCCTGGCCGGCGTGGTGCTTGGCCTTGGCCACGAAGTACGCGATCACCGGCGATGCACGCAGCAGGCGCAGGGCCTTGAGGGTCAGCAGTTCCGGATCACCCGGGCCGACGCCCAGGCCGATGAGGCGGCCGGTCATCACTCCACCTCCGTGGCCAGGGCGTTCACCGCTGCGGCCGCCATCGCGCTGCCGCCACGACGACCACGCACGATCACGTAGGGCACGCCACGGCTGTCGGCGGCGAGGGCGTCCTTGGACTCCATGGCACCGACGAATCCCACCGGGAAGCCGAGGATCAGCGCCGGTTTCGGTGCGCCGGCGTCGAGCATTTCCAGCAGGTAGAAGAGTGCGGTCGGCGCATTGCCGATCACCACCACGCTGCCTTCGAGGTGCTCACGCCAGTGCTCCAGCGCCACCGCCGAGCGGGTGTTGCCCAGCTCGCGGGCGAGTTCCGGGACGTCCGGATCGTTGAGGGTACAGATCACCTCGTTGTGTGCCGGCAGGCGGGCGCGGGTGATGCCCTCGGCGACCATCCGCGCGTCGCAGAGAATCGGCGCGCCAGCGGCCAGCGCCGCGCGGCCGATGGCTCCGGCGCCAGCGGAGAATCGCAGGTCCTGCACGACGTCGACCATGCCGCAGGCGTGGATCACCCGCACGGCGAGTTTTTCCAGGTCGGTGGGGATGCCAGTGAGATCGGCCTCGGCGCGGATGGTGGCGAAGGATTGGCGGTAGATCGCCTGGCCGTCGCGGATGTAATCAAGCATCGGTGGAAACTCCGGGTGCGGCGAGCAGGTCGCCCGCGGCATCGAGGGAAAGGTTGCGCGCCAGCGGCAGGCCGAATCCGGCTACGCCATCGGTGCGACGGAACAGGTCATAGCGGCCGTCGGCGACGGCCAGCAGGGTGTAGGGGGCAACGTGGGCGGCGGCGCAGGAGCGCGGGCAGCCGCACAGGTGTACGCCGGCCGGCGCCGTGTGACGCAGGCGTGCGGCCAGGCGCAGGGCATCGGCCTTGGTGTCGGCCAGCCCGCGTGCGCAACCCGTGGAGCCGCTGCACGCGACGATGCGCGAGAGCGGTTGAGCGGCGTCGATCACCAGGCCGAGGTTGGCCAGCGCACCGAGGACGACGGCGGCATCGGTTTGCGCTACGTCAGGGAGGATCAGACTTTGCCAGGGCGTCAGACGCAGCTGTCCGCCGCTGAAGCGCTCGGCGAGATCGGCCAGGCCGAACAGCATGGCGCTATCCAGGCGTCCGAGGATGAATCCCGCACCGACCATGGCGCGGTCCGGCTGGCGCTGCGGCTGAATCCCGAGATGGCCGAAAGCCTTCGGTACAGGACGTCGCCACTCATCCACGGCCGGCCCGAGGTGCAGCGGGAAGGGCAGGCGTTGCTGCAGGCGTTCCAGCAGCACTTCGTCGCGGAGCATCTCGCGCAGGTGGCGCATGCGCGTCTGGCCGTCGCCGGCGAGATCGAGGAACAGGTGCAGCAGGCTTTCCACCAGCAGTGGTACTTGCTCGACAGACACGGCGGCGAGGGCGGGGCGATCCGTCTCGCGCTGCGGCGGGCAACCGGCGAGGCCGAAGGCGAACAGCGGTGCCGCGTCGTCGGACATGGCCGACAGCCAGAGATCATTGGGGTGCTCCAGCATCGCCAGCGCTTCGCCGGCGTCCAGCTGAATGCCGAACTTGGGAGACAGACCGTGGAAGCGCGGGGTGCGCTCCAGCAGGTCGAGCAACTGCCAGGCCAGTGGCGCAGGGTCGACAATCGCCGAGGCATCCAGGCCCAGCGCCGGGCTGACCAGCAGGTTGCGCACATCGTCCGAGGCCAGTTCACGCGGGCCGAGGCCGGCGGCCAACAGTTCATGGCTCAGCGCGTTTTCGGCGCCAGACCGCACACCGCGAATCTGCAGGTTGGCGCGGTTGGTCGCTTCCAGTACGCCGTCGGCATGGCGCTCGGCGGCCTGGGCGATGGCGCGCGCGGCGCGGGCGTCGAGTTGCCCACAGGGCAGCTTGATACGGCAGATGCCGCCATCGCGGGAGGCCACGATGCGCAGCAGGCCGGGGCAGGCATGCGGGCGGACGGGCAGGGCTGAGGAGTCTTGCACTGAGGTCACCAGGGCTGGGTCGCGGTGACCTGCGAATCCCCCAGGGGGGATTTCACGACACCGATACACCCCGCTCGATGTCTGCACGCGCGACTGGTTTCGTCGGCAGGTCTCCTGGCTGGCAGGTCCTCATCCAGCGCGGCCTTCCCGGTTGCCCAGTGGCCTGGCCGGCGGCACGGAACCTCGTCCTCGTGTCGCCGCATTGCGCGGACTCGCTGCTTACAGTTGCGGGGGCAGCCACGGCTTAACCGTGTTCCCTCTTCGGCTCTGAGAAACCTCGCCATCAAGGCGAAGCGTCCTACGAGCACCGACGAAGCGGGTATTATGCCTGCTTTGCCCGATGTCAGGAAAAGCCTGCCCGTCGGATCGATCGTCGCACCCTTGAGGACATTTCATGACGCCCTGGCTGACCATCGTCGGCATCGGCGAGGACGGTTATGCCGGCCTCGGCAAGGCCGCACGCCGAGCCCTGCTTGCCGCCAGCGAAGTGATTGGCGCACCGCGCCAGCTGGAGCTGCTGCCGCACTGCCTGGGCGCCCGCCGCCAGGCCTGGCCGAGCCCGTTCAGCCTGGAACCGGTGCTGCGCCGGCGCGGCGAGCCGACCTGCGTCCTGGCCAGCGGTGATCCAATGCTGTTTGGCGTTGGCGCGAGCCTTGCCCGTCAGATTCCGCCCGCGGAAATGCTCGTGCTTAGCGCGCCGTCCTCTGCCTCGCTCGCCGCCGCGCGAATGGGCTGGGCGTTGCAGGACTGCACGCTGCTGTCGCTGGTGGCGCGGCCGTTGGCCGCACTCAACGCGCAGATCCACGACGGTACGAAGCTGCTGATCCTCAGCAATGATGGCGACAGCCCGGCGGCCATCGCTGCGCTGCTGCGCGAGCGGGGCTTCGGTGCAAGTCGCCTCAGCGTGCTGGAGCACCTGGGTGGCGAGGCGGAGCGCCGCATCGATGGGCTCGCCAGCGACTGGTCGCAGAGCGAGACCGCTGCGCTGAACCTGGTGGCTGTGCAGTGCGTCGCCGGCATGGGCGCGGTTCGTCTGCCACTGACCACCGGCCTGCCTGACGACGCTTACCGCCATGACGGCCAACTGACCAAACGCGATGTGCGCGCCGTGACCCTGGCGCGGCTGGCGCCGAAGCCCGGCGAGCTGCTCTGGGACGTCGGCGCCGGCTGCGGCTCCATCGGCATCGAATGGATGCGTGCGCATCCGAGCTGCCGCACGCTGGCCATCGAAGCCGACGAAGGGCGCCAGGAGCATATCCGCTTCAATCGCGATGCCCTCGGCGTACCGGCGCTGCAATTGGTTTGCGGGGCTGCTCCGGAGGCGCTGCAGGGGCTGGAGCGACCCGACGCGATTTTCATTGGTGGCGGTGTCACGCTGCCCGGCATCTTCGAGCACTGCTGGGAGCAACTGAAGCCCGGCGGCCGGCTGGTCGCCAATGCCGTGACCCTGCAGAGCGAGGCGGCGCTGGTGAGCTGGCGCGAGCGCGTGGGTGGCGAGCTGACCCGTCTGTCGGTATCACAGGCGCAACCGCTCGGCGGCTTCGATACCTGGCGCGCGGCGTTGCCGATCACCCTGCTGGAAGTCTGGAAGGAATGAAGCGTTTTTCGTACCGCGACTGCATGGGTATCGCTTCGCTCCACCCATCCTACGATGCTGCTCGTTATGCGTGACGAGACGCCCGAAGAACCCCGCCCGCTGCGCAGCGGCTACACCACCGGCAGTTGCGCTACCGCGACCAGCCTCGCCGCCGCGCGCCTGTTGCTCACCGGTGAAGCGCTGGATGCCGCGCAGATCGTCCTGCCGAAAGAGCGCAACGCGACGCTGCGCCTGGAGTTCTGCCGGCGCACCGCCGAGGGGGCTGAGGCCGGTACGCTGAAGGATGCCGGTGATGACCCTGACGTGACCCACGGTGCGCTGGTCTTCGCTCGCGTGACGCTGGGCGTCGAGCCCGGCGTGCGCTTCCATGCCGGCGTTGGCGTCGGCACGGTCACCAAACCGGGGTTGGTCCTGCCAGTGGGCGAGCCGGCGATCAACCCGGTGCCGCGCCAGATGATGCGCGACAACCTCGCGGCATTGGCGGCCGAGTGCGGCTATGCCGGTGGCTTCGAGGTCACCATCAACGTAGAGGGCGGCGCCGAGCTGGCGCTGAAGACCATGAACCCGCGCCTGGGCATCCTTGGCGGCCTGTCGATCCTCGGCACCACCGGCATCGTCCGGCCGTTCTCCTGCTCGGCCTACATCGCCTCGATCCAGCAGGGCATCGATGTCGCCCGTGCCAACGGCTTCCGTCATCTCGCCGCCTGCACCGGTAACGCCAGCGAGGACGCCATGCGCCGTCGCTACGGTTTCGACGACACCGCGCTGATCGAGATGGGCGACTTCGCCGGCGCCGCGCTCAAGCACCTGCGCAAGGTCCCGGTGGCGCGCTTCAGTGTCTGCGGTGGCTTCGGCAAGATCAGCAAGCTCGCCGCAGGCCACATGGACCTGCACAGCCGTCACTCCAGCATCGACCTGCCACAGCTGGCCGAGTGGGCCGCGGAAGTCGGCGCTTCGGCGGACCTGCAGCAGCGCATGCGTGAGGCCAACACCAGCCAGCAGGCGCTGGCGTTGTGCCGCGCGGAGGGCGTCGCCCTGGGCGATGCAGTCTGTGCCCGTGCACTGGCCTTTGCCCGGCGCATCGTGCCGGCCGACGTACAACTGGAAGTCTTCGCCATCGACCGCCAGGGCAACCTGGTGGGCGAGGCGTTGGAGGCGCGATGAAGCGCATATTGCTGCTGGGCGGAATCGGAGAGGCGCTGAGCATTGCGCGCCGTCTGGGGCCACAACACCTGTACAGCCTCGCCGGTCTGGGCAAGGTGCCGGATGATCTGGCCTGCGAGGTGCGCGTCGGTGGATACGGCGGTGCCGAAGGTCTTGGCCAGTTTATCCACGAGCAGGGCTTCGACCTGCTGCTCGACGCCACCCATCCCTATGCCGCGCAGATCAGCGCCAACGCTGCCCGCGCCGCGCAACTGGCTGGCGTGCCCTGTTGGGCGCTGCGTCGCCCCGGCTGGCAGGCTGGGGCAAGAGACGACTGGCGTGAGGTCGCCGACTGGCCTGCGTTGATCGAGGCACTCAAGGATTTCCGCCGTCCGCTGTTCACGATGGGGCGCGAGCCGCTGGAGCACCTGGACGAGATTCCCGCACACCAGCACTGGACCGTGCGCTGTCTGCAAAGCCAGCCTGGCACCGCGCGGGCTGAGGTGCTCGGCGCGCGCGGCCCGTTCACCCTGGAGGGCGAGCGCGAGTTGTTCAATCGTCTGGGCACCGACGTGCTGGTCAGCAAGAACAGCGGTAGCCAGGCCACCGAGCCGAAGCTGCAGGTCGCCCGCGAGCGCGGCGTGCCAGTGCTGATCCTGGCGCGGCCATTGTTGCCCGCGGTGGATTGCGAGTTCGACAGCATCGACTCGCTGTGGGCTGCCTTGGAGGGTCGCCTTTTGTAGGAGCGAGCTTGCTCGCGAACCCATCGGCCTTCTCCGAGCCGCCAGTGCTTCTGCCACTGAGCCACGAGGATGGCTCTGTGGGGCGACCTGTTCCGGGGAGTTCACCGCTTCGTAGTGGTTCGCGAGCAAGCTCGCTCCTACAGCTGTAGCGTCTCTTCTCCGC
This sequence comes from Pseudomonas sp. GD03903, assembly GCF_029840045.1. Classification (NCBI taxonomy): domain Bacteria; kingdom Pseudomonadati; phylum Pseudomonadota; class Gammaproteobacteria; order Pseudomonadales; family Pseudomonadaceae; genus Pseudomonas; species Pseudomonas sp. GD03903. The sequence goes on along the minus strand of NZ_JAOCBT010000006.1, from coordinate 322,463 downwards.
CGGCGCACCTGGCTCTATGCTGGGCCCCGGTTTTCACAGGGAGTGACACCATGCTGCGTATCCTCGGACGCGCTTCATCGATCAACGTGCGCAAGGTGCTCTGGGCCTGCGCCGAACTGAACCTGCCCTACGAGCGGGAAGACTGGGGCACGGGCTTCCGCTCTACTGCCTCGGCGGAATTCATCGCGCTCAACCCCAACGCCATGGTGCCGGTCCTCGTCGACGGCGACTTCGTGCTCTGGGAATCCAACGCCATCTGCAGCTACCTCGCCACCCAGTACCCGCGGGGCGAATTGCTGCCGACCTCGCCGCGCGAGCGGGCGCTGGTGGAGCAATGGATGGGCTGGCAGGCCACCGAACTGAACAGCGCCTGGCGCTATGTGTTCATGGCCCGCGTACGCAACAGCCCCAGCCATACCGACGAATCCGCCATCGCCCTGAGCGAGGCGCAGTGGAACCACTGCATGGCCCTGCTGGACCGGCAGCTGCAGCGTACTGGCAGCTATGTCACCGGGGCCTGTTTCAGCCTTGCCGATGTCGTGCTCGGCCTGTCGGTGAACCGCTGGTACCTGACGCCCATGCAGCGCCCGGAACTGCCCGCAGTCGCCGCCTACTACGAGCGGCTGAGCGAACGGCCTGGGTTCCTGTTGCATGGGCGCAATGGGGAACCTTGAGATGAGCGGAAATTCGGTGCCAGGGGATAACCCTCACCCCAGCCCTCTCCCTGGGGGAGGAGGGGGCGTTTTGAGTGGGGCAATGTATCGGCGTCAGCCGGCGAACGTTGCTCGAACAGAGCACGCAGGACTGTTCCCTCTCCCTCTGGGAGAGGGCTAGGGTGAGGGGCTCTTGGTGACTCTTGGTGACTCACGCAGGGAGTTCACCAATAGGCCGATACTCCGCGCCCAGTTCCTGCGCCAGTTTTTCCGCACGGCCAAGCCGCACCGCGCCACCCTCGATATCCACCACCAGCGCCGGGCAAGCCAGCGGCTGCAATGCCGGCCAGTCGCGCAGGCGGCCATCTGTGAGTACCAGCAGGCGCTGGCGCTCGCCCGGTTTCTGTCGCTGGCGCTTGTCCAGCCACTCGCGGGCTTGCTCAAGCGCCTCGATCAGCGGCGTGCCGCCGCCAGCGCCGAGTTGCTCCAGCCACTCCTGCAATTGAGCAGAGGCCTTCTGGCCCTGCCACAGCCAACGCGCTTGCGCGCCGGTGGCATGCAGCACGGCGAGGCGCGCGCGTCGGCGATAGGCCTGTTCGAAGGTGTCGGCAAGCAGCCCCTTGGCCTGGGTGAGGGCGCCGTGGCGGCGGGTACTGGCGGAGGCGTCGACGATCACCAGCCAGAGTTCACCGGGCTTGCGGCTGCGGGCGCGCAGTACCAGCTCGGCGCGGCATTGCGGGCGGCCGTTGCGCAGGGTCGCGGGCCAGTCGACACGGCCGTGCGCGCCCGGCTGGCGGGCGCCGCTGCGGCCGCCGGCGAGCTGGCCAGGTCGGGGGTTGGCATCCGCGCCTGTGGCCTGGCGCGGGCGGATGCTCAGGGCTTTTTTGGCCAGCCCGTCAGCTGCCGGCGTTCGCCCATGGCGACGTTCTGGGCGGGGAGCTCACCCCATTGGCCTTCGCCGTTGGATTCATTAGACGGCGCTTGGGACGCGCTCGACGCAGTCTGCGGCGGTGTGTTCGATGACGGTGGTGCATGGCGACGGCGATGGGCGAGAGCGAAGTGCTCCACCGCATCGATGTCCTGTGCGTCGATGGCGTTGGCACCGCGCCAGGCAGCGTGGGCGCGGGCAGCGCGTAGCCAGACCAGGTCGGCGCGCAGGCCGTCGACACCAGCGGCATGGCAGCGCTCGGCGATGGCATCCAGAGCAGCGTCAGCCAATGGAATCGCCGCGACTTGCAGACGCGCATCGATGCAGCGTTGTTGCAGGGCCTGTTGTGCGGCTTGCCATTGCGCAAGAAACGCCTGCGCATCGGCATCAAAGGCCAGCCGGCGGCGAACGATCTCGGCGCGCTCGGTCGGCGCCGGGGTGCCGTGCAGTTGCACCTTGAGGCCGAAGCGGTCCAGTAGCTGCGGGCGCAGCTCGCCTTCCTCGGGGTTCATCGTGCCGATCAGCACGAAGTGCGCCGGGTGGCTGTGGGACAGGCCGTCGCGCTCGATCAGGTTGACTCCGCTGGCGGCCACATCGAGCAGCAGGTCGACGAGGTGGTCAGGCAGCAGGTTCACTTCATCCACATAGAGCACACCACCGTGGGCGTGAGCCAGCACGCCGGGGGAGAACTGCGCGCGGCCTTCGCCCAGTGCCGCCTCCAGGTCGAGGGTGCCGACGATGCGCTCCTCGCTGGCGCCCAGCGGCAGGGTGACGAAGCGCCCGCCGTCCAGCAGGTCGGCCACGCCGCGCGCCAGGGTGGACTTGGCCATGCCGCGCGGCCCTTCGATCAGCACGCCGCCGATGGCGGGGTCGATGGCCGCCAGGCACAGGGCCAGCTTCAGCTCATCGGCGCCGACGACGGCGGCCAGGGGGAAGTGGGGAAGGGCGCTCATGGGGGATTTCCTGCGGATTTCGTCCGTGCATGGTAGCGAACCGGGCGCAGGAGGTGCGACCAATGTCCATCGGAACGATAGAGCCAAGTCATTGATCGGCACGCCGCGATGCAGTAACTTGGTCCCACTTCCACGGAGAACATCATGCCGTCCAGCCTGTCCATCCAGTCCCTCGCCCGCCTCGGTGCCATCGGCTCCGTGGTCGCTCGCGCGCAGGTCCTGGCCGCTGCTGCCGGTTATTTCTTCTATGGGTATTGGTTTAGCCAAAGGCGCGCCTGATACCCCACAGGCGCCCTAGCAAGCAGGGTCGCCAACCAGACAGTTTCCCAAAACCCCGGTCGGCAACCCGACCGGGGTTTTTGTTTTTCAAAGCCCACAAGGCCCAACGCATTGAAACGAGCGAAAACGCTCAGACAGAGGATCGACACATGACCGCCTACACCATCGACTACCGCTATTACCGCAACTCCGACTGGCGATTTAGCAGCGCGCTGCGTGCCACCCAACGAGCCTTGCCACGAACACTTAGATAGAGCGCCGAGCGCGGAACGACCACCGCGCCGGCCAAGGATGCCAGTCAGATGAACGCTTCCACCTCCACCCTGATCCGCCAAGCACACGCAGCCACCGCCGAAGTCCTCGACCTGCCGCTGCCTTCCGCTCGCCGCCGCGAACAGCCGCTGCCGAGCCCCGCCGAACTGCGTCAGCACCTGCCGTTGTCCGCCGCCATGGCCCACCGCGTCCGCGAAGGCCGCGACGCGATCCGCGCCGTACTCGATGGCCGCGACCCACGCCTGCTGGTAGTGATCGGCCCGTGCTCGCTGCACGACCCTGTCTCCGCCCTCGAATACGCCGACCGCCTCGCCGAACTCGCCCCGCAAGTGAGTGACCAGTTGCTGCTGGTCATGCGCGCCTACGTCGAGAAACCGCGCACCACCATCGGCTGGAAAGGCCTGGTCTACGACCCGCAGTTGGATGGCAGCGGCGACATGGCCGGCGGCCTGGAACTGTCGCGCCGGCTGATGCTGGGCATGCTCGAACGCGGCCTGCCGGTCGCCACCGAACTGCTGCAACCGCTGGTGGCCGGCTACTTCGACGACCTGCTGGGCTGGGCCGCCATCGGCGCACGCACCAGTGAATCGCAGGTACACCGCGAGATGGTCAGCGGCCTCGACCTGCCGGTGGGCTTCAAGAACGGCACCGACGGCAGCATCGGCATCGCCACCGATGCCATGCGCTCGGCAGCGCACCCGCACCAGCACTTCGGCATCGATGCGCAGGGCCGCCCGTCGCTGGTACAGACCCAGGGCAACCCGGACACCCATCTGGTGCTGCGCGGTGGGCACGCCGGGCCGAACTTCGACGCGGCCAGCGTGCAGCAGATTCGCAAGGGGCTGGAGAAGCTCGGTCTCGACTCGAGCATCATGGTCGATTGCAGCCACGCCAACAGCGGCAAGGACCCGCTGCGCCAACCGGCGGTACTGGACAGCGTGCTCGACCAACGCCTGGCTGGCGACGCATCGCTGCGTGGCGTGATGCTGGAGAGCCACCTGTTCGACGGCTGCCAGCCGCTGTCCGGCGAGCTGCGTTACGGCGTGTCGATCACCGACGGCTGCCTGGGCTGGAGCGGTACCGAGGCGTTGTTGCTGAACGCGGCCGAGCGCCTGCGTCGCGGCTGAGGCTCGCTCCTACACGTTAATGCGCCATGCCGCACTGGAGGTGCGTTTTGTGTGGGGGCAACAGTCTTCTTCAGTTTGTAGGATGGGTGGAGCCTAAGCGATACCCATGCTGCTGGTGCAGGAATTGATGGGTATCGCTTCGCTCCACGCCATCCTACGAAAACTGGAAATTCCTCACTGTTCCTCGCTGTCCACCAGCAGATTCTCCAGCGTCTCGCGGTATTCCCCCGGCTCTTCCCACAACCCGCGCTGCTGCGCTTCCACCAGGCGCTCGGCGATGTCGCGCAGGGCTTCGGGGTTGTGCTGGCGGATGAACTCGCGGGTGTCGTCGTCCAGCAGGTAGGCGTCGGCCAGCAGGCGGTACTGGTGGTCGTCGACCAGTTCGCTGGTGGCGTCGAAGGCGAACAGGTAGTCCACCGTCGCTGCCAGTTCGAAGGCGCCCTTGTAGCCGTGGCGCTTCATGCCGGCGATCCATTTCGGGTTCACCGCGCGCGCGCGCACCACGCGGCCCAGTTCTTCCTTGAGCGTGCGGATGCGCGGGTTGTCCGGCTGGCTGTGGTCGCCGTGGTAGCTGGAAAGTGATTGTCCCTGAATGACCTCGGCGGCGGCGAGCATGCCGCCCTGGAACTGGTAGTAGTCGTTGGAATCGAGGATGTCGTGCTCGCGGTTGTCCTGGTTGTGCAGCACCGCCTGCAGGCCGGACAGGCGCTGGGCGAAGCGCTCGCGCGCCGGGGTACCGTCATCGCCGGCACCGTAGGCATAGCCGCCCCAGTTCAGGTAGGCCTCGGCGAGGTCGGCGCGGCTGTCCCACTGGCGCGACTCGATCACGCCCTGCACGCCTGCGCCATATGCGCCGGGTTGTGCACCGAAGATGCGCCAGCCTGCCTGGCGGCGGGCTTCGGCGCTTTCCAGACCTTCGCTCAGCAGGCGTGCCTGATCGGCGCGCACCCGGGCCGCCAGCGGGTTCAGATCGTCCGGTTCGTCCAGCGCGGCGACCGCCTGCACGGCGGCGTCGAACAGGCGGATCAGGTTGGCGAAGGCATCGCGGAAGAAGCCGGACACCCGCAGCGTCACGTCCACCCGCGGGCGGTCGAGCAGGCTGATCGGCAGGATCTCGAAATCCTCCACGCGCTGGCTGCCGGCCTGCCACACCGGGCGCACGCCGAGCAGCGCGAGTGCCTGGGCGATATCGTCGCCGCCGGTGCGCATGGTCGCCGTGCCCCACACCGACAGGCCGAGCTGGCGCAGGTGGTCGCCGTGGTCCTGCAGGTGGCGTTCGAGCAGGCGGCTGGCGGATTGGAAGCCGAGGCGGAAGGCGGTGGGCGTGGGCAGGTTGCGCACGTCGACGGTGAAGAAGTTGCGCCCGGTGGGCAGCACGTCGACCCGTCCGCGACTGGGCGCGCCGCTGGGGCCGGGCGGGACGAAGCGGCCGGCGAGGCCGGCGAGCAGGTGGCCGATCTCGCTGGCGCCGCAGGCGTCGAGGGTGGGCGCGATCTGCTGGTGCAGTTGCGCGAGGACCGCCGCGCTGGCGTCTCCGGGAGCGCTGGCCGAGCCTTCGATCAGGCGCAGGGCGAACAGCTCCAGGCGCTCGCGGGTGTCGCCGTTGCTGCGCCAGGGTTCGTCGCTGACGGCGGTCAGCACATCAGGGCGCGGACCTTCCCACGGCTCGGCGAAGGCTTCGTCCAGCGGATCACGACCGAGCTTCAGGTCTTCGCTCAGCGCCCGCAGCAGGCTGGCGTTGCCGCCGCGTCCATCGCCGCGCGGGATGCGCACCAGCGACAGCAGTGTGTCGCGGCGCAACTCGCCCACCGGTGATTCGCCGAACACATGCAGGCCATCGCGAATCTGTGATTCCTTGAGGTCGCAGAGGTAGGCGTCCAGCTGCGGCAGCCAGCTTTCCGGGTCGTCGCTCAACTGCAAGCCCAGCTCGCGGTCCAGCGCGGTATCGCGCACCAGCGTGAGGATGTCGCCACGCAGTTCGCTGGCGCGGCGCGGGTCAAGCAAGGAGGCGTCGTAGTACTCGTCGGCCAGGCGCTCGAGGTCGCGCAGCGGGCCGTAGTTTTCCGCACGGGTCAGCGGCGGCATCAGGTGGTCGATGATCACCGCCTGGGCGCGGCGCTTGGCCTGTGCGCCTTCGCCGGGGTCGTTGACGATGAACGGGTAGAGGTTCGGCAGCGGGCCGAGGATCGCATCCGGCCAGCACTCCTCGGAGAGCCCGATGCCCTTGCCCGGCAGCCATTCCAGGTTGCCATGCTTGCCGACGTGGATCACTGCGTCGGCGCCGAACACTTCGCGCAGCCAGAAGTAGAAGGCGAGGTAGCCGTGGGGCGGCACCAGCGACGGATCGTGGTAGATCGCCGCCGCGTCCAGCTGGTAGCCACGCGCCGGCTGGATGCCGACGAAGCCGAGGCCGAAGCGCAGGCCGGCGACCATCATCCGCCCGCTGCGGAACATCGGGTCCTGCTGCGGTTCGCCCCAGCGCTCGCGCACGGCTTGCTGGTTGGCTTCGGGCAGGCGCGCGAAGCAGGCGAGGTAGTCGTCCAGCGCCAGGCTCTGTGCGCAGGGGCGCAGGTCGAGGCTGTCGAGGTCGTTGCTGACGCCGCCGAGCAGTTGCTGGATCAGCGCGGTGCCGGAATCGGGCAGGCCGGCGACCGGATAACCCTGGGCCTCCAGCGCACGCAGGATGTTCAATGCGGCGGCCGGCGTGTCGAGGCCGACGCCATTGCCGATGCGCCCGTCGCGGGTCGGGTAGTTCGCCAGGATCAGCGCCACGCGCTTGTCGGCGTTGGCCTTGCGTGCCAGCAGCATCCAGCGCCGCGCCAGTTCGGCGACGAAATCCATGCCCGGCCGGTGCGCCAGGTAGCAGACCACGTCGCTCTGGCTGCGCTCGCTGCGCCAGGCCAGGCCCTTGAAGCTGATCGGCCGGGTGATCAGGCGGCCATCCAGCTCCGGCAGCGCGATGTGCATGGCCAGGTCGCGCGGGCCGAGGCCCTGCGGGTTGGCGCGCCAGAGGTCGTGGTTGTCCAGCGAGCAGATGGCTTGCAGCACCGGCACGTCGCGGCGGAAGGGACGCTCCTGCGGCGATTCCGGGTTCGACTGGGCGAAGCCGGTGGTGTTGATGATCAGCTCGGCATCGGCGCTATCGAGCAGGTTTTCCACCGTCTCCAGGCAAGCGGATTCCTTGAGGCTGGCCACGGCGATGGGGAGCGGATTGATGCCCTGGGCCTGCAGGCGCTCGCAGAAGGTATCGATGAAGCCGGTGTTCGCCGCCTGCAGGTGCGTGCGATAGAACAGCAACGCGGCCACTGGGCACTCCGGGTGCCAGTTGGCCTGCCAGCGGGCGAGGTCGCAGCTGCCGGTCTGCGGGTGATAGAGCGCGACGCGGGGCAGCGTCTGCGGCTCGCTCCACGGATAGTCGCGTTGCAGGTGGCGTGTGGCGAGGCAGGCGAAAAATTGCCGGGCGTTGTCCATGCCGCCCTGGCGCAGGTACTGCCAGAGGCGCTCGGCGTCCTGCGTGGGCACATTGCACAGCGCGGCCAGTTCGGGGTCGGGCTTGTCGTCGCCGGGTACGGCGATCAGCGTGATGCCGCGTTCGGCCAGTGCCGCGAGTTGCTCCATGCCGTAGCGCCAGTAGCCGACGCCGCCGTGCACGGAGATCAGGATGACCTTGGCGTGCTGCAGCACTTCGTCGACGTAGAGGTCCACCGAGGCGTGGTTCTGCAGCTGCATGGGGTTGGCCAGGCGCAGGCTCGGGTAGTCCGCCGGCAGCTCGCGAGCGGCCTCGGCGAGCAGCGCCAGGTGCGAATCGCCGCTGCAGAGGATCACCAGCTCAGCAGGCGTCTGGGCCAGGTCGGCGATGCCGTCGTCGGGAACGAAGCCGCCGGGTTGGGTGCGCAGCAGGTGCATGGAACTCGCTCGGTAAAGGGCTCTGTTGTAGGAGCGAGCTTGCTCGCGAACCATGCCCCGCTGCGGAGGTTGGTTCGCGAGCAAGCTCGCTCCTACAAAGGCAGTGTTATGCCAGGGCGGTACGCAGTTCGTTGGCGATGGCGGCCTGGTCCAGTTCCTGGCCGATCACCACCAGGCGGGTGCTGCGGGTTTCGTCGCTGCGCCAGGCGCGGTCGAAGTGCTTGTCGAAGCGCTTGCCGACGCCCTGCACCAGCAGGCGCATGGGCTTGCCGGGGATGGCGACGAAGCCCTTGATGCGCAGCACGGCGTGGCGCTCGACCAGTGCGTTCAGTGCGTCGAGCAGGGCGCGCTCTTCCACTTCCGGGAGGTCGACGTGGAAGGAGTCGAACTCGTCGTGGTCGTGATCTTCATGGCCTTCATGGTCGTGGTGTGTGGGGCGGCTGTCGATGTGCAGCTCGGCCTCGGCGTTCAGCCCCAGCAGCACGGAGAGCGGCAGCTGGCCGGAATTGGCTTCGACGATCTTCACCGCCGGCGGCAGTTCCTCGGCGACTTCGGCGCGCACGCGGGCGAGCGCGTCGGCGTCCAGCAGGTCGGCCTTGTTCAGCACCACCAGGTCGGCGCTGGCGAGCTGGTCTTCGAAGAGTTCGTGCAGCGGCGATTCGTGGTCCAGGTTCGGGTCCTGCTTGCGCTGCTCGTCCACCTGTTCGGGATGGGCGGCGAAGGTGCCGGCGGCCACGGCCGGGCTGTCGACCACGGTGATCACCGCGTCAACGGTGCAGGCATTGCGGATTTCCGGCCACTGGAAGGCCTGCACCAGCGGCTTGGGCAGGGCCAGGCCGGAGGTTTCGATGAGAATCTGGTCGAGGTCGCCACGGCGTGCCACCAGTTCGCGCATCACCGGGAAGAATTCTTCCTGCACGGTGCAGCACAGGCAGCCGTTGGCCAGTTCGAAGACGCGGCCGACCGCCTCTTCTTCGCTGCAACCGATGGAGCACTGCTTGAGGATTTCGCCGTCGATGCCCAGCTCGCCGAATTCGTTGACGATCACCGCGATGCGGCGGCCTTCGGCGTTATCCAGCATGTGGCGGAGCAGGGTGGTCTTCCCGGCGCCGAGGAAGCCGGTGACGATGGTGACGGGGAGTTTGGCCAGGGTCTTCATGCGCGCCTCGCAAGCAGAGAGTTGGAGGGCGGATGAAGGGCGCGCGCGCGGGTTCGCCGCGCAACGAAGGTCGCCACCGGATCACCCCGCCCGGTTGTCGTGATACTGGTCGAGGCAGGTCTCCTGGCTCACAGCCCTCTTGAGTTCTTTCGCCTTCCCGCCGTGGCCGGCAGTGGCTTGTGAAAGAACAGGCTGTTCACAGTTGCGGGGGCAGCCGTGGCACATCCGAAGATTTCCACGTTCCCTCTTAGCTCCGGCCAGCGCCGGAGAACCTCGAAGCAGGGAAGGCTACGCAGCGACGGCGGGGCGGTCAATCGCCGGGGATCGGTTGACGCTTGCAGGGCTTCGTGGTCAGCTAGCGCGGTTTCAGGTGTCTCGCGCCACGCGCGCGAGGTGAAACGGGAAGCCGGTGCGTCCGCAAGGACCAGTCCGGCGCTGCCCCCGCAACGGTAAGCGATCGTAGGGTCATCAGTAGCCACTGTGCTCCGGCATGGGAAGGTTGACCCGCTTGGCCACTGGCCGACATCGCAAGCCCGGAGACCGGCCTGGAATTCTTCGTTTTTGGCAAACCCGCGGTGGGCGGGCGCAGGCCGTGGCGCGACCGTTCCGGCGCGTTCGAATGCGTTCAACCTCTGCGTTCTCTTACTTTGATTTCCAGAGGGAACGTTCATGTCCAGCAGCACCCTGACGCACGCGTCGAGCACTTCCATCCCCCTTTCCAAGCGCATCAGCCTGGCCGTTGGCGCCAGCCTGCTCGGTGCGCTGCTGGTGTATTTCGCCGGCTTCTCGCACATCGATGCGGTGCACAACGCCGCGCACGATACCCGCCACAGCGCCGGTTTCCCCTGCCACTAATGCTGTTCTGAGCCCAATCGGCTGCGCGTCGGCCAGGCTGCGTTGGAGTATCGCCGTGGACTGCTCATTGACTTCAGTCAGCTCCGCGTCCCCGCCGATCCTCCGCCTTGCCTGGCGCTAGCTCGCTCGATTCGAGAGTTCGGAAAGGAAAGGAAAAAATGATCAAACGTATCGCCCAGACCGCCGGTTTCGCCGGTCTGATCGCGGCGCTGGTGCTGACTGTGGTTCAGCTGCTGTGGGTGTCCCCGCTGATCCTCAAGGCGGAAACCTACGAGAAGGCCGAGCCGGCCGCCGCGCTGGTCGAGGAACACCACGAGCACGCCCACGACCACGCCGCTGGCGCAGTGGCCGCCCACGAGCACGACGCGGAAGCCTGGGAGCCGGAAGACGGCTGGCAGCGCATCCTCTCCACCACTGGGGGCAACCTGGTGGTCGCGGTGGGCTTCGCCCTGATGCTGGCTGGCCTGTTCACCCTGCGTGCGCCAGGCAAGACCTCCGAAGGCCTGCTCTGGGGCCTGGCCGGTTTCGCCGTGTTCACCCTGGCACCGTCCCTCGGCCTGCCGCCGGAGGTGCCCGGCACCGCCGCCGCCGACCTGACCCTACGGCAGACCTGGTGGATCGGCACCGCCGCTGCCACCGCTGGCGGCCTTGCGCTGCTGGTGTTCGGCCGCAACTGGGCGCTGCGTGGCATCGGTATCACCCTGCTGGTGGTGCCGCATGTAATCGGCGCACCGCAGCCGGAAGTGCATTCCAGCCTCGCGCCGGAAAGCATCGCCCACGAGTTCATCGTCGCCTCGCTGATCACCAACGCGGTGTTCTGGGCGGCCCTGGGCCTGGTGGCTGCCTGGCTGTTCCGTCGCTTCGCGCCGTCGGCCTGATCCGCGCGTTATGCTCGACCTCCCCGCAGCCGGTCTGACCGTCTGCGGGGTTTTGTTTTGTGGAGATAGACAATGACGCTGGTTGCCGGCCTGGGTTGCCGTCGCGGCTGCTCGCTCGATGAACTGCGCGAGCTGCTGCGCGATACGCTGGTGGAAGCCGGGCTCGATGAGTCGGACCTTACCGCGCTGGCCAGTGCCACGTTGAAGGCGGACGAAGAGGGGCTGAAGGCACTGGCCGCCGCCCTCGATCTGCCGCTGGCGCTGTTCACGCCGCAGCAGCTGGCCACTTGCGAGCCGCGCCTCGAGCAACCTTCCGAAACGGTCCGTACGAGCACTGGCGCTGCCAGCGTTGCCGAAGCCGCAGCGCTGCTGCAGGCCGAAGCCCAGGCCGGTGCGCCGGCGCGACTGCTGGTGGGCAAACGGCGCAGCGATCAAGCCACCTGCGCGTTGGCCTTCATCCCCGTCGAATCCGCACAGGAGCAGCCATGACGGTCTTCTTCATCGGCGCCGGCCCCGGCGACCCCGAGCTCATTACGGTCAAGGGCCAGCGGTTGATCCGCACCTGCCCGGTGATCCTCTACGCCGGCTCGCTGGTGCCGCCAGCGGTGCTGGAAGGGCACAGTGCCGAACGCGTGGTGAATACCGCCGAACTGAACCTGGACGAGATCGTCGCGCTGCTGGCGCAGGCCCATGCCGAGGGCAAGGACGTGGCACGGGTGCACTCCGGTGATCCCTCGCTGTACGGCGCCATCGGCGAGCAGATTCGCCACCTGCGTGAGCTGGGTATTCCCTACGAGATCGTTCCCGGCGTCACGGCCACTTCTGCCTGTGCGGCGATACTCGGCTGCGAGCTGACCCTGCCGGACATCTCGCAGACGCTGATCCTCACCCGTTACGCCCACAAGACGCGCATGCCTGACGGCGAATCCCTCGCCGAACTGGCGCAGCACCGCGCGACCCTGGCGATTCATCTGGGGGTTGGCCAGTTGGCGAACATCGTCGCCGAACTGCTGCCGCACTACGGCGCCGACTGCCCTATCGCAGTGATCCACCGCGCCAGCTGGCCGGACCAGGACCAGGTCGCCGGCACCCTCGGCGACATCCTGCCCAAGGCCGAAGCCAAGGGTTTCCGGCGTACGGCGCTGATCCTGGTGGGCAGGGTGCTGGGGGCGGAAGGTTTTGCCGATTCGTCGCTGTACAGCGCGGAGCATGCGCACCTGTATCGGCCGTAAGCCTGTTTTGTGATGCCACTGCAAGCGTAGGAGCAACTGTCTTTTTCAGGTAAGTCCGTGCCAGCGCCTTCCCCTCACCCCAGCCCTCTCCCAGGGGGAGAGGGAGCCTCCCGTGCCGGCGAACGACAAGGTTTCATCCTGTACCGAACAATCCCCTCTCCCCTTGGGAGAGGGTTAGGGTGAGGGCTGATCCGAGTACAGGACTGTCGGGTAGGAGCGGACTCCGTCCGCGATCGACTCAACGCCGCCTCGGTATATCAGGCAGCTCGGGCAACCCATCGCAGACGGAGTCCGCTCCCACGCAGGGTTGGGCTCCTTGCTCAGGCCAGCCAAGCCTCCCCGCGCGGCGCCATGCCGCGCCGCAGGTACCAGCGCACCCACAGGTGCACGCCGAGTGCGGCGCACACCGTGAGCAGGATCATCAGGCCTTCGGCATCCATGGCAGCGTCCCTCGTCCGGGTTTCCTGCCTGTCAGGGTAATGCCTGCGACAAAGCGCCGCACAGGTACAGATCGTTTCCGAATGTGCGGATCAGTCCTGCGGCGCTTGTCAGCCCTGCAGCGAATGAATGATCCGCCCGAGGGTTTCCATGGCCTGTTCGCTGGCCGTCGTCCAGGGGTGCCCATAGTTCAGCCGCAGGCAGTGGCCGAAGCGCCGTGTGGCGGAGAATATCGGCCCCGGCGCCAGGCTGATGCCCTGGGCGTGGGCGAGCTGGAACAGCTTGAGCGCGTCGATCTGCTCGGGCAGCTCCAGCCACAGGAAGTAGCCGCCGCTGGGCCGGGTGACGCGGGTTGCCGCGGGGAAGTGCCGGGCCACGGCAGCGAGCATCGCGTGCTGCTGGCTTTCCAGGGCATGGCGCAGCTTGCGCAGGTGACGGTCGTAGCCGCCGTGCTGCAGGTAGTCGGCGATGGCCGCCTGTGCCGGCACCGAGGCGGACAGGCTGGTCATCAGCTTGAGCCGCTCGATCTGCTCGGCATAGCGCCCGCCCGCCACCCAGCCGACCCGGTAGCCGGGCGCCAGACTCTTGGAGAAGGAGCTGCAATGCATGAACAGGCCCTCGCTGTCGAAGGCCTTCACCGGCTTGGGCGCCTGGGCGGCGAAGTACAGCTCGGCATAGACGTCGTCCTCGATCAGCGGCACTTCGTGCTGGGTCAGCAGCGCGGCAAGAGCGCGTTTCTTTTCCTCGCTCATGCTCGCGCCCAGCGGGTTCTGGAAGTTGCTCATGAACCAGCAGGCCTTGATCGGCAGGCGTGCCAGGCTGTCGGCGAGCACGTCCAGATCGATGCCCTCGCGCGGGTGTACGGGGATTTCCACCGCCTTCAGTTTCAGTCGTTCCAGCACCTGTAGGCTGGCGTAGAACGCCGGCGCCTCGATGGCCACCAGGTCGCCGGGTTGCGTCACCACCTGCAGGCACAGGTTCAGTGCTTCCAGCGCACCGTTGGTGACCACCAGCTCTTCGACCGGCAGCGGCATGCCACCGACCATGTAGCGCAGGGCGATCTGCCGGCGCAGGGCGTGGCTGCCGGGGGCGAGGTCAGCCACCACCGAACGCGGGTCCATGTCGCGCACGGCGTGGGCCATGGAGCGCGCCAGGCGCGGCAGGGGGAACAGCTCCGGCGCCGGGAAGGCCGAGCCGAAGGGCACGGTGTCCGGGTCCTTGATCGAGCTGAGTACTGAGAACACCAGTTCGCTGACGTCCACCTCGGTGGTCTGCGCGTCGTGGCGGGCGATTTCCGGTTCGGCCAGCGCGCGCTGCACGTGCTCGCGGACGAAGTAGCCGGAGCGCGCGCGGGCGACGATCAGGCCGCGGTCTTCCAGCAGGTAATAGGCCTGGAACACCGTCGAAGCGCTGACCCCATAGGTGCGGCTGGCATGCCGCACCGAAGGGACTTTCTGGCCGGGGGCGAGTACGCCGCTGCGGATCAGGCCGGCGATCTCGTCGGCGAATTTCTCGTAGCGCTTCATCTTGTCCTGCGGGGCGGCCTGGGGGGCGGAAGAGTCCGCCCACTCTAGGCGCTGCGCCGAGGTCACGCCAAGCTCCCGTGCCATGTTCAGCGCCTCGGTGAGACGAAGGTGCTGGCAGCGTCGATGGCCTCGTTGCCGTCGCTGACCCTGAAGTGCAGCGGCAGCGAACCACCGGCACTGCGCTGCGCTTCGCTGGCCACCGATACCGCGAAATCGCGGATCTCGCCCGGCTGCAGCAGCAGCTCCGGCACGCCCTGCAGGCGGTAGCCGGCGCCGTCGGCGAGGCTCAGCTGGTAATGCTGCGGCTGCTGGGTCTTGTTGATCAGCTTGAGGTTGTAGATGTTCTCGATCTCGCCGGCAGCGTTCTCGCGGAACAGGCCACGGTCGCGGGCGACGTCGAGGTTGATCAGCGGCCGCGCTTCCAGCGCCCAGACGAAGGCGCCGATCATGACCAGCAGAACAGCCGCATAGCCGATCAGGCGTGGGCGCAGCAGGTGGGTCTTGCCGCCCTCCAGCGCGCTTTCGGAGGTGTAGCGCACCAGGCCGCGGTCGTAGCCCATCTTGTCCATCACCGAGTCGCAGGCGTCGATGCACGCGGCGCAGCCGATGCAGGCGATCTGCAGGCCGTCGCGGATGTCGATGCCGGTGGGGCAGACCTGCACGCACTGGAAACAGTCGATGCAGTCGCCCAGGCCCTGGGCCTTGGGATCGGCGTCCTTCTTGCGCGCGCCACGGGATTCACCGCGCGCCGCGTCGTAGGAAATGATCAGGGTGTCCTTGTCGAACATCACGCTCTGGAAGCGCGAGTACGGGCACATGTGGATGCACACCTGCTCGCGCAGCCAGCCGGCGTTGGCGTAGGTGGCAGCGGCGAAGAAGGCGACCCAGAAGGTGCTTTCCAGGTCGAGCCTGAAGGTCAGCAGGTCCATCACCAGCGGGCGTACCGGGGTGAAGTAACCGATGAAGGTGACCGCCGTGGCCAGGCTGATCAGCAGCCAGAGGCCATGCTTGGCGCTCTTGCGCAGAACCTTCTCGGCGCTGGCCGGGCCCTTGTCCAGTTTCATGCGCTGGTTGCGGTCGCCCTCGGTGACCTGCTCGGCCCACATGAAGATCCATGTCCAGACGCTCTGCGGGCAGGTGTAGCCGCACCAGACGCGTCCGGCGAATACGGTGATGAAGAACAGGCCGAAGGCGGCGATGATCAGGATCGCCGAGAGCAGGATGAAGTCCTGCGGCCAGAAGGTCGCGCCGAAGATGTAGAACTTGCGCTCGGGCAGGTCCCAGAGCACAGCCTGCCGGCCGTTCCACTGCAGCCACAGGGTGCCGAAGAACAGCAGGAACAGCAGCGCACCGCCAAGCCGGCGGAGGTCGCGGAAACGCCCCGCGAAACGTTTGGTGTAAACGGTCGGAGTGACCGCCGACAGCGGTTTCGGCGGCGGGGTGAAGCGTTGCGGTGCGTCGATCTGGATGACCTTCGCGGGGATTCTTTCGCTCATTATCGTGGCCCATCAGGCAGAAGAGGCGCCGCGACTGTACGAATCGTCCTGCACTCGAAACAGATTCAGGTTCGCTGGAAAAAACCATATCAGATGCCGAAAAACGCTCCGTGCCGCGGCGCCACAGGCCTGGCGCGCTGCGCGATGGGGCGGCTGATCGGGCCTCTTGCGGCAACCGGTCGCAGGCCCGCAGGAGCAGGGGGCTGGCTGATCTGATCCGGTTTTTCCCGCGTTATCTGCCGCTGTTTTGCACAACAGGCCCCGGCCATAGTTCGGTCAACCGCAACGTGGCGCGCCCGACGACAGAAGCAGGCTGCCACGCAACGATCCGAAGGTGGCCTGGCGATGTACCGATACGATGATTACGACCGCGCCCTGGTGCGCGAACGGGTGGCGCAGTTCCGCGATCAGGTGCAGCGGCGCCTGGGCGATGAGCTGAGCGAAGAGGAATTCCTGCCGCTGCGCCTGCAGAACGGCCTGTACCTGCAGAAGCACGCCTACATGCTGCGGGTGGCGATTCCCTACGGCACCTTGTCCAGCGAGCAGATGCGCACCCTGGCGTGGATTGCCCGCGAGCACGACCGTGGCTACGGCCATTTCACCACGCGGCAGAACATCCAGTTCAACTGGGTGGAGCTTGCGCGTGTGCCGGACATTCTCGAACGTCTCGCCGATGTGGAAATGCACGCCATCCAGACTTCCGGCAACTGCGTGCGCAATATCACCACCGAGGCCTTCGCCGGGGTTGCCGCCGACGAGTTCCTCGACCCGCGCCCGCTGGCGGAAATTCTTCGCCAGTGGTCGACGGTGAACCCCGAATTCCTGTTCCTGCCGCGCAAGTTCAAGATCGCCCTCTGTGCCGCCGAGGAAGACCGCGCGGCGGTGATGATGCACGACATCGGCCTCTACCTGCGCCGCGCCGAGGACGGCGAACTGCGCCTGAAGGTGCTGGTGGGCGGCGGGCTGGGGCGCACGCCGATGCTCGGCCAGGTGATCCGCGACGACCTGCCCTGGTGGCACCTGCTGTCCTATGTCGAGGCCATCCTGCGGGTGTACAACCGCTACGGCCGGCGCGACAACAAGTACAAGGCGCGGATCAAGATCCTGGTGAAGGCGCTGGGCATCGAGGCGTTCTCCCGCGAGGTGGAAGAGGAGTGGCAACACCTGCGCGATGGCGAGGCGCAACTGACGCTCGACGAGTACCAGCGAGTGGCTGCCGCCTTCGAACCGCCGGTCTACGCTGCCGCCGATGATCTTGCCTACGGCAGTGCGCTGGCTGCCGATGCAGCGTTCGCCCGCTGGGTCTCGCGCAACGTGCGCCCGCACCGCGTGCCGGGGTATGCCAGCGTGGTGCTGTCCACCAAGCCGGGCGCCGAGGCACCGCCGGGGGATGCGACGGCCGAGCAGATGGAGCGAGTGGCCGACTGGGCCGAGCGCTTCGGCTTTGGCGAAATCCGCGTCGCCCATGAGCAGAACCTGGTGCTGCCGGACGTGCGCAAGGCCGATCTCCATGCGCTCTGGCAGGAAGCCTGTAGCGCAGGGCTGGGCACGCCGAACCAGGGCCTGCTCACCGACATCATCGCCTGCCCGGGCGGTGACTTCTGTGCGCTGGCCAATGCCAAGTCGATCCCCATTGCCCAGGGCATTCAGCAGCGCTTCGAGGACCTCGACTACCTGCACGACCTGGGCGATCTGAGCCTGAACATCTCCGGCTGCATGAACGCCTGCGGCCACCACCACATCGGCAACATCGGCATTCTTGGCGTCGACAAGAACGGTAGCGAGTGGTACCAGATCACCCTGGGCGGCGCCCAGGGCATGAAGAGCGCGCTGGGCAAGGTGATCGGCCCCTCGTTCAGCGCGGCGGAGGTGCCCGCTGTGATCGAGGCGCTGGTGCAGACCTATGTCGAGCAGCGCGGCGCCGGTGAGCGCTTCGTCGAGACGGTCGAACGTATCGGCCTGGAGCCGTTCAAGGCACGGGTCTACCGCCAGGCGGAGGTGCCGGCATGAAGAACCTGATTCGCCTGCGTGATGGTGTCGCCGAGCTGGCGCCGGATGATCCCTGGACCTTGCTGCGCGAAGTGCCGGAGGAATTGCCCGACGGCAACCTGATCCTGCCGCTCAAGGCCTGGCTGGACCGGGGCGCCTGTAGGAGCGAGCTTGCTCGCGAACAGGATTGGCCGGTGGGGCCTGAGCTGGGAGGTTCGCGAGCAAGCTCGCTCCTACAAGGGCATGGCGTATTGCTCGGGCCGGATGACGATCCGCAACAGCTTGCCCAATGGCTGGATGAGATCCCACTGATCGCCATCGACTTCCCCAGCTTCCGCGATGGTCGCGGCTACAGCCTGGCCTATCTGCTGCGCAGCCGCCTGGGCTGGCGCGGGGAACTACGTGCGGTGGGCGACGTGCTGCGTGACCAGCTGGCGCATCTGCGCCAGTGCGGTTTCGACGCCTTCGCCGTGCGCGAGGACAAGTCCGTGGAGGACGCCCTGAAGGGCCTGGCGGGGCTGAGTGTGCTCTACGGCCGCTCGGTGATTGAGCCGCGCCCGCTGTTCCGGCGTCGCTCCTAGGACTCGACAATCGCGCGCGGCCAAGGCTGCAGCGGGTCGGCCAAGCTTGACGGTGTGCCGGGGGGCAGGAAAAATGCGGGCATCATCCACGGAGCCGCTGTGCGCCGCTGGTAACCCACGTACTCGAGTGACCCCCAGAATATGCGCATGCGCCTGATGCTGTTGGGTGGCGGTAATGCCCTTGGACAGGCGCTGATCCGCCTGGGCGCCGAGGAAGATATCGGCTTCCTCGCACCCCGACCGCCCGACCAGGGCTGGGACGCCGCCAGTCTTACCGTCCTGCTGGACGAGACCCGTCCCGACGCGGTGATCAACCTCGCCTATTACTTCGACTGGTTCCAGGCCGAGGCCGTCGATGCCGCCAGGCTGGCCAGCCAGGAGCGCGCGGTGGAGCGTCTGTCCGAACTCTGCCAGCACCACGAGATCCTGCTGATCCAGCCGTCGAGTTATCGCGTGTTCGATGGCGCCCGTGCCACCGCCTACAGCGAGAAGGACGAGCCGCTGCCGCTGGGCCCGCGTGGCCAGGCGCTATGGCGCATGGAGCAGTGGGTGCGGGCGACCTGCCCGCGCCATGTGCTGCTGCGCTTTGGCTGGTTGCTCGATGACAGCGCCGATGGTGTGCTCGGGCGCTTCCTTGAGCGCGCCGAGAAGGAGCAGGTGCTGTTCCTCGCCGACGACCGGCGTGGCAATCCGACCCCGGTCGATGATGCCGCACGGGTGATCCTCTCCGTGCTCAAGCAGCTCGACTGCCAGGCGCCGCTGTGGGGCACCTATCACTACGGTGGCCTGGAAGCCACCACGACCCTGTCCCTGGGCCAGGTGGTGCTCGGCGAGGCTCGCGCCTTCCATACCCTGGCCGTCCAGGAACCGAGCCCGCAGGCCCACGCCGCGCGCCCGGACGCCGGCGACGAACCGCAGCATGCGGTGCTTGCCTGCAAGAAAATCCTCCATACCTTCGGTATCAAGCCGCGCGCCTGGCGCGCCGGCCTGCCCGCCCTGCTGGATCGCTATTACCGCCATGTCTGATCGCCTATCTCCCTCTGCGCAGCCCATCCTGATCACCGGCGGCGCGGGGTTCATCGGTTCCCATCTGGCGGACGCGCTGCTGGCACTGGGTTTCTCCGTGCGCGTGCTGGACGACCTGTCCACTGGCAAGCGCGAGAATCTCGACAGCCGCGTCGAGCTGATCGTCGGCAATGTCGCCGATGAGGCGGCGCTGCGTGGCGCAGTGAGCGGTTGCCAGGGCGTCGTGCACCTGGCGGCCATTGCCTCGGTGCAGGCCTCGGTGGAAGACCCGGTGGGCACCCACCGGGCGAACTTCATCGGTACCCTGAATCTCTGCGAGGCCATGCGCCAGGAAGGTATCCACCGCGTACTGTTCGCCTCCAGCGCAGCGGTCTACGGGCAGAATGGCGAAGGCACTGCCATCGACGAAGACGTGGTCAAGGCTCCGCTGACGCCCTACGCCTCGGACAAGCTGGCCAGCGAGTACTACCTGGACTTCTACCGCCGCGAGCATGGGCTGGAACCGGCGATCTTCCGCTTCTTCAACGTCTATGGCCCGCGCCAGGATCCGTCCTCGCCGTATTCCGGGGTGATCAGCATCTTCGCCCGGCGTGCTGAGCAGGGCCTGCCGATCAGCGTATTCGGCGACGGCGAGCAGACCCGTGATTTCATCTATGTCGGCGACCTGGTGAAGCTGCTGGTGAAGGCACTGCTGGCGGAGGAAGTGGCCGAGTCGGCGATCAACGTCGGTCTCGACCAGTCGACCAGCCTGAACCAGTTGCTGGCCGAGATTGGCAAGCTCACCGGCGGGCTGCCGCAGATCACCTACCAGCCGGCGCGCCATGGCGATATTCGCCATTCCCGCGCCGACAACCGCCGCCTGCTGCAGCGCTACCACCTCGACGCGCCAACCCCGCTGGCCGAGGGCCTGGCCCAGTTGATCACCACCAGGGTTTGTTGATCGCCAGCACGAAGATGCTGGCCAGCGAGGACAGCGCCAGCACGCTGAGTACGGCCTTGCTCGGCTTCGAGACGGAGCGCAGGGCAAAGGCCGCCAGCACGATGTAGAGCACCAGCAGGCCGAGCTTCACCTGCAGCCACACAGGCAGCGGCCAGGGCATCGCCAGGTGCACCAGGCCCAGGGCGCTCAGCAACAGCAGTGTATCGATCAGATGAGGTAGCCCGCGCTGCCAGCCAGCGGGACGCTTGCCCCACCAGCTCAGGCCCAGGCGCAGGAGGAAGAGCAGGGTGCTGATGATCGCCAGGCTGACGTGCAGTGCTTTGAGTTCGAGGTACATAGCGGTTCCCAGAAAGTGAAAAAGGCGCCCTTGGGCGCCTTTTTCATGTTTGCTCCGTTAGAAACGGTAGCCGAAACCAACCATGTAAACCCAGGGGTCGACATCAACATCGACTTTGACCTTGCCGACACCGTCCAGATTGGTGGTCGCTTTGGTGTCGATATCCATATACCAGACCGCGGCGTTGACGAAGGCGTGCTCGTTGAGCATGTAGTCCATACCCAGTTCGGCGGCCAGGCCCCAGGAATCCTGCAGCTTCAGGTTGCTGAAGCCCTGGTCCTTGCGGGCGCTGGTGAGGTCTTCGTCGAAGAAGGTGGTGTAGTTCACGCCCAGGCCGCCGTACGGCTGGAAGGCGGAGCCGGTACCACCCATGGGGTAGTACTGAAGCAGTACAGTCGGCGGCAGTTGCTTGATATCGGCCAGCTTGCCGTCCAGGCCTCCCAGGCCCTTCACGTCGACCTCATGCTTGAACGGAGTGGCCGCAACCAGCTCGACGCCGATCTTGTCAGTGAGCAGGTAGCTGAAGGTCAAGCCCAGCTGGGTGTCACTATCGACAGTGGCTTTGCCGCCCAGCGATGTGCCGTTGGCCTTAAGGCTGCCGCTGCTATCGTCCGGCGCAACGGTGGCGATACCGCCGCGGACGAGGAAGTCGCCAGCCTGGTGGCCGCGGATGTCGGCGGCCTGGGCTGCGATCGGCGTTGCGACGGCGAGGGAGAGAAGCGAGGCGGTGAGCCAGGACTTACGCATGATGAGCTCCAATATCTCTTTGGTATAAGTGTTGGTGCCCAGAATAGTAGACAGCGCTAAAAGCGCACTTTTGACCTGGCTCAATAAAGCCCACAAGCTTTGTAGGAATGAGGGGTGCGGCAAAGTGCCGCGTCCGCTTACTGCCCGGTGTACTCGTAGGGTTCGATACTGCTGGCCTGCATCTGGTAACCAGCCTCGGCAAGGTCGCTTTCCGCCGCCTTCACGCTCAGTTTGCCGATGATCCAGAAGGGTTGGTAAAGCTCATCGACTTTTACGCCCTTGCCGCCTCGAACATAGACGATCTGGTTGGACGGTGGCGCTGGTACGTGGATGCAGGCGCCGTAATAGGGCACCAGCAGGAAGTCGCGGACGGTCTGGCCGTCTTCCTCGACTTCCAGCGGCACGATGTAGCCCGGCATCTTCACTTCCTGGCCGTCCAGCTGCTGCACCACCGGGGCGTTGGATATCTGCTGCTTCACCGCCGGGCCACTCTCCGAATTGAGTACATCGGAGAGCTTGGACATATCGTGCAGCGGCACCGGCGGCGGGGGCGGCGGTGCGCCCTCGGGGATCAGCTCGGGCCAGGTCAGCTCGCGCGGCGCCGCCCAGACGGTAGCGCTGGTGGCGAGCAGCAGCAGGAACAACAGGCGGCGCATGGGACGTCTTTGTACGGTGTTGGCTTGCACGGGGATGGCTCGCATGGGACTGGCTCAGAGGCGGATCGACAGCCCATCGGCCAGCGATTGCCGATAGGCACGCCACGCCGGCACGCAGCCGATCAGCAGCGCGGCCAGGAGTATGCCGCCGAGCAAGGACCATTCATAGGCGCTGGGCAGCGCCAATGGCAGGAAGATGCCGTAGTTCGCCTGCACGTAGGCCTGGCTGCCGGCGATGCCGGCGTAGAGCAAGCCGACACCCAGCGCCACGCCCGCCAGCGCCAGGGCGAAGGCTTCGGCCACCAGCAGGCTGAAGATGTGCCAGGGCCGCGCACCCACCGAGCGCAGGATGGCCATTTCACGGCGGCGCTCGTTGAGGCTGGTGAGGATCGCCGTGAGCATGCCGATCAGGCCGGTCAGCACCACGAACAGCGAGACCACGAACAGCGCCTTCTCCGCCGTGCCCATCAGGCCCCAGAGTTCCTGCAGCGCGACACCGGGGAGGATCGCCATCAGTGGCTCGCCGTCGTACTCGTTGATCTGCCGCTGCAGGGTGAAGGTCGCCACCTTGCTCTTGAGCCCCAGCAGGAAGGCGGTGATGGCCTTGGGCTGCAGGTCCATGCTGCGCGCCTGGTCTTCGCTGATGCGTGCGGCGCCGCGAGCCGGGACGCCGTTCTGCCAGTCCACATGCAGCGCTTCCATGCCCTGCAGCGAAATGTGCAGGGTACGGTCCACCGGAGTGCCGGTGCGCTTGAGGATACCGACCACGGTGAACGGCTTGTCGTCGTGCTGCACCAGGCTGATGGTGCTGACGCCGTGGGCCAGGACGATCTTGTCACCGAGCTTGTAATGCAGGGCTTCGGCCACTTCCGCGCCGAGTACCACGTCGAACAGGTCCTGGCCGAACGGCCGGCCTTCGGCGAGTTCCAGGGGCTGCCCACGGCCGAAGCGGTAGTGCTCGAAATAGCCGGTGTCGGTGCCCATGACGCGGTAGCCGCGGTGCGAGTCGCCCAGGGAAATCGGGATCGCCCACTTCACCAGCGGGCTGTGGGTGACGGTCTCGTAGCTTTCCCAGCGGATGTTGTTGGTGGCATTGCCGATGCGGAATACCGAGTAGAGCAGCAGGTTCACCGAGCCCGAACGCGCGCCGACGATAAGGTCGGTGCCGGAAATGGTGCTGGCGAAGCTGGCCTTGGCCTCGGTGCGCACGCGCTCCACTGCCAGCAGCAGGCAGGCGGAGAGGGCGATGGCGAAGATCGTCAGCAGCGCGGTGAAGCGGCGGTTGGACAGGCTGGCGAGTGCCAGGCGCAACAGGTACATGCTCAGATTCCCGGAGCGCGGGCAGCGCGGTTGAGGTCGGCGAGGGACAGGCTGCGGTCGAACAGCGGCGCCAGGCTCTGGTCATGGCTGACGAACAGCAGGCTGGCGCCGGCCTCGCGGCACTCGGCGAACAAGAGTTGGAGGAAGGCCTCGCGGGTATCGGCGTCCAGCGCCGAGGTCGGTTCGTCGGCGATCACCAGTTCCGGCTGGCCGATCAGTGCGCGGGCGGCGGCGACGCGTTGTTGCTGGCCGATGGACAGGCTGTCGGCGCGGCGCTCGATCAGTGCGGCGTCGCCCAGCCCCAGGTGCTTGAGCAGCGCCTCGGCAGCCCTGGCCACGCTGCCATGGCGCAGGGTCGCCCGTTCGGCGCGGCTGTGGGAGAAATGACAGGGCAGCTCGACGTTCTCGCGCACCGAGAGGAACGGTAGCAGGTTGAACTGCTGGAAGATGTAGCCGGTGTGGTCGACGCGAAAATGATCGCGGCGTGCCGACTTCATCTGTGCGATGTCCTCGCCGAGCAGCTTGACGCTGCCGCGCTGCGGGCGCTGCACACCGCCGAGCAGGCCGAGCAGGGTGGTCTTGCCGCTGCCGGACGGGCCCTTGAGGAACAGGGTCTCGCCATGGGCCAGGGCGAAGGCGGGGATGTCCAGCAGCTCCGCCTGGCCGGGCCAGGCGAAACCGAGGTTGTCGAGTTCGAGCAGTGCGGTCATTTCAGCGCGTCGTGATCAGAAGTTCAGGGTCGGGTTGGCGGCGGTCAATTCTGCACCTTGCTGGCCGCTCGGGCCGATCAGTTGTACCTGAATCTTCTGCGTCGCCGGGAAACGTTTGAACAGCGGTGCGAAGTCGAGAGTGGCGAGGTCCTGCGGTTGGGCGCAGGTCAGCTGGTAGTGGGCGTCGATGTCGGCGTGGTGATGGCCTTCGTGTTCGTCATGGTCGCCGTCGTCATGGTCGTGCTCTTCTGCCTTGGGCGCATCGCCGAACAGCGGGCTGGAAAGCTCCACCGACTGCACGCTGCACTTGGCCGAGGCGGGCAGGCTGAGCAGTTGCAGCGGCTGCTTGAGCTGGGCCTGCACAGTGGCGACGGTGGCCTTGTCGGCCGCGCTGGTGGCGGCATGCTCGAAGCCGACGAGGTTCATTGCCGGGCTGTCCATCTGCAGTTCCAGGGTCTTGCCGTCGAGGGCGACGTTGAGCTGGGCAACGCCATGCTCATGCTTGCCGAGGCTACCGTGTTCATGTTCGTCGTGGGCGTGGGCGGCGAGGGGCAGCAGGGCGACAGCGAGGAGCAAGGGGCGCATGGGGAACTCCGGTCCATTGAATGATTTTGTTACGTTATAACAGATGAAAAATTAAGGCTAGCTTAGCGTGTGTTTGGCGTGGCGCCGATGCCGTGGGAGCATGCGCGAAACGGCGCGAGGAGAAGGGCGATGCTGAGAATCAAGGGCACCATCGGCGACTGGCCGGTGGACCTGACTGTGGAAATGGACGCCGCCGACTGGGCTCGGCTGGCGCAGAACCTGCCTGTGGCGGCCGTGCTGCCGTCCACTCCGGCCGCCGCTCCTGCGGCAGCCGGCAGCGGCCCGGCGGACAAGCTGTGGCTGGCCGCGCAGGACCTGCTGCGCCGCAGCGGCAGCACGGAAGGGCCGGAGCTGATGGATGAACTGGAAGCACTGGCGGGCAGCACGGGAGCGGCGAAGGGATTGCTGGTGCGCCTGCGCCATAGCCCGAAGGTGAGGATCGAGGTGCGCGACGGTGTGCAGGTCTTCACCTGGGGCGAGGAGTAGCCGGGAGACTTGTAGGAGCGAGCTTGCTCGCGAAGCGAACCACGCTGCGGGGCTGTTCGCGAGCAAGCTCGCTCCTACAAAAAGCTCGCTCCTACAGAAAGAAAAAGGCGCCTCGCGGCGCCCTTTTCGTCAGTACAGCAGGTTCGCCAGCTTGCGGCGGTAGGCGATCACCAGCGGGTGGTCGTTGCCCAGCAGGTCGAACACCTGGACCAGCGTCTTGCGCGGCAGGTCCTCGCCGTAGCTGCGATTGCGCACGAACAGCTTGAGCAGGGCGTCCAGCGCCGCCTCGTACTGCTGGCGCGCCAGTTGCTGCACGGCCAACTGGTAAGTGGCTTCGTCGTCGTTGGCGTCGGCGGCCAGGCGGGTCTTCAACGTAGCGGCGTCGGGCAGGTCGGCCGCCTGGCGCAGGAAGGTCAGCTGGGCCTTGGCGGCGGCCAGTGCCTGCTTGTGCTCGTCGCTCTTCACTGCGTCGAGCACGGTTTCGGCCTCACCCAGCTCGCCACGCTCGGCGAGGCAGCGGGCGTAGAGGATCAGCGCAGCGGCGTTGCTGTTGTCTTCGCCCAGCAGGACCTTGAGCTGCGCTTCGGCTTCGGCGAAGCGGCCTTCGTTGAAGGCGGTCTGCGCCAGTTCCAGAGGATTGCCGGCAGCCGGTGCGGGCGGCTGGACGTGCTGCTCGAGCATCTGGCGGATCGCCGATTCGGGCTGCGCGCCGGCGAAGCCGTCCACCGGCTGGCCGTCCTTGAACAGCACCACGGTGGGCAGGCTGCGGATGCCGAAGCGCATCACGATGTCCTGCTCGACGTCGCAGTTGACCTTGGCCAGCAGCAGCTCGCCCTGGTAGGACTCGGTGATCTGCGCCAGCAACGGCATCAGCGCCTTGCACGGGGCGCACCAGTCGGCCCAGAAGTCCACCAGGACCGGCTTGTGGAAGGAGTTCTCGATGACGACCTGATCGAAGTTGGCGATGCTGGCGTCGAAGATGTAGGGCGTATCGCTCATGGGGAATCTCGGGCGAGTGGGGCGATGAAAGTGGTTGCCACTATAAGTGGGGGCGCTGCCTGACGGAAACAACCCGGGCTGGTCGGGCAGCGTAATTCCCTTCAGGAGCAATATGGGCCGATGATGCGGCCGGGGTGCGATCGCGGACGAAGTCCGCTCCTACGCGCGCGCTTGCGCCGTGCCAACCGGTTAGGTAGGAGCGGACTTCGTCCGCGATCGTCTCACCCAACGCGCCGATGTCACCCGCGACGCGCGTGATACAGGCTCACATGGCGGAATTCGGCTGGCTCGGCCAGGTCGGGCCAGGTACAGCCATCGAGGATGCCCAGGCGCTCATAGAGCGGATGGCTGAAGTCGCGGACCCGCGAGTCGGCCACCAGGGCCTCGCGGCCACGGCTGAGAAATTCGTCCAGCAGCGGCAGGTTGGCGCGGTCGTAGAGCACGTCTGCGACGATGATCAGGTCGTAGCGATCGTCTTCCTGGAAGAAATCTGCCGAATAGAGCAGCTCTACGCCGTTCAGCTCGGCGTTGGCACGGCAGGCGTCCAGCGCCAGCGGGTCGAGGTCGCAGGCCACCACTTCGGCGGCACCGGCCTTGGCCGCGGCAATGGCGGCGATGCCCGAGCCCGCGCCGAAATCCAGCACGCGCTTGCCGCGCACCCATTCGGGCTTTTCCGCCAGCCAGTGGGCGAGCACCAGGCCGCTGGCCCAGCAGAAGCACCAGTAGGGCGGCTCGTCGAGGATGCGCCGGGTTTCGTCGGGGCTGAATTCGCGGTCCATGTTCTGCGCATCGATCAGCCAGAGGCGGATGTCGGTGCCAGGCAGCATTTCCGCGGACAGGCGCGCGTCGCCGAGCAACTCAGCGAGCGCTGTCTGCAGGGACAGCGGCGGTGTCACGGCGCGCTTACCAGGCGCAGCTCGCCCAGGGCGCGGGTTTCCGCCTGGGTGATGCGCACCGGCGGCAGGCGCCAGGCCAATTGCCCGGATTGCGAGACACGGCCGTGCAGTTCGACGCGGGCGCCGGCCGGGAACGACTGCGGGTTGAATACCACGCGGAACGGCAGGGCCTGGCCGGTGGCGATGATCTTCTCGCTGGAGAGCAATTGTTGCGGGCGGTCGCGCTGGTCGATCACCAGCAGCGCCAGCTCCACTTCGCTACCCGCCGGCAGGAAGCCCTGGGGACTGCTCAACTGGCCGGTGAGGGCGCGCAGGTTGGCTGGCAAGGGCGCGTCCAGCGGGGACGTGGTTTTTTTCGATACGGCGACTGGCTGGGCAGTCGACGCAGGTTTCTCGCTGGCACAGGCAGCCAGCAGGACGGTAAGGGACAGACACAGCAGGCGGGCGAACATGGCGGGCTCCATCGCGGCAGATTCCAGGCGGGCGCCTATATAGCCTAATGCCTGCGGCTTGTCTGCGGGGAGCGGGGTTTATTCGGCCAGTCGATGCGCTACCATGAGCCTCTTACCTTTTCCTCCGACAAGACTGCCCAAGACTCGCCATGCACTGTCCTTTCTGCGGCGCCCACGACACCAAAGTCATCGATTCGCGCCTGGTCGCCGAGGGCGACCAGGTCCGCCGGCGCCGCGAGTGCCTGGCTTGCGGCGAGCGATTCACCACCTTCGAGACCGCCGAACTGGTCATGCCGCGCCTGATCAAGCAGGACGGTAGCCGCCAGCCCTTCGACGAGGACAAGCTGCGCGCCGGCATGCAGCGCGCGCTGGAGAAGCGCCCGGTGAGCATCGAGCGGCTGGAGGAGGCGCTGGCGCACATCAAGCACAAGCTGCGCGCCACTGGCGAGCGCGAGATCAAGTCGCGGGTGCTCGGCGAACTGGTGATGGCCGAGCTGCAGAAGCTCGATGAAGTCGCCTACATTCGCTTCGCCTCGGTGTACCGGCGCTTCCAGGACCTCAACGAATTTCGCGAGGAAATCGAGCGCCTGGCCCGCGAGCCCTCGAAGGAATGAGTGCCATGGATGAGGTGTGGATGGCCCGCGCCATCGAGCTGGCGCGCAAGGGCTGGTACACGACGCACCCCAACCCCCGTGTTGGCTGCATCATCGTCCGTGATGGCGAGGTGGTTGGCGAGGGCTGGCATGTGCGCGCCGGCGAGCCCCACGCGGAGGTCCACGCCCTGCGCCAGGCTGGCGACAAGGCCCGTGGCGCCACCGCCTATGTCACCCTGGAGCCCTGCAGTCACTTCGGCCGCACCCCGCCGTGCGCCGATGCGCTGATCGGCGCCGGCCTCGCCCGCGTGGTTGCGGCCATGCAGGACCCTAATCCGCAAGTCGCCGGCAGCGGCATGCGGCGCATTGCCGAAGCCGGTATCGAGGTGCGCTCCGGTGTGTTGGAAAACGAGGCCCGCGCGCTGAATCAGGGTTTCCTCAAACGCATGGAAACCGGCCTGCCCTTCGTTCGTGTGAAGCTGGCGATGAGCCTGGATGGCCGCACCGCGATGGCCAGTGGCGAAAGCCAGTGGATCACCGGCCCGGCCGCGCGCCGTGCCGTGCAGCGCCTGCGTGCGCAATCGAGCGTGGTGCTTTCCGGCGCGGATACCGTGCTGACCGACGACGCCCGGCTTACAGTCCGTCCGGACGAACTGGGCTTGGATGCCGAACAGACCGAGCTGGCCTCGCAGCGCCAGCCGTTGCGCGTGCTGATCGACGGGCGCCTGCGGGTGCCGCTGACCGCCACCTTCTTCCAGGCCGGCCCGGCGCTGGTGGTGAGTACCCAGGACGACCCGAACTACGCCGTGGTCGGCCACGAATTGCTCAACCTCGCCGGCCTCGACGGCCAGGTCGATTTGCTGGCGCTGCTGAGCGAACTCGGTCGTCGTGGTGTCAACGACGTGCTGGTGGAGGCCGGCCCGCGCCTGGCCGGCGCCTTTGCCCGTCTCGGCCTGGTGGACGAGTACAACATCTTCATGGCGCCCAAGCTGCTCGGCTCCTCCGCGAGACCGCTGCTGGAGCTGCCGCTGGAGCGCATGAGCGAATCCCGCGAGCTGAAGATCGTCGATATCCGCGCCGTGGGTGACGACTGGCTGGTCACTGCCAGACCGCTGTGATGGCGCGCCGGCGCCACCCTCGTCGGCTCGCCGGCGGGTGCGCGGCAATCAATAGGAAGCTTCCGACTTGCGCCGGCCTGTGGTAAAACGCCACACGCGGTCGACGCTGTAACGACCGCGATTGACGTTCTCAGGGCGGGGTGAAAGTCCCCACCGGCGGTAATGACGCGCAATGCGTCTAGCCCGCGAGCGCCTGTCCAGACCGGTTCGCCGGATGGCCAGGGTCAGCAGACCCGGTGTGATTCCGGGGCCGACGGTCATAGTCCGGATGAAGAGAGAACGGGATGAGCCATCGGGGCGTGCCTGCGCGCGCCCGAGAAGTCCCTTCGATCGAGACGCCCTGTTTTTTAATCAAAACAGGAGTTCGCCACATGCATCATCTTTCCCAGTTGGCTACGCGGCCTGGCCGGCCAGCGGCCTTTGCCGTTCGGGAGGCCTCATGTTCACCGGCATAATCGAATCCATCGGCACCATTGCATCCATCACCCCGAAGGGCGGTGACGTGCGCCTGTACGTGAAGACCGGCAAGCTCGACCTTGCCGACGTCAAGCTCGGCGACAGCATCGCGGTCAACGGCATCTGCCTGACTGCGGTCGAGTTGCCCGGCGACGGCTTCTGGGCCGACGTCAGCCGCGAGACCCTCGCGCGCACCGCCTTCGCGCAACTCAAGATCGGCAGCCGGGTGAACCTGGAGAAAGCCCTGACCCCGACCACCCGCCTGGGCGGTCACCTGGTCAGCGGCCACGTCGACGGCGTCGGCGAGATCGTCAAGCGCGAGGAAAACGCCCGCGCCATCCAGTTCACCGTGCGCGCACCGCGCGAGCTGGCCAAGTACATCGCGCTCAAGGGCTCGATCACCGTGGACGGCACCAGCCTGACGGTGAACGCGGTCAACGGCGCCGAGTTCGAGCTGACCATCGTCCCGCACACCGTGCAGGAGACGATCATGGCCGACTACCGTGGCGGCCGCCTGGTCAACCTCGAAGTGGACCTGCTGGCGCGCTACCTGGAGCGTCTGCTGCTCGGCGACAAGGCGGCTGAACCCAGCGCCGGCGCCGGCGGTATCACCGAAGCATTCCTGGCCGACAACGGCTTCCTGAAACACTGAAAAGGCTCGTCCCCGTATGGCACTCAACAGCATTGAAGAACTGCTCGACGACATGCGTCAGGGCAAGATGGTCATCCTCATGGATGACGAGGACCGCGAGAACGAAGGCGACCTGATCATCGCCTCCGAGTGTGTCCGCACCGAAGACATCAACTTCATGGCGCGCTTTGCCCGCGGCCTGATCTGCATGCCGATGACCCGCGAGCGCTGCGAGCGTCTGGGCATCCCGCTGATGGTGCAGCGCAACGGCTCCGGCTTCGGCACCAAGTTCACCGTCTCCATCGAGGCCGCCGAAGGCGTCACCACCGGCATCTCCGCCGCTGACCGCGCGCGCACCGTGCAGGCCGCCGCGGCGAAGAACGCCGTCGCTGCCGACATCGTCAGCCCCGGCCACATCTTCCCGCTGATGTCCCAGCCCGGCGGCGTGCTGGCTCGCGCCGGCCACACCGAGGCTGCCTGCGACCTGGCGCGCATGGCCGGCTTCGAACCGTCCGGGGTGATCTGCGAGATCATGAACGACGACGGCACCATGGCCCGTCGCCCGGAACTGGAAGAGTTCGCCAAGCAGCATGACATCAAGATCGGCACCATCGCCGACCTGATCCACTACCGTCTGATCCACGAACGCACCGTCGAGCGCCTCGCCGAGCAGCCGCTGGATACCGAACTGGGCCAGTTCAAGCTGATCACCTACCGCGACTCCGTGGAAGGCGACGTGCACCTGGCGCTGACCCTGGGCAACATCTGCGCCGAGGAGCCGACCCTGGTGCGCGTGCACAACCCCGACCCGCTGCGCGACCTGCTGATGGTCAACCAGGCGGGCCGCTGGAGCCTGCGCGCGGCCATGGCCAAGGTGGCCGAGGCGGGCACCGGCGTGGTCCTGCTGCTGGGCCACCAGGTCGGCGGCGATGACCTGCTGGCGCACGTCCGCGAGATCACCAATACCCCGGCGCCGGCGCAGAAACCGACCACCACCTACAGCACCGTGGGTGCCGGTTCGCAGATCCTGCGCGACCTGGGTGTACGCAAGATGCGCCTGATGTCGGCACCGATGCGTTTCAACGCGATATCCGGTTTCGACCTGGAAGTTGTAGAATACCTGCCCGCTGAATGAACCTCGCCGCCGTGCCCTGGCACGGCGGTGCCGTTCTTCTACCCTATTTGCGGAGCGTCACGCTGACGCTCCGGCTCTTTAACAGTGAGACTTGCCCATGACCCTGAAGACCATCGAAGGTACCTTCATCGCCCCCAAAGGCCGCTTTGCCCTGGTGGTTGGCCGCTTCAACAGCTTCGTGGTGGAAAGCCTGGTGGAAGGCGCCATCGACGCGCTGGTGCGCCACGGCGTCGCCCAGAGCGACATCACCGTGATCCGTGCCCCGGGCGCCTTCGAAATCCCGCTGGTGGCGCAGAAAGTCGCCCAGCGCGGCGAGTTCGACGCCATCATCGCCCTCGGTGCGGTGATCCGCGGCGGCACCCCGCACTTCGAATACGTAGCGGGTGAGTGCACCAAGGGCCTGGCGCAGGTTTCCCTGCAGTTCGGCGTACCGGTTGCCTTCGGCGTGCTGACCGTCGACTCCATCGAACAAGCCATCGAGCGCTCCGGCACCAAGGCCGGCAACAAAGGCGCCGAGGCTGCCCTGTCCGCCCTGGAAATGGTGAGCCTGCTGTCGCAGCTGGAGGCCAAGTGAGCACCCAGGACGGCAACACCCCGGCCAAGCCCGCCAAGCCGAACAAGATCGCCATGCGTCGCAAGGCCCGCAGCCTTGCGGTGCAGGCCCTGTATTCGTGGCAGATGGCTGGCCAGCCGCTCAACGAGATCGAGGCGACCTTCCGTACCGACAACGACTTCAGCGATGTCGACGGCGCCTACTTCCACGAGATTCTGCACGGCGTACCGCGCCTGAAGACCGATCT
Organism: Pseudomonas sp. GD03903; assembly: GCF_029840045.1. NCBI lineage: Bacteria > Pseudomonadati > Pseudomonadota > Gammaproteobacteria > Pseudomonadales > Pseudomonadaceae > Pseudomonas > Pseudomonas sp. GD03903. The sequence goes on along the minus strand of NZ_JAOCBT010000006.1, from coordinate 290,303 downwards.
GGACCAGGAATTCATTCCCTGCCTGGATCGCGCCCTGGAAGAGGTCGACCCGGTGGAGCTGGCCATCCTGCGCCTGGCCACCTACGAGCTGCGCAACCGCCTGGACGTGCCGTACAAGGTCGTCATCAACGAAGGCATCGAGCTGGCCAAGACCTTCGGCGCCACCGACGGACACAAGTTCGTCAACGGCGTGCTGGACAAGCTCGCTCCGCGCCTGCGCGCCGCCGAACTGCGTGGCGCCAAGCGCTGAGGCATGGGTGAGTTCGAGCTGATCCGTCGCTACTTCGCCTCGGCCGCCTGTGCGGCCGGCGGCGAGGCAGTGGCATTGGGGATCGGCGACGACTGCGCGCTCCTCGCCCCCAAAGCCGGCGAACAGCTGGCGATCTCCACCGATACCCTGGTTGTCGGCGTGCATTTCCCCGCCGTCTGCGATCCCTTCCTGCTCGGCCAACGAGCCCTGGCGGTGTCCGCCAGCGATCTGGCGGCCATGGGCGCAGCGCCCATCGGCTTCACCCTTGCCCTGACCCTGCCCGAGGCCGACCCGGCCTGGCTGGAAGGTTTTGCCCGTGGGCTGAACCAGAAGGCGCAGGAGTGTGGTTTGGCGTTGATCGGCGGCGATACCACCCGCGGCCCGCTGGCGATGACCGTCACCGTGTTCGGCGGCGTGCCCGCCGGGCAGGCGCTGACTCGCGCCGGAGCGCGGCCGGGCGACCTGCTCTGTGTCGGTGGTCCGTTGGGCGAGGCGGGCGGCGCATTGCCGCTGGTGCTGGGCGAGATGACCGCCGAGCCGTCGATTGCAGAGCCACTGCTGGCGCGCTACTGGTCACCGCAACCGCAACTGGACTTCGGCCAGGCGCTGCGCGGCAAGGCCAGCGCCGCACTGGATATTTCCGACGGGCTGCTCGCCGACTGCGGGCACATCGCCCGCGCCTCTGGCGTGGCGCTCATCGTCGAGGCCGACAGGCTGCCGCAGAGCCCGGCGCTGGACGCCCTCCTGGGCGCCGAGCGCGCACTGCAGCTGAAGCTGGGCGCCGGTGACGACTACGTGCTCGCCTTCACCCTGCCTGCCGAGCACCTGCCGGCACTTATGGCGAACTGGCCGGCCCTGCGTGTGGTCGGTAGGGTGGAAGCCGGTTCGGGCGTGCGCGTGCTCGATGGCAGTGGTGCCGATATCACGCCGCGTCAGGGCGGCTACCTGCATTTCATGGAGTGACCGTGACAGAACACCCCAACCAGGCCCCGGCCCAGCCCGTCCCCCATTCGGTGTGGAGCAATCCCTGGCACTTCCTGGCCTTCGGCTTCGGCTCGGGGACCCTGCCGAAAGCGCCGGGCACCTGGGGTTCGCTGGTTGCGCTACCCTTCATACCACTCTGGCAGATGCTGCCGGACTGGGGTTACTGGCTGATGCTGGGCGTCACCATGCTGTTCGGCTTCTGGCTGTGCGGCAAGGTCGCCGACGACCTGCGTGTGCATGACCACGAAGGGATCGTCTGGGACGAGATGGTCGGCATGTGGATCACCCTCTGGCTGGTGCCGGAAGGCTGGTGGTGGCTGCTGGTGGGTTTCGTGGTGTTCCGCATCGTCGACATTTCCAAGCCCTGGCCGATCAGCTGGATCGACCGCAACGTCCACGGCGGCGTGGGCATCATGCTCGATGACGTACTGGCCGGGGTCTTTGCCTGGCTGGTGATGCAAGGCCTGACATGGGGTTGGGCCCACTGGCTGATCTGAGGAAGATCGATGCGCCGACTGCTGTGCCTGCTCCTCTGCCTGTGCTGGCTGCCGGTGACTTCGCTGTCGGCGGCGCCGGCCGCCGACCAGTCCGCCGAAGCGCAGGCCGCCCTGCCCGGGGAAATCCATGTGGTCAGCGAAGTCTGGGTCAACTACACCCAGGCCGACGGCCGGGGCCTGGCCTGGGACCTGCTAAGAGCCGTCTATGACCCCGAAGGCGTGCGCCTGAGCCTGCGCAGCGAGCCCTATGTGCGTTCGGTCGGGCTGGTTCAGCGCGGCGAGGCGGACGCCTGGGTCGGCGCCTACCGCAATGAAATCGATCACATCATCTATCCGCGCTGGCCCTATGACGTCGACCCGATCGGCGCCCTGGGCCTGAAGACCTCGCCCAGGCCGAGCCTGGTCACACTGGACCGCTACCGCCTGGCATGGATGCGCGGCTATGCCTTCGACCGCTACCTGGACCACCTCCAGCAGCGTAACGAACTGCAGCGCCGCAGCTCGGCACTGCCGATGCTCGACGGCCACCGTATCGACTACTTCATCGACGCACGGCCCGAGCTGGAAGAGATGATCGAGGCCAAGGGCGTCGACGCCAGCGTCTACCAGATCACCGATGTCGGTTCGATTCCGCTGTATCTTGGCTTCGCCAACAACGACCGCGGGCGGGCACTGGCGAAACTCTACGATGCACGCATGCAGACGCTTTACCGCAGCGGCGAACTGGAGCGTATCTTCGCTCGCTGGCACTGGCCCTACGCCCCGCTGAAACCCCTGCTGCCGCCCAAGGAGTGATCGTCATGCGTCTGCACGCCCTGATCTGCCTGTCTGTCTGCTCCTTCGCCGCCCTGGCGGCGCCCCAGGTTCAGGTGGTGGGCTTGTTCCCCGGTGCAGCCGTGCTCAACATCGACGGCCAGCGCAAGCTGGTGAAGGTCGGACAGACCGGGCCGGAAGGCGTTCAGGTGGTCAGTGCCGACAGCCACAAGGCAGTGCTGCGCGTCGGTGGCGTCGAGCAGACCTACGAGCTGTCCCGCGAATACAGCGGAGCCGGTTACGCAGCGCCGTCGGCCCGTGCCGAGCTGGGCATTGCCCGCGGCACCGGCGGTCACTACTGGGTCGCTGGCACCATCAACAACCAGAACGCGCAGTTCCTGGTGGACACCGGCGCTACCACGGTGGCCATGAACGAGGGCCAGGCGCGGCGCCTGGGCATCGACTACCGCGCCAGTGGCACGCCGATGATGGCCTCCACCGCCAGCGGCACCGCCAAGGGCTGGCGGGTGACGCTCAACAGCGTAAAGCTGGGCGGCGTCGAGGTGCTCGGGGTCGAGGCCATTGTGCTCGAAGGCGACTTCCCCACCGAAATTCTCCTGGGCATGAGCTACCTCAACCGCGTCGGCTGGCGCGAAGACCAGGGCATGATGTACATCCAGGCCAAGCACTGATCCCGCGGCTTCTATCAAAAGCATCGATGCTTATCTTGCAGAATTCGCAATGACGGTGCGGCCGGCGCTGCTGCTACAATGCCGGTCCTCCTTCCTTAGATAAATCTTTCAGGAGTTTCCGGTGTCTGTCGTTTTCGTCGCCGCCTCCAAGCTGCCCACCCCCTTCGGCGAATTCACCATGCATGGCTTCCTCGACGAGGAAACCGGCAAGGAACACGTCGCCCTGACCATGGGCAAGCTCGATGACGGCCAGCCGGTGCTGGGACGTCTGCATTCCGAGTGCCTGACCGGCGATGCGCTGTTCAGCCTGCGCTGCGACTGCGGTTTCCAGCTCGAAGGCGCGCTGTCGGCCATCGCCAAGGAAGGCCGCGGCGTGCTGCTGTACCTGCGTCAGGAAGGCCGTGGTATCGGCCTGCTCAACAAGATCCGCGCCTACGCCCTGCAGGATGAAGGTGCGGATACCGTGGAGGCCAACCTGGCCCTGGGTTTTGGCGCCGACCAGCGTGACTACGCCATGTGCCTGCCAATGCTCAAGCACCTGGGTGTCTGCTCGCTGAAGCTGATGACCAACAACCCGCGCAAGGTGAAGGCGCTGGAAGGCTATGGCCTGACCGTGGCCGAGCGCGTGCCGCTGCAAAAGGGCCTGAACCCGCACAACAAGCGCTACCTGCAGACCAAGGCGGGCAAGCTGGGCCACATGCTGGGCAACATGCATCAGGGCGAAGCCGAGGTCGAGGCGTCCGCTTCGTGAATCGCGCCGCTGCCCGGCGCCGGCTGAATCTGCTCTGGTGGCTGCTGCTGGCGCTGGCGTTGGCGCCGCAGCAACTGATGCTGGCGCTGGTAGGCGATGCGCCCTGGCCGGAGTCGCTGGCGACGCCGGTGTTTGTCATCGGCCTGCTGTCGATGTTCCTCACCCTGCCGCTGTTCCGTCGCTACAAGCACGCGCTGATCGCCACCGGCAAGGCCCGAGATGGCGCCGACGAGCCCGCGGCATGGCAGGCGCTTGGCGCCGCGCAGCGCCGTGGCGCGCTGGTGGGCAGCCTGCCGGCCTGGATCAGCGCCCTGGCGGTGCTGGTCGACCTGCATGGCGTGCCGGTCCTGTTGCTGGGCTTTGCCAGCCTGGTCATCCTCTGGCTGTATCGCCTGCCGCGCCAGCTGGCCTGATGCGCGGCTTCCTCTGCCTGCTCCTGCTGCTCGCCGGTCTGCCCGTGGCAGCGGCGGAGCGGGTGGTCAGCCTGGCCCCTTCGCTTACCGACATGGTCCTCGAACTGGGCGCCGCCGACCGGCTGGCCGGCGTGCTCGATGGCGGGCCGCGTCCGGAGCAGCTGAAAGGCCTGCCGTCCGTCGGCCGCTACGGCCAGGTCAATCTCGAACAGATCCTCGCGTTGCAGCCCGACCTGCTGCTGGTCTGGCCCGGTGCTGTGCCCGAGGCGCAATTGCAGCGCCTGAAGGCCGTGGGTATTGCGCTCTATGTGGCTGATCCGCACCAGCTTGCGGATATTTCCCGGCAGTTCCGCGAGGTGGGCGAGCGCCTGGGGCGCCCCGAGAAGGGGCGTGAACTGGCGGAAGCGTTCGATACGCGTATCGCGCAATTGCGCATGCACTATCGGCGCGAGCAGCCGCTCCGGGTGTTCTACCAGGTCTGGGATCGCCCGCTCTATACCGTTGGTGGCCGGCAGATCATCAGTGAAGCGCTGGAGGTCTGTGGTGGCCGCAATCTGTTTGCCGACCTCGACCTGCCGGCGCCGCAGGTTGGCCAGGAGGCCGTTCTGGCGCGTGATCCGCAAGTGATCCTGGCGGCCAGCGAAGACCAGTTGCGCGGCTGGGCCGACATGCAGCCACTCAGCGCCACGCGGCTGAAACAGCTCTGGGTGGTGCCGGACCGCAACCTGGAAAAGCCGAGCTTCGCGATGCTCGATGCCACCGAGAAGCTCTGCCGGTTGCTGGCCGGAGCCAGGGACACGGACTGAGCCGGCCTGGGTTCGCGAGCAAGCTCGCTCCTACAGGTTGCCGGAGACACCGGGGTGGTTTTTCGTAGGAGCGAGCTTGCTCGCGAACAGCAGCACACTGGTGCTTCCCCTGTCGCCACCTCCGTAGGGCGCATAACCCGGCAAGGGTTATGCGCCCTACGGGGAAGCGCCGGGTCAGAACCCTTCGAGCACGATCTTGCCCTTCGCCGTGTTGCTTTCCAGCAGTGCATGGGCGCGGCGCAGGTTGGCGGCGTCGATCCTGCCGAAGTGCTCGCCCAGGGTGGTCTTCAGCACGCCGCTGTCGATCAGCCCGGCCACGCGCTGCAGCAGCTTGTGCTGCTCGATCATGTCGTCGGTCTGGAACATCGAGCGGGTGTACATGAACTCCCAGTGCAGTGACAGGCTCTTCTGCTTGAGCAGGCGCACGTCGAGGTTCTCCGGGTCGTCGATCAACGCGAGTCGGCCTTGCGGGCGCAGGCTGGCGACGATCTCGGGCAGGTGCTGCTCGGTCTGGTTCAGGCTGGCCACGTGGGTGACTTCGCCGATGCCGATACGCTTGAGCTCTTCGCTCAGCGGCTTGCGGTGATCGATCACATGGTGCGCACCGAGGTTGCGCACCCATTCCTGGGTTTCCGGACGCGAGGCAGTGCCGATCACGGTCATGCCGGTGAGCTGGCGCGCCAGTTGGGTGAGGATCGAACCGACACCGCCGGCCGCGCCGACGATCAGCAGGGTCTGGCCCTTGCTGGCGCTGCCCTCGGCCACCTGCAGGCGGTCGAACAGCAGTTCCCAGGCCGTGATGGTGGTCAGCGGCAGGGCGGCGGCGTGGGCGAAGTCCAGGCTCTGCGGCATGGCGCCGACGATGCGTTCGTCGACCAGTTGCAGTTCGGCATTGCTGCCCGGACGGGTCAGGTCGCCGGCATACCAGACCTTGTCGCCCGGCTTGAACAGGCTGACTTCGCTGCCCACTGCGCGGACCACGCCGGCAGCGTCCCAGCCGAGTACCTTGTATTGGCCCTCGGCAGGCTGGGCGCGCTGGCGCACCTTGGTGTCCACCGGGTTGACGGAGATGGCACGCACTTCCACCAGCAGGTCGCGCGGGCCGGGCGTGGGTTCGGGCAACTGGATGTCGAGCAGGGAGTTGCTGTCGCTGCTGGGCAGGCTCTGGGTATAGCCGATGGCTTTCATGGGGAATTCCTATTCGCTTTGAACGATCAGTCGATGCGGTTCATCAGGCGGATATCGAGTTCCGCCAGGTCAGGTTCTGCGGCCTTCACGAAGGCCTGGAAGTGCGGGCTGGCCTCGTGCTCGGCCAGGGCATCCTCGTCGTGCCATTGCTCGATCATGTAGATCAGCTCGGCGTCCTTGATGTCGCGATGCAGGTCGTACTGCAGGCAGCCGGCTTCGGCGCGAGACGGCGCGAGCATGCCGTGCAGGCGCTCCTGCAGGCTGTCGGCGCGACCGGGCTTGGCGCGAATGATGGCGATCAGGGTCAGGCTCATCCGGGAATCTCCAGGTGGGGCGGGGAAGGTGAGGGCATGCTGCTCTCTTTCGCCGTGTAGAAAAACCGCGTAAGTAGAGAGTCTCTTTCAAAGGATTTTTGAAAATGCTGCGTTTCGACGACCTGCTGATCTTCGTTCGCACCGCCGAGCGTGGCAGTCTTTCCGCCGCCGCCCGTGAGCTGGAGCTGTCGCCGGCGGTGGCCAGCGCGGCGCTCAAGCGCCTGGAAAGCGAACTGGATGTGCGCCTGTTCGCCCGTTCCACGCGCAGCCTGCGCCTGACCGCCGAGGGCGAGCTGTACCTGGCCCACGCCCGCGCTGCGCTGCAGAGCCTGGATGACGGACGCCAACTGCTGGCAGGCGGCAAGAGCGAGATTGCCGGCAACTTCCAGGTCTCGGCGCCGTCGGACTTCGGTCGCAATGTGCTGTTGCCCTGGCTGGACGAATTCCAGGCGCTGCACCCGCGCATGAATCTGCGTCTGCTGATCAGCGACCGCCAGGCCGATCTCTACCGGCAGCCGGTGGACGTGGCATTCCGCCTGGGCCTGCCGGGCGACTCGAACCTCGTTGCGCTGCCGCTGGCGCCGGACAATCGCCGGGTGCTCTGCGCCGCGCCCGAGTACTTCGCCCGCCACGGCAAGCCAACACACCCGGACGAGCTGCAAAAGCACAACTGCCTGCTGTACATGCTGGGCGGCCGCGCCCATGAACGCTGGCGTTTCAGCGACAGTCGCAAGCAACACGAGGTAACGGTGCGTGGCGATCGTCTCTGCGACGACGCCGACGTAGTGCGGCGCTGGGCCGTGGCGGGACAGGGGCTGGTGTACAAGTCCTGGCTGGACGTCGCCGCCGACGTGCGCGCCGGTCGGCTGGAGGTTGCGCTGGCGGACTACCTGGGCGAGGCCTCGCCGATGAACCTGTTCTGCACCCACCGCGCCCAGCTCAGCCGGGCGGTAACCCAGCTGCGGGAGTTCGTGCAGTTGCGCTGCGCCGAACTGATGGGCGAGCGCCCCTGGGCCTGAAGCCGCGTCAGAGCGGCGTGTAGCGGTGAATAGCTGCCGACAGGCCCCAGGCGCTGGCCACCGCCAGCAGCACCATGGCGGTCGGCAACAGGCTCCACCAGATGCGCGGCGCCAGGGCCGGCAATTCGACGCGGCGTTGGCTTATCCACAGGCTGGCGGCGCACACCGAGGCGCCGAGCAGGGCGCCGGCGATGATGTCGCTGGGCCAATGGGCGCCCAGGTACACGCGCGACAGCGCGATGCTGGCGGCGGGGATCACTGCCAGCAGCATCCAGGTCAGGCGCACGCGTGGCGATTTCTCCCGGCTGGCGAGCACACCGAGCACCAGGAAGAACGCGAAGGATGCCGAGCTGTGCCCGCTGGGCATGCTGAAGGCGGACAGCGGGTCGGCGATCACCTCCGGCCGGGCGCGGCCGAAGAAGTGCTTGAGGGTGGTATTGAGCAGCGCCGTGCCGACCATGGTGCCGGCGGCGAAGAAGGCGTGGCGCCACAGTCGTAGCGCGGCCAGCAGCACCGCCAGCAGTGCGCCGGCAATGAACTGGGTACGGAAGTCGCCGACGCGGGTGACGGCCACCATCAGGTGGTCCAGCCAGGCGTGGCGGTGTTCCTGCACCAGTGCCATCAGACCCTTGTCCAGGGCGTCGAGGTGCGGCCAGCCGATCAGCATGGCGAACAACAGAATGAAGCAACCCACGGCGCCGATCAGCGCGGCATTGCGCTCCTTGCGCAGCTCGGCATGAATGACCAGCGCAAACACCACGGCGATGCACCCGGCCACCACCCCGGCCTCCGGCCAGAAGCCTTCGGGCAGCGGCAGGCGCATGGCCGCGCCGGTGGCCCAGCCGGGCACCAGGTAGGCGATCGACCAGCCGGCGGCGGCCACGATCGATACCGCCAGGAAGCGTCCGAAAGGCATGTCGAGCATGCCGGCGATCATCGGCAGGAAGGGCCGCAGCGCGCCGATGAAGCGGCCCACCAGCAGGCTGGCGACGCCATAGCGGTGGAAGAAGCCTTCGGCGGCTGCCATCCATTCCGGGTGGTGGCGCAGCACCGGCAGGCGGCGGATATCCTGGTGGAAGTGACGGCCGATCCAGTAGGACGACAGGTCGCCCAGCAGGCCGCCGAAGAACGCCAGCGCCAGGGTTTCGCCCAGCCCCAGGGCGCCGCTGCCGGCCAGCACGGCGATGGCGAAGAGCATCACCACACCGGGCAGGATGATGCCGATGACGGCAGCGCACTCGAGGAAGGCGACCAGGAACAGAACCAGGGCGAGCCATTGCGGATGGGTGGCCATCCAGGCGTTGAAGGCGGCGAGATCGATCATCGGAAGGTGGCGTCCTGGGTTCCGAGCAGGTGGTAGTCATGGCCTTCGACCTGGCCGCGGCGCAGTGGGTTGCGCGTGCAGAAGGGCGCGAAGGCGGCATCGACGAAGCGGTATTGCAGGTGTTCGTCGCGGCCGTGGGGAATGCCCAGGCGTGCGGCCTGGATGACCAGCGAGGGCTGCTCGGCGAGGTCGTCGACGAACAGGCGCTGTGGGTCGAAACGCCGGGCGTCCCAGTCCGGTACCTTCAGGCCCATGGAGCGGCAGAGCAGGGTCTGGCCCGAGCACAGCTTGCCCAGCGCGCGTTCGCTGCCGTCGGCGGCCGGGTTCAGCTGGCGCATGCAGGCCAGGGCGTCGTCACCGGAGATGCGGTCCATCCAGGGGTGCCCGGACTTGATCAGCACGGCATTGCCCGCGCCGCCGGCGCTGAAGTTCAGCGAGTCGCCGCCGCGCGCGTAGTACATGTAGATATGGCCACCATCGAGGAACAGCGCCTTGCGCTTCTCGGTGTAGCCGAGCGAGGCGTGGCTACCCTTTTCGGCCAGGTAATAGGCCTCGGTTTCGATGATCCGTGCGGAGAGCCACAGGTCGCCGACGCGGTGGCGGATCACCTTGCCCAGCAGCTCGCGGGCGACGGTCAGCGCGTCGCGGTCGAAGAAGGCGTCCGGCAGGGGATTGGCCCCGGGCCAGGGCAAACTTAGGTTGGGTTCGGCGGGCATTGGATTGTCGCGGTTCTCGGGCCGGTCTTAGGCTGGGGAATCATAACAACAAGATTCTTAAGCATGGCTGAACGAATCCGGGCCGACAGTGCCCACATCACCCCCAGCGCGCACTACACCGGCTACGTCTGGTATCGCCACCAGTTGGCCGATCCGGCCTTCGCCACGGCCTTCGGGCGCTGGGTGCACGGCTGCGTGGCGCCGATCAACTGGGGCGCGCGGATCGGTTTCGGCCTGAATATCGAAGACTTCCTGTTACAACGTCATTTGCTGATCGATGCCCGGCTGACCCAGGCCATCGAGTTGCGTGGCGTTACCCAGGTGGTCGAGATCGCCTGCGGGCTCTCGCCACGCGGGCGGCGCTTCCGCGAGCGCTATCCGCAACTGACTTACCTGGAAGCCGACCTGCCGCCCATGGCCGCGCGCAAATCCGCACTGCTGGAGGGACAGGGCTGGCTGGACGGCAAGCACCGCGTGCGGGCTGTGGATATCCTCGCCGAACAGGGCGAGCAGAGCCTGGCGGCACTGCTCGGTGAGCTGGACCCGGATCGCCCGGTCGCGGTGATCACCGAAGGGCTGGTGAATTACTTCCAGCGACCGGTGATCGAGGACTTCTGGCTCCGGCTGGCCGCGGCCCTGCGGCTGTTCCCGGAAGCGACCTACCTGACCGAACTCTACCCCGACCTGCGCGAACACCCGCGCTATCGGCAGATCCGCTGGGGGGTCGGGCTGATCGGCAAGCTGACGCGCGGCGGCTATCCGCTGCATTACCGCAGCGCGGCGGAGATCGAGCAGGCCTTCATCGGTTGCGGGTTCGGCCGGGTGGGCGTGCTCGATCCACAGGTGGATGGCGTGGGGCTGGGTTTGCCGAAAGGGCGGATGCCGAGTCTGGTGCGGGTGGTCGAGGCGCGGGTTTAGGTTCGGGACTGTTCGAGGTTGGGCGGTTCGCGAGCAAGCTCGCTCCTACAACGGCCCCGATGCACTGCCGAGGCTCTTTTGTAGGAGCGAGCTTGCTCGCGAACAGTGCCAATGCCTGAGGTCTGTGTCGGGGTATCCCCCTCACCCCAGCCCTCTCCCGGAGGGAGAGGGGGACCGATTGTGCCGGCTGTGGTTTCGCCTCATGCCGAACAGTCCCCTCTCCCTCTGGGAGAGGGCATGGGCCGGGCTTGGCTCATGAGGGTTTCTTTTCAGGCCGCACACGCCCCCTGCTGCAGCGGCACCACCATTGCCGCCAGCGCGGCGCTGGCCTGTGGATCGCCGTGGGCAAAGATGAACGCCAGGCCGTCGCCGCTGTAGCGCAGCGGCAGGATATCCAGCTCAGGCAGACCGGCGGCAGCCAGCTTCCAGCCGCGCGCAGGGCGATCCGCCGGCAGCTCGACGCGGATCAGCCCACCGAAATAACCCAGCTCCGCCAGCTCGCAGCGCCACTCGCCGCCCTCGCTGTTGCTCAGCACGGCGCGGGTATCGGCTGGTGCCAGGCGCGGTTCGAAGCGGCGTTCCAGGTGCAGCAATTGCTGGCGCTGGAAGCGCGTGCTGCCGGCAGCGCTGCGCGGTAGCGCTTCGCCGCGCAGGAAGGGGTTGTACAGCCGCGCACAGGCGTCGCGGCGCTCGAACTGGGCCAGGTGATCGGCGTTGTGGATCAGCGCGAACTCGGCGTTGGCACAGGCGTGGGCGAATTCGGCGTGCTCCCAGGGTTGGGTGAAGTGGTCGTACTCACCGGCCAGCACCAGGGTCGGGCATTGCGGGTGGCAGTCGAAACCGCCGAAGGCGAGCAGGCGCTGGCTGTTCTGCCGGTAACGCTCGATTTCCCCTGGGGTCAGGCGTTGCAGCTGGCGCAGCAGGGCTTTGCGGAATACCGGCGACACACCGGTATCGGCCAGCCGCAGCGGGTTGATCAAGCCGGTCAGCACGCCGTGGGCAAACGGCGTCTGCTCGCCCAGTTCCAGGCGTGCCAGGGCTTCCACCAGCAGCGCGCGGGCGCCGGGGCGGCCGAAGGCGGTGATGCCGGCCAGCAGCAGGCGGCCGCAGCGCGCCGGGTGGCGGGCGGCAAACAGGGCGGCCAGTGCCGAGCCGTAGGACAGGCCGATGGGCATCAGCGGCGGCAGGTTCAGGGTTTCGGCGAAAGCGGCGATGAGATCGGCCAGGTCTTCCAGGCTCAGCTCGGGAGCCAGTTGCAGGTTGCCGCCCTGGCTGGGCAGGTCGAGCAGGATCACCGGGTGCCCGGCGAGCAGCTCCGAGACCTCGCTGGCGAAGGAGCGGAAGCTCTGGAAGGCACCGCCCAGCAGCAGGACCGGCGGGCGGGTGTCATCTTCCCTGGGGGAAAAGGCCTGGTAGTGCAGTTGCCAACCGTCCAGTTCCAGCACCGCCGGGGCGGCGGTCAGGGCCTGGGCGCTGTAATCGGTGCGATAGCGCATGGCAGTTCTCCGGCGGTGGACCGCCTCTTGTTGTTCTTCCCTGGCGCGCCTCCCTGGCAATGCGATCGCAACGGGGGCAATGAGCCATGCTTGCAAAGTAACCAGCCGATACGAATTTGGTTACCCAACCTTCGGGCGGCGGAGGGGCCTGGAGAGCCGGGGGATGTCACCGTTTCACCGATGGGGCGTGGCGTGGGAGGTGGTTGGCGTTACGCGAAGCGCACCGCTGACCGGCCGGCTGCTGCGGCTGGCCGCTGAGGGGGCGCTCCCGCTATACTTGCGCATTTCCCTCACGCAGACGCGTTAGATCATGACCGAGTCCGTTCTCGACTATATGAGCCGCCTGGGCCGCGCCGCCCGTGAAGCGTCGCGCGTTGTCGCGCGCGCCACGACCGCGCAGAAGAACCAGGCCCTGCTGGCCGCAGCCGATGCCCTGGACGCCGCGCGCGCCCAGTTGACCGAAGCCAACGAGAAGGATCTGGCCAATGGCCGTGCCAATGGCCTGGAGCCAGCCATGCTCGACCGCCTGGCCCTGACCCCGGCGCGTATCGACGACATGATCGAGGGCCTGCGCCAGGTCGCCACGCTGCCGGACCCGATCGGTGAGATCCGCGACATGCGCTACGTGCCGTCCGGTATCCAGCTGGGCAAGATGCGCGTGCCGCTGGGCGTGGTGGGGATCATCTACGAATCGCGGCCGAACGTGACCATCGACGCCGCCAGCCTGTGCCTGAAATCCGGCAACGCCACCATCCTGCGTGGCGGCTCCGAGGCGATCCATTCCAACCAGGCGATTGCCGCGTGCATCCAGACGGGCCTGGCCAAGGCCGGCCTGCCGGCCAGCGTCGTGCAGGTGGTGGAAACCACCGACCGCGCCGCCGTCGGCGCGCTGATCAGCATGCCCGAGTACGTGGACGTCATCGTTCCGCGTGGCGGCAAGGGCCTGATCGAGCGCATCAGCCGTGACGCCAAGGTCCCGGTGATCAAGCACCTGGACGGCATCTGCCACGTCTACATCGACGTCGCCGCCGATATCGACAAGGCGATCCGCGTCGCCGACAACGCCAAGACCCAGCGCTATGCGCCGTGCAACACCATGGAAACGCTGCTGGTGCACGCCGGCATCGCCGACCGCGTGCTGCCGCCGCTGGCTGCCATCTACCGCGACAAGGGCGTGGAGCTGCGCGGCGACGCTGCCACCCGCGCGCTGCTGGGCGCCGATGTGCTGGAAGCCACCGAGGAAGACTGGCGTACCGAATACAATGCGCCGATCCTGTCGATCCGCATTGTCGACGGCCTGGATCAGGCCATCGAGCACATCAACACCTATGGCTCGCAGCACACCGACGCGATCATCACCGAGAACTTCACCGATGCCCGGCGCTTCCTCACCGAAGTGGACTCGGCCTCGGTCATGGTCAACGCTTCGACCCGCTTCGCCGATGGCTTCGAGTACGGCCTGGGGGCGGAGATCGGCATTTCCACCGACAAGCTGCACGCCCGTGGCCCGGTCGGCCTGGAAGGCCTGACCAGCGAGAAGTACGTGGTGTTCGGCGACGGACACGTGCGGACCTGATGGACAAGGCGCGTTCCCGTCGTGTCGGTCTGTTCGGCGGCACCTTCGATCCGGTGCACATCGGCCATCTGCGCAGTGCGCTGGAGATGGCCGAGCAGTTCGAGTTCGACGAATTGCGCCTGATCCCCAATTTCCGCCCGCCGCACCGCGACACCCCCCAGGTGAAGCCGGAGCAGCGGCTGGCAATGGTCGAGCTGGCGGTAGCCGGCGTAGACCCGCTGGTGGTCGATGACCGCGAGCTCAAGCGTGACAAACCCTCCTACACCATCGACACCCTGGAGTCGTTGCGTGGGGAGCTGGATGAGCAGGACCAGTTGTTCCTGCTGGTCGGCTGGGACGCATTCTGCGGCCTGCCGACCTGGCATCGCTGGGAAGAGTTGCTGGAGCACTGTCATATCGTCGTGCTGCAGCGCCCGGATGCCGACAGCGAGCCGCCGGAAGACCTGCGCGACCTGCTGGCGGCGCGCAGTGTTGCCGACCCGAAGGCGATGACCGGCCCCGCTGGGCAGATCACCTTCGTCTGGCAGACGCCGCTTGCAGTATCCGCCACGCAGATCCGCCAACTCCTGTCGCAGGGGCGCTCGGTGCGCTACCTGGTGCCGGATGCGGTATTGAACTATATCGAGGCGCACGGCCTGTACCAGGCGCCCCACTGAACGAGTCAGAGAGTCATACATGCAAACCGAACAACTGGTCGAACTGACCATCGCCGCCCTGGAAGATCTCAAGGCGCAGGACATCACCGTCATCGACGTGCGTGAGAAGACCAGCATCACCGACGTCATGGTCATCGCCACCGGTGCCTCCAGCCGTCAGGTCAAGTCGCTGGCCGACAACGTGCTGGAGAAGGTCAAGGAACAGGGCGTGCGCCCGATCGGCAGTGAAGGCCAGGAAGGCGGCGAGTGGGTGCTGATCGACCTCGCCAACGTCGTGGTCCATGTCATGCAGCCGGCCACCCGCCAGTTCTACGACCTGGAGCGCCTGTGGCAGGGCGCCGAGCAGAGCCGCGCCCAGCACAGCGCCGAGTAAGCTCGTGCGTCTGCGTCTGATCGCGGTCGGCTCGCGCATGCCGCGCTGGGTGGAAGAGGGCTGGGCGGAGTACGTCAAGCGCCTGCCCTCGGAGCTGTCCCTGGAACTGGTGGAGATTCCGCTGAACACGCGCGGCAAGAATGCCGACGTGGCGCGGCTGATCCGCCAGGAAGGCGAGGCCATGCTGAGCAAGGTCCAGCCTGGGGGACGCATTGTCACCCTGGAAGTCGAAGGCAAGCCCTGGAGCACCCCCCAGCTGGCGCAGGAGCTCGACCGCTGGCGCCTGGACGCGCGCACCGTCAACCTCATGGTCGGCGGGCCGGAAGGCCTGGCGCCGGAGGTCTGCGCGCGCAGCGAGCAGCGCTGGTCGCTGTCGCCGCTGACCCTGCCGCACCCGCTGGTGCGGATCCTGGTCGGCGAGCAGATCTACCGCGCCTGGACAGTCCTGTCCGGGCACCCTTACCACAAGTAGTCGTAGCCGTTTTCGATGCCGCAGCCGATACAGCTCAAGGACCACGAGAAGGACGCCCGTCTGGTCCGCGCCCGCGTCATCGTCGGCGGGGTGGCGATCTTCCTGCTCGCCCTGGTGCTGGTGGCGCGCATGTATCACCTGCAGGTGACGCAGTACGACTACCACTCGACGCTGTCGGAGAACAACCGCGTCCACGTGCAGCCGATTCCGCCCAATCGCGGGCTGATCTTCGACCGCAACGGGGTGATCATCGCCGACAACCGCCCCAGCTTCAGCCTGACCATCACCCGTGAGCGCACCGAGAACCTGCAGGAGACGCTCAAGACCCTGGTGGACATCCTCGGCCTCACCGAGGAAGACAAGGCCATCTTCGAGAAGCGCATGAAGCAGGGGCGCCGGCCGTTCGAGCCGGTGCCGATCATGTTCGAGCTGTCCGAGGAGCAGATCGCCCGCATCGCGGTGAACCAGTACCGTCTGAACGGCGTCGACGTGGCCGCGCAGTTCGTCCGTCATTACCCGCTGGGTGAGCACTTCGCCCACTCGGTCGGCTATGTCGGGCGGATCAACGAGGCCGAACTGAAGAGACTCGATCCGGTGGCCTATTCGGGCACCCACCACATCGGCAAGACCGGCGTGGAGAAGTTCTACGAGGATGCGCTGCACGGCACCGTGGGTTACGAGGAAGTCGAGACCAACGCCCGTGGCCGCGTCCTGCGCGTGCTCAAGCGTACCGAGCCGATCTCCGGCCGCGATATCGTGCTGAGCATCGATAGCAAGCTGCAGGCCGCCGCCGAAACCGCTCTGGCCGGTCGTCGCGGCGCCATCGTGGCGATTCAGCCGTCTACTGGCGAAGTGCTGGCCATGGTCAGCCAGCCGGCCTACGACCCCAACCTGTTCGTCACCGGTATCAGCTTCAAGGATTACGCTGCCCTGCGCGACTCCGAAGACCGCCCGCTGTACAACCGCGTGCTGCGCGGCCTGTACCCGCCGGGCTCGACGGTGAAGCCGGCAGTGGCCATCGCCGGCCTCGATGCCGGGGTCGTTACCCCGGCCAGCCGTGTGTTCGACCCCGGCTACTACCAGCTGCCGAACTACGACCACAAGTACCGCAACTGGAACCGCATGGGCGACGGCTGGGTGACCCTGGAGACCGCGATCATGCGCTCCAACGACACCTACTTCTACGACCTCGCCCATAAGCTGGGGATCGACCGCCTGCACGACTACATGAGCGAATTCGGCTTCGGCCAGCGCGTCGCCCTGGATATGTACGGCGAGGCCGAGGGCCTGATGCCATCGCGCCAGTGGAAACGCGCCCTGCGCCGGCAGGCCTGGTTCCCCGGCGAAACCCTGATTCTCGGCATCGGCCAGGGCTACATGCAGGCCACGCCGCTGCAGCTGGCGCAGATGACCGCGCTGCTGGCCAACAAGGGCAAGTGGATTCGTCCGCACCTGGCCAGGACCATCGACGGCAAGCCGCCGGTCGACGAGGACCCGATGCCGGACATCAAGCTCAAGGACCCGAACAACTGGAACCTCGTGGACTACGGCATGCAGCAGGTGGTCCACGGTGCCCGCGGTACCGCGCACAAGGTCGGTGCCACGTCGGTCTACCGCATCGCCGGCAAGTCCGGTACCGCCCAGGTCGTGGCGATCAAGCAGGGCGAGAAGTACAACCGCTCCAAGCTGCTCGAACGCCACCGTGACCATGCCCTGTTCGTCGGCTTTGCGCCGGCGGACAACCCGCAGATCGCCGTGGCGGTGATGGTGGAGAACGGCGAGTCCGGCTCCGGTGTCGCCGCCCCCGTGCTCAAGGCCGTTACCGACGCCTGGCTGCTCGACGAGACCGGCAAGCTCAAGCCCGAATACGCACCGCAGGCCACGGCGGAGGCGCCCAAACCATGACCATGAACGGAAATTTCGACCGCACGCTGTCCAGCGAAGACGTCATGAAGCGGCGCTCCAGCCTGCTTCAGCGCCTGCATATCGACGGCCTGCTGCTCCTGCTGCTGGTGACCCTCGGCTCGGTGGGCCTGTTCGTCCTGTATTCCGCCAGCGGCAAGAGCTGGGACCTGCTGATCAAGCAGGCCTCGTCCTTCGGCCTGGGGCTGGGCGCGATGTTCGTGCTGGCGCAGATCGAGCCGCGCTTCCTTGCCCGCTGGGTGCCGCTGGGCTACCTGATCGGCGTGGCCCTGCTGGTGGTAGTGGACGTGATGGGCCACAACGCCATGGGCGCGACCCGCTGGATCAACATTCCCGGGGTGATCCGCTTCCAGCCGGCGGAATTCATGAAGCTGCTGATGCCCATGACCATCGCCTGGTATCTCTCCAAGCGCGCCTTGCCGCCCGGATTCAAGCACAGTGTGATCGGCCTGGCGCTGATCGTGGTGCCCTTCGTGCTGATCCTCAAGCAGCCGGACCTGGGCACCGCCATGCTGGTGCTGGCCTCCGGCTCCTTCGTGCTGTTCGTCGGCGGCCTGCGCTGGCGCTGGATCATCACCGCGATCTCGGCCGCGGTGCCGGTCGCGGTGGGCATGTGGTACTTCGTCATGCACGACTACCAGAAGCAGCGTGTGCTGACCTTCCTCGACCCGGAAAGCGATCCGCTGGGCACCGGCTGGAACATCATCCAGTCCAAGGCGGCCATCGGCTCGGGCGGGGTCTTCGGCAAGGGCTGGCTGCTGGGGACGCAGTCCCATCTGGATTTTTTGCCCGAAAGCCATACGGACTTTATCATTGCCGTGCTCGGCGAAGAGTTCGGCCTGGTCGGGGTATGCCTGCTGCTGGTGCTGTATCTGCTGGTGATCTACCGGGGGCTGGTGATCACCGCGCAGGCCCAGACACTGTTCGGCAAGTTGCTCGCCGGCAGTATCACCATGACCTTCTTCGTGTATGTGTTCGTCAACATTGGTATGGTCAGCGGATTGTTGCCAGTGGTGGGGGTGCCGCTGCCCTTCATTAGTTACGGCGGAACTTCGCTGGTGACCCTGATGTCAGGGTTCGGCGTTTTGATGTCGATCCACACCCACCGGAAGTGGATCGCCCAGGTTTGATGACAAGAGTGAAGAAAGGAATGCAAGTACTGCGCGCCTGGGCTGCCAGGGGGGTGCATTGGGTCGGAATCGCGGGGGCGATCGGCATGTCCGGCGCAACCCACGCGGGCGACTACGATGGTTCGCCCCAGGTTGCCGAGTTCGTCAGCGAGATGACCCGTGACTACGGCTTCGCCGGCGAACAGCTCATGGGCGTCTTCCACGACGTCGAGCGCAAGCAGTCCATCCTCGACGCCATCTCGCGCCCCGCCGAACGGGTGAAGACCTGGAAGGAATACCGGCCGATCTTCGTCACCGACGCGCGTATCAACCGCGGCGTGGACTTCTGGAACCAGAACGCCGAGGCCTTGGCCCGCGCCGAGCAGGAATACGGCGTGCCGGCCCAGTACATCGTCTCGATCATTGGCGTGGAGACCTTCTTCGGCCGCAATACCGGCAACTTCAAGGTGATGGACGCGCTGTCCACCCTGGGCTTCGACTATCCGCCGCGCGCCGAATTCTTCCGCAAGGAGCTCAAGCAGTTCCTGTTGCTGGCCCGCGAGCAGCAGGTCGACCCGCTCAGCCTGACCGGCTCCTATGCCGGCGCCATGGGCCTGCCGCAGTTCATGCCGAGCAGCTTCCGCGCCTACGCCGTGGACTTCGACGGCGACGGCCACATCAATATCTGGAGCGACCCCACCGATGCCATCGGCAGCGTCGCCAACTACTTCAAGCAGCACGGCTGGCATACCGGCGAACCGGTGGTGTCGCAGGCGGAAATCGGCACCTCCACCGCCGAAGACGCGCTCACCCAGGGCCTGGAGCCGCAGATGAACCTCGGTCAGCTACGCTCTCAGGGCTGGCGCACCCATGACGTGATCCGCGACGACCTGATGGTCACCGCCATGCGCCTGGAAGGCGCGCAGGGCACCGAGTACTGGGTTGGCCTGCCGAACTTCTACGTCATTACCCGCTACAACCGCAGCGCCATGTACGCCATGGCGGTCCACCAGCTGGCCGGCGAGATCGCCAAGGCGCGAGGTGTCCATTGAGCAAGCGAATCGCAAGTCCCGGCCTCTGGTCGCTGGCCGCCTGCGTTGGCCTGAGCACCGTGTTCCTCGCCAGCTGCACCGGCAACCGTGCGCCGCAGCAGCAGCCGGTGGCCAGCAGCGGCATTTCCGGGCCCTATGACTACAGCCGCCCGCACCGCGACGGCGCACCCTGGTGGGACGTGGATGTCTCGCGCATCCCCGATGCCGTGCCGATGCCGCACAACGGGCCATTCAAGAACAACCCCTACACCGTGCTGGGCAAGACCTACTACCCACTGAGCAACTCCAATACCTACAGCGTGGTCGGTACCGCCTCCTGGTACGGCACCAAGTTCCATGGCCAGGCGACCGCCAACGGCGAGCAGTACGACCTGTACGGCATGACCGCCGCGCACAAGACCCTGCCGCTGCCCAGCTATGTTCGCGTGACCAACCTGGACAACGGCAAGAGCGTCATTGTCCGCGTCAACGACCGTGGGCCGTTCTATTCCGACCGGGTGATCGACCTGTCCTTCGCTGCCGCCAAGAAGCTCGGCTATGCCGAGACCGGCACCGCCCACGTCAAGGTAGAGGGCATCGACCCCGACCGCTGGTGGGCTGCCCAGGGCAAGCAACCGCCGATGATCATGGCCTTGCCGAAGATGGCCGCGCAGCCTGCCGCCGCGCAGCCGCAGGCAGTTGCCATGGCCCAGCCGATCGAAACCTACACCCCGCCGCCGGCGCAGCACGCCGTGCCCGTGGCACCGGTCCAGATCGACTCAAAAAAAAACGCTTCATTACCAGTCGATGGCCTGTATCTCCAGGTGGGTGCCTTCGCCAACCCGGACGCTGCGGAGCTTCTCAAGGAGAAGGTCGGCGGCCTGACGGGGGCGAAATCCTTTATCAGCTCGGTCGTGGTCAATCAGCAGACCTTGTACCGGGTGCGCCTAGGGCCGATCGGAACGCAGGATGAAGCAAGCCGGATGCAGGACAGCATCCGCGTGGCCAACCTTGGCCAACCCAAGCTCGTGCGCCTGGACTGAGATTCCAGCGCACGCGCAATAGCGGCACGCAGAGGCCGCCTCACGAGTTCCCCCGCGGGGGATTGTTTGACCATTAGTGAACCCCAGAGAGACGGATGAACATCTTCAACTTCGCCAAACGCCTGTCCTTGCTCGTGCTGTTCAGCGCCCCCGTGGCCAGCTGGGCAGCTGAAGTCGTTCCCGCCGCCCCGCAGCTCGCGGCCAAGGCCTGGGTGCTGATGGACGGCGCCAGCGGCAACATCCTGGTCGAGAACGCCGGCGACGAGCGTCTGCCGCCCGCCAGCCTGACCAAGCTGATGACCGCCTATATCGCCACCAAGGAAATCGAAGGCGGCCGCATCGCCGAATCCGACCTGGTCACCGTCAGCGAGCACGCCTGGCGCACCGGCGGTTCGCGCATGTTCATCAAGGTCGGTTCCCAGGTCTCGGTAAGCGACCTGCTGCACGGCATCATCATCCAGTCCGGCAACGACGCCTCGGTCGCCCTGGCCGAGCACATCGCCGGCAGCGAAGACGCCTTCGCCGACATGATGAACACCACCGCGCAGAAGCTGGGCATGAGCAACTCCCACTTCATGGACGCCACCGGCCTGCCCAACCCGGATCACTACTCGTCCGCCAAGGACATGGCTGTCCTGGCCCGCGCGATCATCTACGGTGAGCCGACCCACTACGCGATCTACGCGCAGAAAGAGTTCTTCTGGAACAACATCAAGCAGCCCAACCGCAACCTGCTGCTGTGGCGCGACAAGACCGTCGACGGCCTGAAGACCGGCCACACCGACGAAGCCGGCTACTGCCTGGTGGCTTCCGCGGTGCGTGACGGCCAGCGCATGATCGCCGTGGTGTTCGGCACCAACAGCGAGCAGGCCCGCGCTGCCGAGACCCAGAAGCTGCTGACCTACGGCTTCCGCTTCTTCGAAACCCAGACCTTCTACAAGAAGGGCGCCGAGCTGACCAAGGCCATGGTCTGGAAAGGCTCCGACCACGAAGTGAAGGCCGGCCTGTCCGACGACCTGACCATGACCGTGCCGCGCGGCCAGCTCAAGCAGCTGCAGGCCAACATGGTCGTCGAGCCCAACCTGGTGGCGCCGATCCAGCAGGGCCAGGTGATCGGCAAGGTCGAGGTCAAGCTGGGTGACAAGGTGGTCCGCACCTCCGACCTGGTCGCCCTGAACGCCGTGGAAGAGGGTGGTTTCTTCCGCCGTATCTGGGACAGCCTGCGCATGTTCTTCTACGGTCTGTTCAACTGACCGCTCGTCCCGGCCTTGCACTTTTGTATACAAGGCTGGGATTGACCTGCCCGCGCAGTCGCAAACTCGGGTAAAATGCCCGCCTGCGACTGCCGGGTCCCCCCGTGGCCCGGCGGCCGTCGTCCGATCCACCCGGAGCGCCCCGATCCCGGACGCTCATGCGGAGGCGGGCCACCCGCCCGCGACAGCCATGACTGATACCCCTGATACCGCTGACACTCCAGAACAGCCCGCACCGAAGATCGAGTTCCCCTGCGAACGCTATCCGATCAAGGTCATCGGCGACGCCGGCGAAGGTTTCTCCGATCTGGTCATCGAAGTCATCCAGCGCCACGCGCCGGACCTCGACATCACCACCCTGGTCACCCGTGACAGCCGCAACGGCCGCTTCCTGTCCGTGCAGGTGCTGATCACCGCTACCGGCGTCGACCAACTGCAGAACATCCATAAAGACCTGCGCGCCACCGGCCGCGTCCACATGGTGCTCTGATGGGCGAAACGCTGGGCTTTCGTGAGCTGGGAATCCTTCCTTACGAGCCGACCTGGCACGCCATGCAGCGCTTCACCGCCGAGCGCGAGCCCGGCACGCCCGACGAAGTCTGGCTGCTCGAACACCAGCGCGTGTTCACCCAGGGCCAGGCCGGCAAGGCCGAGCATGTGCTGTTCCCCGGCGACATCCCGGTGGTCCAGGTCGATCGTGGCGGCCAGGTGACCTATCACGGCCCTGGCCAACTGGTGGCGTACCTGATGCTCGATGTGCGTCGCTCCGGCATCGGCGTGCGCGACCTGGTCTCGCGCATCGAGCAGAGCCTGATCGGCCTGCTGGACAGCTATGGCGTCACGGCTGTGTCCAAACCCGACGCTCCGGGCGTCTATGTGGACGGCGCGAAGATCGCATCCCTCGGCCTGCGCATCCGCAACGGCCGCTCCTTCCATGGCCTGGCTCTGAACGTGGACATGGACCTGGAACCCTTTCGACGCATCAATCCCTGCGGTTACGCAGGCATGGCCATGACCCAGCTGAGTCAGCTGGCCGGCCCCATCGCATTGGCCGATGTGCGCGAGCGCCTGCGTGGCGAACTCGTCGAACGCCTTGGCTACGCGGCACAGAAGACCCTAACGGGCGGGATCTAACCTAGATGAGCACTGTTGTGGAGAACGCAGGTCAGGCAGCCCCGGCCGCCAAGCCGGGCAAGGTGGAAGTTGGCGTCAAGTTGCGCGGCGCGGAAAAGGTCGCGCGCATCCCGGTGAAGATCATTCCCACCGACGAGCTGCCGAAGAAGCCCGACTGGATTCGTGTGCGCATCCCCGTTTCCCCCGAGGTCGACCGTATCAAGCAACTGCTGCGCAAGCACAAGCTGCACAGTGTCTGTGAAGAAGCCTCCTGCCCGAACCTGGGCGAGTGCTTCTCCGGTGGTACCGCCACCTTCATGATCATGGGCGACATCTGCACCCGTCGTTGCCCGTTCTGCGACGTCGGCCATGGCCGTCCGAAGCCGCTGGATGTCGACGAGCCGACCAACCTCGCCATCGCCATTGCCGACCTGCGCCTCAAATACGTGGTGATCACCTCGGTGGACCGCGACGACCTGCGTGACGGCGGTGCCCAGCACTTCGCCGATTGCCTGCGCGAGATCCGCAAGCTGTCGCCTGGCGTGCAGCTGGAAACCCTGGTGCCGGACTATCGCGGCCGCATGGACATCGCCCTGGAAATCACCGCCAACGAGCCGCCGGACGTGTTCAACCACAACCTGGAAACCGTGCCGCGCCTGTACAAGTCGTCCCGCCCGGGCTCGGACTTCGAGTGGTCGCTGGACCTGCTGCAGAAGTTCAAGCAGATGGTTCCGCACGTACCGACCAAGTCCGGCCTGATGCTCGGCCTGGGCGAGACCGACGAGGAAGTCATCGAAGTCATGCAGCGCATGCGCGAGCACGACATCGACATGCTGACCCTCGGCCAGTACCTGCAACCGTCGCGCAACCACCTGCCGGTGCAGCGCTTCGTCCACCCGGACACCTTTGCCTGGTTCGCCGAGGAAGGCGAGAAGATGGGCTTCAAGAACGTCGCTTCCGGCCCGCTGGTGCGCTCCTCGTACCACGCCGACCAACAGGCGCACGGTACCAAGATCGGCTGAGTAGCCGGTCGCGGAATGAAAAAGGCGCCCTGGGGCGCCTTTTTTCTTCAGCTTTTCTGCCGCAACTGCCCCAGTAGCACTGGCGTCGGATAGCCGTCCGCCGGCGAGCCGACCGACTGCTGGAAGGCCCGGATCGCCTTGCGCGTGTTGACGCCGATGATCCCGTCCGCGGTGCCCGGTTGATAACCCTGCTGTGCCAGCAGTTGCTGCAACTCGATGCGTTCGGAGCGGCTCAGTGGTGTGTCTTCCAGCGGCCAGCTCCCCGCCAGCCGGCCGCCGCCCTTGAAGCTGTCTGCGAGCAGGCCTACGGCGAGGGCATAGGACGTCGAGTTGTTGTACTTGAGAATGGCGCGGAAGTTCTCCGTTACCAGGAATGCCGGGCCGCGATAGCCGGCGGGCAGCAGCAGCGACACGCTGGCTTGCGGATCGCTCGGCAGGTTGCCGCTGGCCACCTTGATGCCCTGGCGCAACCACTCGCTCATCGGCTTGCGAATGTCCATGTCCGCCTGGGCGTAGTCGAAGCCCTGCGGCAGGCGTACTTCGAACCCCCAGCTCTGGCCGCGCTGCCAGCCTGAGCTCTTCAGGTAATTGGCCGTGGAGGCCAGGGCATCGGAGGAAGAGCCCCAGATGTCGCGCCGGCCGTCGCCGTCGAAGTCCACTGCAAAGCGGTTGTAGGTGGTGGGGATGAACTGCGTCTGGCCCATGGCGCCGGCCCAGGAACCGACCATGTTGCTGGCCGGGACGTCGCCGTGCTGGATGATCTGCAGCGCTGCGATCAACTGGTCGCGGCCGAAGTCCGGGCGGCGGCCTTCGTAGGCCAGGGTTGCGAGGGAACGGATGACGTTCTTGCTGCCCATCTGCTGGCCGAAGTTGCTCTCCATGCCCCAGATCGCGACCACGGCTTCACGCTCGACGCCGTAACTGCTCTCGATGCGTTGCAGTGCTTCGGCGTTCTCCAGGGTGCGATCCTGGCCGTTGCGCACGCGAGCAGGCGACACGGCGCTTTCCAGATACTGCCAGACAGGGCGGGTGAACTCGGGCTGGCTGCGATCGGCGGTGACGACCGAGTCATCTGGCGCGATGCCTGCGAACGCAGTGTCGAAGGTTGCCGCGCTGATACCCGCGGCGAGCGCTTGCGCGCGGAAGCCGCCGCGCCACTGGGCGAAGCTCTGCGTGGGTTGCGCGTGCTCGCTGGTGGCACCCTTGGCAGGAGGCTCGGTGCAGGAGGTCAGCAGACCGAAGCTGGCCAGGGACAGGACGGCGACGAGCAGGCAGCGTTGGCCGACAACAGGTGAAACAGGCTTGCGCATTGCTCTCCTCGGGAACTGGCAGGGAGGGGCCACCTTAGCATGGCCTCTGTGACGCGTCTGCGTTGAGCAGAAATGCAGGGTACGCAGGGTTCGATGGCGCGGCCGGAGGAAAATTCCCAGCGTGGCGAGGCTCCCGTCGGACGGTTCCGCTGATCGCGGCCGCCGGGCAGGGTCCTGACGCGATTTTTCGCGGGCCGGCGCCCGGTGATCCCTGGGTCAGTCCGCTTCTGCTCAAAGGGCGGTGCAGGGGCTATTGCTTGGGCTGGCTGCCGGTTTCCTGGTCGACCTTGGGCGCGCTCTGGTTGAGTTCCTTGAGCATGTCGTCGTACGCGGCGCAGTCGTCCGGGCGCTGTTCGCTGGAGCGGGACTTCTTCAGCTCGGCGAGCTTTTCGTTGAGCTTCTGCGCGCGCTGGGGATCACTGCGGGTGACTTCGGTGACCTTGGCAGCGACCTGCTTGCCCTTGGCTTCGGCTTCCTGGTCGGAGCAGAACGCATGGGCGGAGAGGCTGAAGGGGAGGGCTAGGATGGCGACGATGACGGCAGCTTTCATGGTTGGACCTCCAGGTGCGTGGCTGTCCGGTTGAAAGCGAAAGGGCGGGGTGGTTCAGGTTTTTTAACGTTTTCAGGCCGCCAGAAGCGAAGAAGCCTCCCAATTTCGGGAGGCTTCGCGGCGGTAGCTGCCTTTGCCTTTGAGCGGCTGCTCCTGGCGGCTGCGGAACAGCGGTTGTGCCACCAGGGACTTGGCCTTGTTCGGCCGTTTGGATTTCTTCGCCATCTGTCTTTCCTCGTTGAGGCCGGCGCCGTTGCCGGCGCGGGCATCTTCCGCCTATCTGGCACGCTTGTCCACGCCGCTGGTCTAGCGGCGGGCGGGCCAAGGCAAGCGCAGGCCATTCGGGGCTACGCTGGGGGCAGATCTTTCTGGCAAAGCGAACAGGAACGAGGGCAAGGGCGATGAAGTTTCTCTGCATGATCTACTTCGACGAGCGCAAGGCGGCTGAGCTGCCGGAAGCCGAGCTGCGTGGCATCGTCGACGAGTGCATGACCTATAGCGAACAACTGCGTAGCAGCGGCAATTACATCGCGGCCAATGCGCTGTTGCCGACGCCGACCGCGCGCACGTTACGCGGCCAGGGTGAAAAGCTGGCCGTCACCGATGGACCCTTCGCTGAAACGCGGGAGCAGTTGGGTGGCTTCTACCTGATCGAGGCGCAGAGCATCGAGGAGGCCGAGCGCATCGCCGCGAAGATTCCGCCGGGCCGGCTCGGCTGCGTAGAGGTTCGCCAGGTGCGCGAGTGGGAGTGAAACGCTGTGCGGGTCGCGGGCAAGCTCGCTCCTGCAAGGCGCCTTGGAGGGGCTACGTGATGTAGGGGCGGGCTCTGCCCGAGCGCTCCTGAGGCCGGCTCGTGAAGCGCTGCAATCAGGCCGAAGGCAGGCTGATGCGCTGGCCGGCGACCAGCAGGGCGAGGCGGGCGAGGCTGTTCCAGACGTTGCCGGGCGCCTGGCCCTTGATCTGTGCGTCGATCAGTTGGGCGTCCTGCAGCATCTGGTTCCAGCGCTGCGCGGTGTGCCGTTGCAGGGCCTTGCTCATCAGCGGGCGGCGCTTGTCCCAGATCGGCGGGCGACACTGGCTGAAGGCCTTGTCCAGCGGCACGCCCTGGCTGAATTGCTGGGCGAGGCTGGCGAGTACGCGGATTTCCCGGGCCAGGGCCCAGAGAATCACCGGCGGTTCGACACCTTCGCCGCGCAGGCCTTCGAGCATGCGCAGGCAGTGTGCGGCTTCGCCGTTGAGGGCGGCATCGATCAGGCCGAAGACATCGAAGCGCGCGCTGTCGGCCACGGCCGCCTGCACGGTGTCGGCGTCAATCTGTTGGCCGTCGGCGAGCAGCTTGAGCTTTTCGATCTCCTGGGCGGCGGCCAGCAGGTTGCCTTCGACGCGCGCGGCAATCAGGTCGACCGCCTCCTGGCTGGCAGCGAGGCCGGCCTGGGACAGGCGCTGGCGAATCCACTGTGGCAACTGGTGCGCGTCGATCGGCCAGATCTGGATGAACTGCGCAGCATCGCCGTCGATCAGGGCCTTGGCCCATTTGGTCTTCTGCGTGCTGCCGTCGAGCTTGGGCAGGCTGACCAGCAGGACGGTGTCTTCCGGCGGGCGCTGCAGGTATTCCTGGAGGACCGCCGCGCCCTTGTCACCGGGTTTTCCGGAGGGCAGGCGCAGTTCGATCAGGCGCTTTTCGGCAAACAGCGAGAGGCTGGCGCCCGCTTCGATCAATTGGCCCCAATCGAAGTTGGCCTCGGCGTTGAACACCTGGCGTTCAGAGAAATCACGCTGACGGCAGGCGGCACGGATGGCATCGCAGGCTTCCTGGCAGAGCAACGGTTCGTCGCCGCTGACCACGTAGACGGGCGCGAGATTGCCTTGCAGGTGCTTGGCGAGTTGTCCGGGATTGAGCTTCATAATGAGAAAGGGGCCGGTTGGCCGGCCCCTTGTCGCTTACTGTGCTTTCGGGAATTCGATCGGCGACTGCTGCGGTTGAGACTTGGCAGCCTCGTCCGCGGCCTTCATGGCGTCTGCTTCGGCCTTGGCCTTGGCTTCTGCCTTGGCCTGCAGGTCATCGAGCTGCGCCGGGGTGACCATCTGCAGGCGGGTGACCATCTGCTGGACCAGATCACGGCGCATTTCGGCGCGAATCTGCTGGGCTTCCTGGTCGGAGCCGATCAGGTTGTTCTCATCCTGCACGTAGACCTTGCGGACCTGGACCTGGTTGGCGAGCAGCAGCAGGTTGTTGGTGCCGCGAATTTCGTAGCTCAGGGTGTTGGTCAGTTCGTTTTCCGCGCTGCGGGCGGAACTGGTGTAACTGACGCTGCGCTGGGTCACGTCTTCGCGGGCCAGGATCAGGTGGTAGGGCGCGCGGGAGACGACTTTCACGCCGCTGCCTTCAAGCACCTGCTTGAGCTGCGTGACGGTCTCGCCATAGGCGTTTCGCGCACTCACGTCGATTTCCTTGAGCGCAAAGTTCGTATCGCCCAGGCCGCGCAGTTGGAAACCGCAGGCGCTCAGCACGCTGGCCAGGCCGATCAGCGCGAGGCTGGTCAGGATACGTTTCATCAAGCTTCCTCACTCCTGTTGATCCGATATGCCCGTGGCGAAGGTGCCACGGGCGAATGGGTCTTTTCCAGCGTTGCTTTTAGTTGGCGACGATATTGACCAGCTTGCCCGGCACCACGATGACCTTGCGAATGGTCAGGCCGTCGGTGAAGCGCAGGACATTTTCGTTGGCACGGGCGGCTGCCTCGACTTCCTCGCGGCTGGCGCTGGCGGGCATTTCGATGTGGCCACGCAGCTTGCCGTTGACCTGTACCACCAGTTGCAGGCTGTCCTGCACCAGGGCGGCTTCGTCGACTTGCGGCCAGCTGGCGTCGATCACGGCGCCGTCCTTGCCCAGCTCTTCCCAGACCACGTGGCAGATATGCGGGGTGATCGGGGCCAACAGCAGGGTGACGGTTTCCAGGCCTTCCTGCAGCAGGGCGCGGTCGGCGGCGGATTCGGCCGGGGCCTTCTCCAGCACGTTCATCAGGGTCATCACGGCGGCGATTGCGGTGTTGAACTTGTGGTGCTGGCCGACATCCTGGCTGGCCTGACGGATCGCCAGGTGGATGGCGCGGTGGATGGCCTTCTGCGCATCGTCCAGCGCGGACTTGTCCACGGCGCCGGCAGGGCCTGCATTGACGTGGGCCTGGGCCAGACGCCAGACGCGGCGCAGGAAGCGGTTGGCGCCTTCGATGCCGGAGTCGGACCATTCGCAGCTCATGTCCGGCGGCGAGGCGAACATCATGAACAGGCGGCAGGTGTCGGCGCCGTAGGCGTCGATCATGGCCTGCGGGTCCACGCCGTTGTTCTTGGACTTGGACATCTTCTCGGTGCCGCCGATTTCCACCGGCAGGCCATCGGTCTTCAGGCGTGCGCCGATGACCTTGGCCTTGGCGTCACGCTCGACTTCCACGTCCGCCGGGTTGAACCATTCCTTGCCACCATTGGCGGCAACGCGGTAGTAGGTCTCGGCGACCACCATGCCCTGGGTCAGGAGATTCTTGAACGGCTCGTCGGAGTCGACCAGGCCTTCGTCACGCATCAGCTTGTGGAAGAAGCGCGCGTAGAGCAGGTGGAGAATGGCGTGCTCGATGCCGCCGATGTACTGGTCGACCGGCAGCCAGTAGTTGGCGGCCTTCTTGTCCAGCATGCCGTCTTCGAATTGCGGGCAGGCGTAGCGGGCGAAATACCAGGACGACTCGACGAAGGTGTCCATGGTGTCGGTTTCGCGCTTGGCCGGCTGGCCGCATTTAGGGCAACTGCACTCGTAGAACGACGGCAGCTTGGCCAGCGGCGAACCGGCGCCGTCCGGTACGACGTCTTCAGGCAGGACTACCGGCAGTTGGTCGGCTGGCACCGGCACGTCGCCACAGCTGTCGCAGTGGATGATCGGGATCGGGCAGCCCCAGTAGCGCTGGCGGCTGATGCCCCAGTCGCGCAGGCGGAACTGGGTGCGCTGCTGGCCAAGGCTCTTGGCGGCGAGATCGGCGCCGATGGCGTCGAACGCAGCCTGGTAGCCCAGGCCATCGTATTTGCCGGAGTTGACGGTGATGACGCTGTCGTCCTTCAGGCCGTACCACTCTTTCCAGGTGCCGGCTTCGAAGTCGTTGTCGCCTTCGACTTTGGCGATGACCTGGACGATCGGCAGGCCGTACTTGCTGGAGAACTCGAAGTCGCGCTCGTCGTGACCCGGAACCGCCATCACGGCGCCTTCGCCGTAGGTCATCAGGACGTAGTTGGCGATCCACACCGGCAGTTTGTCGCCGGTCAGCGGGTGTTCGACGAACAGGGAAGTGGCGACGCCTTTCTTCTCCTGGGTGGCGATGTCGGCTTCGGCGACGCCGCCGCGCTTGCATTCGTCGATGAACGCCTGCAGCGACGGATCACGCTCGGCGGCCAGGGTGGCCAGCGGATGCTCCGCGGCCACGGCGACGTAGGTGGCGCCCATCAGGGTGTCCGGACGGGTGGTGAAGACCTTCAGCTGGCCGGCTTCACCGATGGAAGCCTGGTCGTAGGGGAAGGCGATCTCCATGCCGCGGGACTTGCCGATCCAGTTGCGCTGCATGGTCTTGACCTGTTCCGGCCAGCCCGGCAGATCGTCGAGGCTGGACAGCAGCTCTTCGGCGTAGGCGGTGATCTTGAAGTAGTACATCGGGATTTCGCGCTTTTCGATCAGCGCGCCCGAACGCCAGCCACGGCCGTCGATGACCTGCTCGTTGGCCAGTACGGTCTGGTCCGCCGGGTCCCAGTTCACGGTGCCGTTCTTGCGGTAGATCACGCCCTTCTCGAACAGGCGGGTGAACAGCCACTGTTCCCAGCGGTAGTAATCCGGCTTGCAGGTGGTGACTTCGCGGGACCAGTCGATGGCCAGGCCCAGGCTGTTGAGCTGGGCCTTCATGTAGGCGATGTTGTCGTAGGTCCAGGCTGCCGGTGCGACGTTGTTCTTCATCGCGGCGTTTTCCGCCGGCATGCCGAAGGCGTCCCAGCCCATCGGCTGCAGGACGTTCTTGCCCTGCATGCGGTGGTAGCGGCTGATCACGTCACCGATGGTGTAGTTGCGCACATGCCCCATGTGTAGCTTGCCGCTCGGATACGGGAACATCGACAGGCAGTAGAACTTCTCCTTGGCAGCGACTTCGTCGACGCGGAAG
Source organism: Pseudomonas sp. GD03903 (assembly GCF_029840045.1). NCBI lineage: Bacteria > Pseudomonadati > Pseudomonadota > Gammaproteobacteria > Pseudomonadales > Pseudomonadaceae > Pseudomonas > Pseudomonas sp. GD03903. Next base: position 259,562 of record NZ_JAOCBT010000006.1, on the reverse strand, counting down.
GAGTTGTGTTCATTCCAGTAGGTCTGGGCCTGGGATTCGATCTCGAGAGGCTGGTATTGCTCGTGCATGGCGCGATTTGAACCTGTACGGAAGAGAATTGTGTGGCCGGGGAGGTCGAGTGGCTCTCCGCTCCACCGACCCCTGAGAAGACACGGGTCGGGCGGCTACAGAAAGCCTCGTAGCATACATGACCCCACCCTCAGTCGGTAGCCCGCGCCGTTTGTCGCACGCTCGGTGCCCGCTGGGGTGGCCCGCTAAGCTTTGCCTGAGGGCGGGAGGTTTCCGCCTGTCTTGAGGTGACTGATGGCTGAGCTGCATCGCGCAAGTGCTTCGGGTTCCGGTCTGTATGAACGGTTGTTGCAACGACTCGCGCTGGCTCTGGATGAAGCCGATACCGCCGAGCGACTACGTGACGAATGCCCCATGGAGCTGGAGTTGCGCGGCCTGAGCGAAGCGGAAATGGCGCTGATCCGGGCTTATCTCGAGCAGGATGTGAACTGGTTGCGCGGCTGGCATGCTGCGGCTGAAGAGTTGGCATTGCTCGAGCGCTCGTCTTCCCGCGCCCCGCGTCCGGTACGTCATCCCGTGCCGCCGAGCCGCCCGCGCCTGGTGCCTCGTCCGCAATCGCTGCAATGCGCGCTGTGTGGCTCGCCGGTGGCCTGGAGTCGCCACCAGGGTGTGCTGCCCTGCACCTCCTGCGGTTCACAGCTGTTCCGCAACGCGAAAGCACGCTGAGCGTTTCCCGATCCGTTAGGCTTGGCGCCTCGACAAGGAGTCGCCAATGCCTATCCGCTTCATCCTCAAACAGATTTTCATGCCGCCGGGACTACTCCTGCTGTTGTTGCTGCTGGGCTTCATGTTGCGCCGGCGCTATCCGCGTTTTTCTCTTTTCTGCTTCTTTTCCGGGTTCCTCGGCCTGCTGCTGATGAGCCTGCCGGTGACGGTGGAGTGGGGCGCGCGACAGCTGGAACAGCAGGAGCCGCTGAAGCAGACGGACTGGGCGGGGTTGGCGCAGCACGCTGATGCCATCGTGGTGCTGGGTGCCGGCCGAGTGCGCGGGGATCGTGCCTGGGACGAGGACCAGCCCGGCCTGATGGCCCGCGAACGTATTCGCTACGCGGCCCGCCTGGCCAAGGCCAGCGGCCTGCCGGTACTGGTCTCTGGCGGTCTGCATTACTACACGCCGCCTTCCGAAGCGCGGATCATGGCGCAGAGCCTGCTGGACGACTATGGCGTGCCGGTGCGCTGGGAGGAGGGGCGTAGCCGCACGACCTGGGAGAATGCGCTGTTCAGCGCGCAGATGCTGCGCGAGGCCGGTATCCAGCGAGTGGTATTGGTCACCAGCGCCATTCACATGCCGCGTTCGATCTGGAGCTTCGAGAAGGCCGGATTGGAAGTGCTGCCGGCGCCTGCGGGCTACATCGGTACGGATGATGTGGTGCCCATGGGCGGCTGGCTGCCGGAAGGCCGGGCGATCTGGCAGAGCGGGCAATTGCTCAACGAGGCGATCGGGCTGGTGGGGTATCGGTTGTTTTACCGATAGCTGGCTTTAGGTAGGAGCGGACTTCGTCCGCGATGGTTTCAGGCGCGAGGCGGACCGATCGCGGACGGAGTCCGCTCCTACGCAGGTTTTTGCCTTATCCCAAGAAGAAGGGCCTCGCAATGAGGCCCTTTTTCGTGGGAGTCAGCCGAACAGTCGGCGTTCTTCCGGGTGCGTGCGACGGCGTACCAGGGCCCACACCAGCAACACGGCGCTGAGGATCGCCAGCGGCCAGACGCGCCACTTCAGGTAGGGCGTCAGGCCCTGCATCGGTACCACTTCGCCGTGCAGCACGCCTTGCTGGAACTGCGGGATCTGTACTGCCAGCTTGCCGAACGGGTCGATCAGCGCGGTGACGCCGTTGTTGGTGCCGCGGACCATCCAGCGCCCGGCTTCCAGGGCACGCATCTGCGCCATCTGCAGGTGCTGCAACGGGCCGATGGAGGTGCCGAACCAGGCGTCGTTGCTGATCGTCAGCAGCAGTTGGCTCTGTGCGGCGAGCTCGGCGGCGAATTCCGGATAGACCACTTCGTAGCAGATGTACGGTGCCACGGAATAGCCCTTGGCCTTGAGCAGCGGCTGGTCGGCCGGACCGCGGGCGAAGTCGGACATGGGCAGATCGAAGAAGGCGATCAGACCGCGCAGCACGTCCTGCAGCGGAACGTATTCGCCGAAGGGCACCAGTTTCTGCTTGAGGTAGTTGCCGCCGCCTTCGCCGACCACGGTGATGCCGTTGTAGTAGCGGATGCCCTCGGCAGTCTTCTCGCGCACCGGCACGCCAGTGATGAGTGCGGCCTTCTTGGCGCTGGCGACGCCGTTGATCATCTCCAGGTAGCCGGTGGCCTGGTCCTTGAGCACCGGCACGGCGGTTTCCGGCCAGACGATCAGGTCAACGCCGCTCTGCTCGGCGGTCAGGTCGCGGTACAGCTCCAGCTGGTGAGTGATGGCTTTCGGGTCCCACTTCATTTCCTGGGCGATGTTGCCCTGCAGCGCGGCGACCTTCAGCGCTGCTCCGGCGGGGCTGGTCCAGGCGTGGCCTTTGTAGCCCAGCCCCACGGCCCAGGGCGCGATCAGCAGGATCAGGCCGGCGACCAGGCGCGCCGGGCGTCGGCTCAGTGCCGGGATATTGATGATCAGCGCAGCGCTCAGGGCAATGGCGAACGACACCAGCCATACGCCGCCCAGGGGGGCGAGGCCGGCCAGCGGACCTTCCAGCTGGCTGTAGCCAGCGTAGAGCCAGGGGAAACCGGTGAGGAACCAGCTGCGGAACAGTTCCAGCACCACCCACAGCGCGGCGAAGGCCAGCGCATCGCTGATCGGGGCGTTGTTGCGGCGCAAGAAGCGCGCCCAGACCCAGGCCGGCAGGGCGAAGAAGAAGGCTACACCGGCACTGAAACCGGCCACCAGGAAGCCGGCCAGCGGCCCGGAGGCGCCGCCGAAGTTATGGATGCTGAAGTAGATCCAGCTGGTGCCGGCGATGAAGGCGCCGAAGCCGTACCACCAGCCGCGCCACAGTGCCGAGCCAGCGGTGGTACCACGCAGGCCGAGGTAGAACAGGGCCAGCGACAGCACCGCCAGCGGCCAGTAGCCGAACGGTGCCAGGAACAGCGGAGTGAGCGCGCCGGCGGCCAGGGCGAGCAGATGGCCTGGCAGGCCGGGGCGGGTGATCCAGCGCATCGGAAATCCTTGTTGCGTTTTAGCGATGCGCAAGAGTAATGGAGAGACGAACGGTAGGCTATGGGGATGAAAGCCAAAAGCCATGAGCCGACTGCGGCAGGGTGTTGCAGGAAAGGTCCGAGCTGATTGTAGGAGCGAGCTTGCCCGCGAACGACCCCGCGCCGGAGTTGGTTCGCGAGGCCGAATCCGTTCCCTGCGGATAACGGCATTTCCCACATCCCTGTGGGGCGCAAGCTCGCTCCTGCCTGGCCTACCCCTTAGTCTTGCAGCGGGGTGAGGCGCAGCAGGTGCAGTCGGCGACTGTCCGCGTTGAGCACGCGGAAGCGGAAGCCGCCCAGCTCGGTGGTTTCGTTGCGCTTGGGCAGGTGACCGAAGGCGCTCATCACCACGCCGCCGACGGTGTCGAACTCCTCGTCGGAGAACTCCGCGCCGAAGAAGTCGTTGAAGGCTTCCACCGGGGTCAGTGCCTTGACGATGAAATCGCCGCTGGGCAGTGGCTTGATGTAGCTGTCCTCCTCGACGTCGTGCTCGTCCTCGATATCGCCGACGATCTGCTCCAGCACGTCCTCGATGGTCACCAACCCCGCCACGCCGCCGTACTCGTCGATGACGATGGCCATGTGGTTGTGGTTGGCACGGAACTCGCGCAGCAGCACGTTGAGTCGCTTGGATTCCGGGACGAAGGTGGCCGGCCGCAGCAGGTCCTTGATATTGAAGGCGTGTGCGTTGTCGTGAAGGATCAGCGGCAACAGGTCCTTGGCCAGCAGCACCCCCATGACGTCGTCCAGGCTCTCGCCGACCACGGGGTAGCGCGAGTGCGCCGCCTCGATGATCGCCGGGAGGAACTCGCGCGGGGTCTGGGTGGCCTTGATGCTGATCATCTGCGAGCGCGGCACCATGATGTCGCGGACCTGGAGGTCCGCTACCTGGATTGCGCCTTCGACGATGGACAACGCTTCGCTGTCGAGCAGCTTGTTGTCGTGGGCTTCGCGCAGCAGCTCGAGGAGCTCCTGGCGGTTTCTCGGCTCATGGGCAAAAGCCTGGGTGATCTTGTCCAACCACGACTTGTGCCCATTGCTCGATCGGTCTTCGCTCATCATTCCTGCTCAGTGGCTTTTATTCTTCATCGGCCGCGTACGGGTCGGGGTGACCCAGTTCGGCCAGCAATTCCCGTTCCAGACCTTCCATATCCTCGGCTTCCACATCGTCGATGTGATCGTAGCCGAGCAGGTGGAGGCAGCCATGGATGACGAGGTGGGCCCAGTGGGCCTGCACGGACTTGCCCTGTTCGGCGGCCTCGCGGGTGACCACGGGGGCGCAGATCACCAGGTCGCCGAGCAGCGGGATATCCAGCAGCTCATCGGGAACATCGGCGGGGAAGGACAGTACGTTGGTGGCGTAGTCCTTGTGCCGCCAGGTCTTGTTCAGTTCGCGCCCTTCGGCTTCGTCCACCAGGCGGATGGTGAGTTCAGAATCATTCTGGCGCTGGCGCAGGGCCAGTTCGCACCAGGTTCTGAACTCGGCCTCGCTCGGCAGGCCGGCCGCTTCGGAGGCGACCTGCAGGTCCAGTTCAAGCATTCTTGTTGCCCTGGCCTTCTATGCCGGTCAGACGGTTCTCATAGGCGTCGTAGGCGTCGACGATGCGCTGCACCAGCGGGTGGCGCACGACGTCCTTGGACTTGAAGTGGGTGAAGCTGATGCCGGGGACGTCGCGCAGCACTTCCATCACATGCTTGAGCCCCGAGCGGGTGCCCTTGGGCAGGTCGACCTGGGTGACGTCGCCGGTGATCACCGCGGTGGAGCCGAAGCCGATCCGGGTGAGGAACATCTTCATCTGTTCCATCGTGGTGTTCTGGCTTTCGTCGAGGATGATGAAGCTGTTGCTCAGCGTGCGGCCGCGCATGTAGGCGAGCGGCGCGACCTCGATGACCTGGCGTTCGATCAGCTTGGCCACGGTCTCGAAGCCGAGCATCTCGTACAGCGCGTCGTAGAGCGGGCGCAGATAGGGGTCGATCTTCTGCGACAGGTCGCCGGGCAGGAAGCCGAGCTTCTCACCGGCTTCCACCGCCGGGCGCACCAGCAGGATGCGGCGGATCTGCTCACGCTCCAGGGCGTCCACGGCGCAGGCGACGGCGAGGTAGGTCTTGCCGGTGCCGGCCGGGCCGATGCCGAAGTTGATGTCGTGGTCGAGGATCGCCTTGACGTAGCGCTGCTGGTTCGCGCCGCGCGGACGGATGTGTGCCTGGCGGGTCTTGAGCGTCACCAGCGGGACGACGGGCTCGACGGCGAGTTCTTCCAGGCCGGACTCCTGCAGGAACAGGTGCACCAGGTCGGGTGTCATCTCGGTGCCGTTCTGCACTTCGCGGTAGAGGCGCTGCAGGAGGTTCTCGGCGGCCTGGGTGCGCTCGGGGTCGCCGACCAGTTCGAACTGGTTGCCGCGGTTGCGGATCTCGATGCCGAGGCGCTTCTCGATCTGGTGCAGGTGTTCGTCGAACTGGCCGCACAGGTTGGCGAAGCTGCGGGCCTCGAAGGGCTCGAGCATGAATCGATGGATATCCAGGGGGGCGTTCAAGGGCTGTCTAGGTCGCCGTGCTGCAAAGGGAGATGGTCGAAGAATAACCCCCGGCGAGCGAGTACGAAAGTTCAGTCGCCAACGGGGGATTCAACGGTCGAGGTTCAGTGACGTGCTTCCACCAGGGTCGCGCGCAGGGAATTGGGCAGTGCCTCGTAGATTTCCACGTCGACGAACTGGCCGATCAGGCGCGGATTGTCGCAGCGGAAGTTGACCACGCGGTTGTTCTCGGTACGGCCCTGGAGCTGGCCGGGGTCGCGCTTAGCGTAGTCGGTGACGAGGATGCGCTGGATGCTGCCGACCATCCGTCGGCTGATCTCGAAACCCTGCTGGTTGAGGCGGCTGTTGAGGATTAGCAGGCGCTGCTTCTTCACTTCGTCGGGGGTGTCGTCCACCAGGTCGGCGGCCGGGGTGCCCGGGCGCGAGCTGTAGATGAAGGAGAAGGAAAAGTCGAAACCGACGTCTTCCACCAGCTTCATGGTCTGCTCGAAATCCTTCTCGGTCTCGCCGGGGAAGCCGATGATGAAGTCCGAGCTGATGCAGATGTCCGGCACCGCGGCCTTCAGCTTGCGGATGCGCGACTTGTATTCCAGCGCGGTGTGGTTGCGCTTCATTGCCGCGAGGATGCGGTCGGAGCCAGCCTGCACCGGCAGGTGGACGAACTTCACCAGCTGCGGCACCTCGGCGTGGGCGGCGATCAGCGAGTCGGAGAACTCCAGCGGGTGCGAGGTGGTGTAGCGGATGCGCTCGATGCCATCGACCTCGGCGACCACGCGGATCAGTTCGGCAAAATCGGCGATGCGGCCGTCGTGGGTCTGGCCACGGTAGCCGTTGACGTTCTGGCCCAGCAGGGTCACTTCCTTCACGCCGTTCTCGGCCAGGTGGATCACTTCGGCCAGCACGTCGTCGAACGGCCGGCTGACTTCCTCGCCACGGGTGTAGGGCACCACGCAGAAGGTGCAGTACTTGCTGCAGCCTTCCATCACCGAGACGAAGGCCGTCGGGCCGTTCACCTGTGGCTCGGGCAGGCGGTCGAACTTTTCGATCTCCGGGAAGGACACGTCCACCTGCGGTTTGCGTGTGGTGCGGGCGGCGTCGATCATTTCCGGCAGGCGGTGCAGCGTTTGCGGGCCGAAGACTACGTCGACGTAGGGCGCTCGCTCGCGAATCGCCGCGCCTTCCTGGCTGGCCACGCAGCCGCCGACGCCGATGACCAGGTTCGGGTTCTGTTGCTTCAGCGTGCGCCAGGCGCCCAGTTCGGAGAACACCTTCTCCTGGGCCTTCTCGCGGATCGAGCAGGTATTGAGCAGGATGACGTCGGCTTCTTCAGCCTTTTCGGTGATTTCCAGGGCCTGGTGTTCACCCAGCAGATCGGCCATGCGCGAGCTGTCGTACTCGTTCATCTGGCAACCGTGGGTCTGGATGAAAAGCTTCTTGGCCATGGAGTCTTTCTTGGTCTGGTTAAAAAATGACCGCGCATTATAAGCCCGAGGCGAGTCGTCTGCCACCGGCTGGGGCAGGGGCCGGCCTGGAGGTCGCGCGGCTGTGCTATGCTGCGTGCCCTTTTTGCAAAGCTGTCATCCTTCGTTCATGAGCAAGCGCGAGAACCCGATCTACAAGGTGGTCTTCCTCAACCAGGGCCAGGTGTACGAGATGTACGCCAAACAGATCTACCAGAGCGATCTGTGGGGCTTCCTGGAGATCGAGGAGTTCGTCTTCGGCGAGCGCACCCAGGTAGTGGTCGACCCCAGCGAGGAGAAGCTCAAGGCGCAGTTCGATGGCGTCATCCGCAGCTTCGTGCCGTTGCACTCGATCATCCGCATCGACGAGGTGGAGCGCCTGGGTACCGCGAAGATCAGCGATGCCAAGATCACCGGCAACGTGATGCCGTTCCCCATGCCGATGCCGAGCAAGGACAGCTGATTCATCACTTCGTAGGAGCGAGCGTGCTCGCGAACCGCCCGACGCCGACATCAGCCGAATAGCCCTGTTCGCGAGCAAGCTCGCTCCTACAGGGAGTGGTGTTTGGCGTGTGGCTCAGGGCAGCGGCGAGAACGGCGAGTTGCCGGCGGTCTGCAGTTCGATCAGGTAGTTGCGGAAGATCTGCCCGAGCACCTTGGTGGCGATGTCCAGCTCGTCCTTGTTCATCTGCTCGGCGACCAGGTCGGCACTGTCCATGGCGTCTTCGGCGCCGTTGACCGCGGCCATCTTCAGCACGATGTAGGCCTGCACATTGTTGGCTTTCACACCTTCACCACGGAAGAACATGGTGCCCAGGCGCAGCTGTGCATCGGCGTGGCCCTGCAGCGAAGCCTTCTCGTACCAGTGCAGGGCGGCCTGGAAGTCGCGCGGGGCGCGTTCGCCGGTATAGAAGAATTCCCCCAGTTCGAACTGTGCCTGTGCGTCGCCGGCATTGGCGGCCTGCTGGCAGCTGGCCAGGGCCTGCTGCAGCTGTTCGGGCACGGTGTTCAGGGTGCAGCGCCCGGTGGCTGGAATCAGCAGCGAGTTGCCGCCCGCCTGAGTGAACAGGGGCAGTGCGAGCAACAGGCAGCCCAGCAGCGTGCGACCAGAACGGTACATGGGGAGAAACGGCCTCCAGGATCGGGGCGGGTAAAACCCGGCCAGCGAAATGCGCCAGCCTTCACATTATGAAATAAGCCGGCGCCTCCTTACAAAGTCTTTACCTTCTTTTCTGTTTTTTTGCTGGAAACGGCTACGGCGGCGGGGGCGGTGTAACGCCAGGATAAAGCCCCGAAAGCCTCGGGGCAGAGCGCAGGGCGCCCGGATGGGCGCCCTGCGTGGAGCGGCTTACTTGAGGGCGGCGAATGCGCGCTCGGCGGCGTCCAGGGTCAGTTTCAGCTCGGTTTCGCCGTGGGCGATGGAGGTGAAACCGGCCTCGAAGGCGCTCGGAGCCAGGTAGACGCCGGCATCCAGCATCAGGTGGAAGAAGCGCTTGAAGCGTTCCGCATCGCTGGTCATCACGTCGTCGAAGGTGACGATGGCGTCGGCGCCGGTGAAGTACAGGCCGAACATCGCGGCGCCCGCCTGGGTGGTCACGAAGGGGATGCCGGCAGCGTCCGCGCGCTCCTGCAGGCCTTGTAGCATGCGGGTGGTGTAGGTGGTCAGCTCGTCGTGGAAGCCGGGGCGGCTGATCAGGCGCAGGGTGGTCAGGCCGGCGGCCATGGCCAGCGGGTTGCCCGACAGGGTGCCGGCCTGGTAGACCGGGCCGAGCGGGGAAATCTGCTCCATGATCTCGCGCTTGCCGCCAAAGGCGCCCACCGGCATGCCGCCGCCGATGATCTTGCCGAAGGTCGACAGGTCCGGGGTGATGCCGTAGTGCGCCTGGGCGCCGCCGAGGGCGACGCGGAAGCCGGTCATCACTTCGTCGAAGATCAGCACCACGCCGTGCTTGTCGCACAGGCTGCGCAGGCCTTCGAGGAAGCCCGGCGCGGGCGGCACGCAGTTCATGTTGCCGGCGACCGGTTCGACGATGATGCAGGCCACGTCCTTGCCGACTTCGCCCAGGGTCTTCTCGACGGCGGCGATGTCGTTGTAGGGCAGGGTCAGGGTGTGCTTGGCGAAGGCTGCCGGCACGCCGGGAGAGTTCGGCACGCCGAAGGTCAGGGCGCCGGAGCCGGCTTTCACCAGCAGGCTGTCGGAGTGGCCGTGGTAGCAGCCCTCGAACTTGATGATGCTGTCGCGGCCGGTGTAGCCACGGGCCAGGCGGATGGCGCTCATGGTGGCTTCGGTGCCGGAGCTGACCATGCGCACCATGTCCATGGACGGCACCAGCGAGCAGACCAGATCAGCCATTTCCACTTCCAGCGCGGTCGGCGCGCCGTAGGACAGGCCGTGGTCGAGCTGCTTGCGCACGGCATCGAGCACGTCCGGGTGGCTGTGGCCGAGGATCATCGGGCCCCAGGAACCGACGTAGTCGACGTAGCGCTTGTCATCCTCGTCCACCACGTAGGCGCCTTCCGCGTGCTTGAAGAACAGCGGGGTGCCGCCGACGCTCTTGAACGCGCGCACCGGCGAGTTCACGCCACCGGGGATGTGTTTCTGGGCATTGGCGAAAAGCGTTTCGGAACGGGACATGGTGTACCTCGCGAAGCTGTGAAGGGCCGGGCGCGTGGGCGCTCAGCGGGTTTCGAAGAGTTGGCTGAAGGCGCGTGCGCGCTGTTCGACTTCGGCCGGGGAGTCGGCGGCGAACAGCGCGTGGATCACGGCGATCATGTCGGCGCCGCGGGCGATCAGCTCGGGCGCGTTATCCAGGGTCACGCCGCCGATGGCCACCAGCGGCACGTTGAAGCGGGCCTTGGCCTGCTCCAGCAGTTCGAGGCTGGCGGCGGATGCGCCGGGCTTGGTCTGGGAGGCGAAGAAGCGGCCGAAGGCGACGTAGCTTGCCCCTTCGGCGATGGCTTTCTCGGCCAGCTCGAGGCTGGCGTGGCAGGTGCCGCCGATGACGGCATCGCGGCCAAGCAGGGCGCGAGCCGCGGCCAGCGAGCCGTCTGTCTGCCCCAGGTGCACGCTGACGCCCAGGCGCGCGGCCAGTTCGGCGTCATCGTTGATCAGCAGCGTGGCGCCATGGCGCGCGCAGAGATCGCGCAGGGCCTCGGCTTCGCGCAGGCGGCGCGAAGCGTCGTCGGACTTGTCGCGGTACTGCAGCAGTTTGGCGCCGCCCTTCAGGGCGGCTTCGACGTAAGGCAGCAGGCGGCCGCCGTCGAGCAGTTGGCTGTCGGTGATGGCGTAGAGTCCGCGCAGTTTCATCGGTGCCTCGATCATTGGTGCGGTTGAATCAGTGGCAGTAGTCCAGCGGCAGCCGGCGTGGAACGTACTGGCCGTGGCCAGGGGCTTCCGCGTCGCGCAGGGTGCGCCAGGTGTAGTCCAGGGCGCTGCGTACCGCGCTCACCAGTTCCTCGCCCAGGGCCAGGCGGCCGGCAAGCGTACTCGCCAGGGTGCAACCGGAGCCGTGGTAGCTGCCGGGCAGGCGCTGGCAGGTGAAGGTGTGGCGCTGGCCTTCACGGGTGTACAGGCGATTGTGCACTTCGGACTCGTCGCCATGGCCGCCGGTGATCAGCAGGGTCTGGATATACGGCAGCAGCTTGTCGGCGCACTCGTCCGCGGTGCCCTCGGGCAGTTCGGCGAGGATGCGCGCTTCCGGCAGGTTCGGCGTGGCCACGGCGGCGATCGGCAGCAGGCGTTCGCGCATGGCGTAGCCGACGTCGTCCTTGCCCAGCGAACCGCCGCCACCGGCGCGCAGCACCGGGTCACAGACCAGCGGGATGCCCGGCAGGGACTGCATGATCTCGACGACGGTATCGACCATCTGCACCGAGCCGAGCATGCCCAGCTTGACCGCGGCCACCGGCAGGTCGGCGATCACGGCGTTGGCCTGGGCCAGCACCCACTCGCGGTCGAGCACGCGGAAGTCGGAAACGTTGACGGTATCCTGAACGGTCAGTGCGGTGACGGTAGGCGCCGCGTGGCAGCCTTGGGCGATCAGGGCTTCGATATCGGCCTGCAAGCCGGCGCCGCCACTGGGATCGTGACCGGACAGGCAGAGCACTACGGGACGGGAGGCAGGTGTTTTCATGGCGCGGGAGCTTATCACCAAAATGCGCCGCTGAGCTGACCGAACGGTCCATTGCGCAACGCCCGGCCGTTGCCTGGCCGAATGGTCGAATGCCACGGGGCACAAGGCCTGTGCTAGAGTTCGCCGATTCCAACACAACGCCTCCACGGCGCGCCAAAGCGGGAGATGGGGATCTCCGGCGCGGCTGTCGGTGGCACTGCGGGGCACCATGCGGCACTGGCTGATCTTCCTGATCCTACTCATCCTCTCGCCAGTGGCGAGCGCCATCAGCTTCGATGAGCACGTCGGGCAATTGCCCCTGGGGCGGGCGATGGACGTCTTCGAGGACGTGCGCGGCACCGCCGATATCGCCGAGATCAGCTCGCCGGCGCTGGCCGCCAGTTTCCGCCGGCATGAGCGCGACGTGCTCAACGCCGGTTATTCGCGCTCGGTGTTCTGGCTGCGCCTGGACCTGGATTATCAGCCGCAGGTCTCGAAAGATCCGGCCAACTGGCTGCTCGAACTGGCCTATCCGCCGCTGGACAAGCTCGAGCTCTACCTGCCCGATGGCAATGGTGGCTTCAAGCTGGCCCAGCGCACCGGCGACACGTTGCCGTTCGACAGCCGGCCGATCCGCCAGAACAACTACCTGTTCGATCTCAAGCTGGAGCCGGGCAAGCCGCTGCGCGTCTACCTGCGCCTGGAAAGCCAGGGCTCGATCCAGGCGCCGCTGACGCTCTGGTCGCCCAAGGCCTACCTCGAGGAACAGCCGCAGCGCATTTATGTGCTGGGCATCATCTATGGCGTGCTGCTGGTGATGCTGATCTACAACCTGTTCATCTTCCTCAGCGTGCGTGACACCAGCTACCTCTATTACATCCTCTATATAGCCTCGTTCGGTTTCTACCAGATATCGGTCAACGGTGCGGGCATCGAATACTTCTGGCCGAACAACCCCTGGTGGGCCAACGCCTCCACGCCGTTCCTGATCGGTTCGGCCGGGCTGTTCGGTTGCCAGTTCGCGCGCAGCTTCCTGCACACCCGCGAGCACAGCCTGTGGATCGATCGCATCCTGCGCGTGCTGATGGCCGTCGGCGCGCTGGTGATGGTGCTGGCGCTGACCGTCAGCTACGCCGTCGCCCTGCGCCTGGCCACCTACCTTGCGCTGGCCTTTACCGTGGTGATCTTTGCCGCCGGCATCCTCGCCTGGCTGCGCGGCATGCGCGTGGCGCGCTACTTCATCTTCGCCTGGAGCGCCTTCCTGCTTGGTGGGGTCATCAACACGCTGATGGTGCTGGGCTTTCTGCCGAACGTCTTCCTCACCATGTACGCCAGCCAGATCGGTTCGGCGCTGGAAGTCGGCCTGCTGTCACTGGCCCTGGCTGACCGTATCAATGCGATGAAGGAAGAGCGCACGCGGATCCTCCAGGAAACCAGTCGCAAGCTGGAGCAGTTGAACCTGGAACTGGCCAGCAGCAACCGCCTGAAGGATGAGTTCCTCGCGACTGTCACCCACGAGCTGCGCACTCCCATGAGCGGGGTGATCGGCTCGCTGGAGCTGATGCAGACCGTGCCGATGGATGTCGAGCTGGGCCAGTACCACAAGACTGCCACCGGTTCGGCGCGGGACATGATGCGCATGGTCAACGACATCCTCGCGCTGATCGAGCTGCAGGCCGGCAAGCTCTATCCGCGCCGCGAACCGTTCAGCCTGCGCGGCCTGTGCGATGGCCTGCGTGCGCAGTACGCGCCGCGCGCCGAGGAGCGCGGGCTGCGCTTTGTCCTGCAGCTGGACGAGAGCCTGCCCGATACCCTCGAGGGTGATGCCGGCAAGCTGACCCAGGCGCTGGGTTACCTGATCGACAATGCCATCAAGTTCACCCACCAGGGTGGTGTCAACCTGCGTGTGGGTGGCGTGCCGGGCAAAGAAGGGCTGGCCTTGCGCATCGAGGTGCAGGATAGCGGCATCGGTTTCTCCACCCCGCCGGATGGCGCGCTGTACCAGCGCTTCTTCCAGCTCGATGGTTCGCTGACCCGCGAATACGGCGGCCTGGGTATCGGCCTGGCGTTGTGCCGCAAGCTGGTTGCATTGCTGGGCGGCACCTTGACCCACGAATCCGTGCCAGGGCAGGGCAGTCGCTTTGCCCTGGAACTGCAGGTCGGCCAGCCGGTGCAGAACATTGCCCCGCCGCCGCGCCGCGCGGGCGGCCAGGTGTTGCGCGGCCCGGACCAGTGCACGGTGCTGGTGGTGGAAGACAATGCCATCAACCAGTTGGTCATCCGCGGCATGCTGCTCAAGCTCGGTTACCGCGTGCGCACTGCCGATAACGGCGCCGAAGCCATCGAGTTGCTGCGCCGGGAAACCATCGACACCGTGCTGCTGGACTGCCAGATGCCGGTGATGGACGGTTTTGCTACCTGCCGGGCGATCCGCACGCTGCCGGGTTGCGCCGATCTGCCGGTGCTGGCCATCACCGCCCATAGCCACAGCGGCGACCGCGAGCGTTGCCTGGCGGCCGGGATGAGCGACTACATGGCCAAGCCGGTGAAGTTCGAGGAGCTGCAGGCGCTGCTGCATGACTGGCTGCTGTGCCAGCCGGCGCTGCCCAGTCACGCCTGAGGCTGGACTATGCGTAGGAGCGGACTTCGTCCGCGATAGGTTCGCATCGCGCCGGATAGCATCGCGGACAGAGTCCGCTCCTACGCGATGACAAATCCCTCTGCCGGGCCAAAGAAAAACGCCGCGATCCCTTTCGGCATCGCGGCGTTTGTGTTTCAGCGAGCGGTCAGGTTCAGACCTTGACGACCCAGCCTTCCGGGCCTTCCACGTCACCCTTCTGGATGCCGGTCAGCTCCTCGTAGAGGCGACGGGTCACCGGGCCGACGTCTTCGCGGCTGAAGAACACGTGCAGGTTGTCCTTGTACTGGATGCCGCCGATCGGGGTGATCACCGCGGCGGTGCCGCAGGCGCCGGCTTCCTTGAAGCGCGCCAGGTCGTCGATCTGCACGTCGCCTTCGACCACTTTCAGGCCCAGGCGCTGTTCGGCCAGTTGCATCAGCGACAGGCGGGTGATGCCTGGCAGCACCGAGCTGGAGCGCGGAGTGACGAATTCGTTGTCGTGGGTGATGGCGAAGAAGTTGGCGGAGCCCACTTCCTCGATGCGGCTGTGGGTGGCCGGGTCGAGGTAGATGCAGTCGGCGAAGCCGTCTTTCTTGGCCTGCGCGCCCGGCATCAGGCTGGCGGCGTAGTTGCCACCGACCTTGGCGGCGCCGGTACCGTTGGGCGCGGCGCGGTCGTAGGTGGAGATCACGAAGTCATGGGGCTTCATGCCGCCCTTGAAGTACGCGCCAACCGGGATGCAGAACACCGAGAAGATGAACTCCGGAGCCGGGCGCACGCCGATGTTGTCGCCCACGCCGATCACGAACGGACGCAGGTACAGGGCACCGCCGGAACCGTACGGAGGAATGAAGCGTTCGTTGGCGCGGACGACCTGGCGGCAGGCGTCGATGAACTGCTCTTCCGAGACTTGCGGCATCAGCACGCGAGCGCAGCTGCGCGCCATGCGCGCGGCGTTCTGGTCCGGGCGGAACAGGTTGATCGAGCCGTCCTTGCAGCGGTAGGCCTTCAGGCCTTCGAAGCACTGCTGGCCGTAATGCAGGGCCGAGGAGCCTTCACTGATATGCAGGGTGTTGTCTTCGGTCAGCTTGCCGTCGTCCCACAGACCATCGCGCCAGTGGGAGATGTAGCGGAAGTCGGTCTTGATGTAATCGAATCCGAGCGTGCCCCAATCGATGTCTTTCTGTTCCATGGTTGCCTCATTCAATGGGATTACCTGCGGCTGCCGCGAGCCGTGCAAGGCCGGCGAGCATCCGGGCAGAGTGTTTGGCGGGCTCTGGCGGCGGGCTGCCCGAATCGGCGGGGATTCGGGCGTGCGGCGGGAACGGCGTTCTCCGCGGGATGGTCACCGCCAGGACTCCATCAAGACTTGCCATGATACCGGCGATATTCGCGGCTGTGGGCCCCTGCTGGCGAATATCGCTGCCATCAGTCGCATCGACCGCTTGAAGGCTGAGGTTCAGGCGATATCGGCTGAGCGGGGCGACATCGCATGGCTTCCACTGTTTCAGGTGAAATGACCAGGTTTCCTGAATGTCATTTCACCTGGTGAATATCATTTGCTCAGTCTGCTGGCGTGGCGACGCTCTGTGGGAACAGCGAGCGGCTGATGAAGCGGGCGGTCTCATGCAGGCTGGTGCCGATCTGCTCCAGCTTTTCGCGGTCGTGCTGGGCGCTGATGCCGATGCCGGAAATGATGAAGCGAGGCTGGCGGTCGTGGTCGATGATCGCGCTGGCGACCATGCTGACGCCGCGGTAGAGGTGGTCCAGGTCGATGGCCCAGCCGCGTTCCAGGGTGGCGCTGGCGCCGCTGCAGTACTCCTCGAAGCTGGGTGGATTCTCCCAGCGCACACGGGTCAGGCGGCGGCGCAGTTCATCCTCGGGAAGGTTGCGCAGGCCGGCAATGCAGCGCCCGGCGGCGCCCGCCAGTTCGGGCAGGCGCGAGCCGATGGCGACGTTGACGTGCGCCACGGTAGGTGCGGAGACGGCGATCACGCGGATGTGCGCGTCGTCGGTCACCTGCCACAGGGCGATCAGGATGTGGTGGTTGGTGCTCAGGCGCTCCAGTTCCGGCTGGATCAGGTCGGCGTAGCTGCGGCCGATGAAGCTGACTGCCAGCTCCGACAGGCCCAGGCCCAGGCGGTAGGTCTTGGTCTCGTTGTCGAACGAGGTCAACTGCTCGTTGCTCAGCGTGCGCAGGATATTGAAGGTCGTGCTCGGGCTGATGCCGGTGGCGCGGGCGATGGCGGTCGCGCCCTCGGGGCCTTCGGCGTTGGCCAGGTGGCGGAGGATCTGGATGGCGTTCACCACGGCGCCGACATCCTTGGCGCTGCCGGTGCGTTTGCTGCTGGCTTCTTCGACGGTCTTTTCAGTGGTCATATTCTGTATTCTGATTGACATTCAGTATTGTGAATGTATTCTGACCCTGCGACGCCTGCAACGGCTTCCGTGAAGCTGGCTTGGCATGGGCGGTAACGCACTTTGCAACAAAGGCAGAACAAGAACAAAGGAGAAACCTCGATGGTGGATTTCCCCGACCACAGCATGCCAGGGCCCGAGGCGCAGTACCTCGCGTTTCTCGCCCAGGGTCGTTTCATGTTGCAGCGCAGCGCCTCCACCGGCCGGCACGTGTTCTACCCGCGCACCCAGGTGCCCGGCAGCGGCGAAACCGACCTGGAATGGGTCCCCGCCAGTGGCCTCGGCACTCTTTATGCCCTGACCGTCAACCGCGCCCGCAGCGGTGACTACAACGTCGCGCTGATCGACCTCGATGAAGGTGTGCGCATGATGTCGCGCATCGAAGGGCATCTCAGCCTGCCCATCGGCACCCGCGTCAAGGCGCGCATCGCCCAGCAGGAAAGCGGCGCCGTCGTGGTCTTCGAACCTCTCGCGGAGGTGCCAGCATGAGCCAGCTCCTGCGCGGCAAGACCGCCATCGTCGGTATCGGCAGCGCCGGTATCGGCGAAGCCCACGGCTACAGCGCCATGGAACTGCTCGGCCAGGCCTCGATGAAAGCCATCGCCGATGCCGGGCTAGCGCTCTCGGACATCGACGCGGTGTTCTCGGCCACCAGCTCCCACGCCTTCCCGACCCTCTCGGTCTGCGAGTACCTGGGTATCAAGCCGAAGTTCGTCGATGGCACCAACGTCGGCGGCTCCAGCTTCGAGCTGCATCTTCTGCAGGCGACCCTGGCCCTGGAGGCCGGCCTGTGTGACGCAGCGCTGATCTGTTACGGCTCCAACCAGCGTACCGCGGGCGGCAAACTGGTATCGATGAGCGAGCCGCAGTGGCACGAAACGCCCTACCAGCCGCGCCACCCGATCACCGCCTACGCGCTGGCGGCCAGCCGCCACATGCATCAATACGGCACCACCCGCGAGCACCTGGCCGAAGTGGCCGTGGCCGCGCGGGGCTGGGCCAACCTCAATCCCGAGGCCTTCGCCCGTGGCCCGCTGAGCATCGATGAGGTGCTTGCCGCACGGATGGTCAGCGACCCGCTGAGCAAGGCCGACTGCTGCCTGGTCACCGATGGCGGCGGCGCCTGCGTGATGGTGCGCGCCGACCGCGCGCGGGACCTGCCCAAGGCGCCGATCTACTTCCTCGGCGCCGCCGGCGCGCAGTGGCACCGCTCCATCGTGGCGATGCCCGACCTCACCGTCACTGCCGCTTCCGAGAGTGGCCCGCGCGCCATGCAGATGGCCGGCGTGCAGCACGCGGACATCGACCTGGTGATGGTCTACGACGCCTTCACCATCAATACGATCCTGTTCCTCGAAGACCTCGGCTTCTGCCCGAAGGGCGAGGGCGGTCGCTTCGTCCAGGGCGGGCGCATTGCCCCTGGCGGCGAGCTGGCGGTGAACACCAACGGCGGCGGGCTGTCCTGTGTGCATCCGGGCATGTACGGCATGTTCCTGATCATCGAGGCGGTCACCCAGTTACGCCGACAGGCCGGAGAGCGCCAGTTGAAAAAGGCCGATATCGCCCTGCTGCACGGCAACGGCGGCACCTTGTCCAGCCAGGTCACCGCGCTGCTCGGCACCCAGAACGTGCTCTGAAATCCGGGCAAGACGCCCTCCCGGTGGCCACCTGCGACAAGCGGGCGGCCCGCCGTGGACGCGTTCGCCCTCGCGCCGGCACGCCAGCGTCCGGCATCCGTCAATGTTTCAGGTGGAACGTCATGTCAGTGAGTCACTTGCAACACACCGGCTTCTCCAGTCTTACCCCCCTGGTGCAGCCGCGCTCGGTCGCCGTGGTCGGCGCCTCCAGCGACCCGCATCGCATCGGCGGTCGCCCCATCGCCTACATGCTGCGTAACGGTTTCAGCGGTCGCATCCTGCCGGTGAACCCCAACCGCAGCGAAATCCAGGGCCTGCCGGCCTACGCCAGCGTCGATGCGCTGCCCGAGGCGCCGGACGTGGCGATCATCGCGGTGCCGGCGCCGCAGGTGCTGGAGACCGTCCGGGCGCTGGGCCGCAAGGGCGCGCGCAGCGCCATCGTGTTCTCCTCCGGCTTCAGCGAAGTCGGCGAGGAAGGCGTGGCCATGCAGGACGCCATCGTCGAAGCTGCCCGCGCGGCCAACATGCGCCTGCTGGGGCCGAACGCCCTGGGCGTGTTCAACGCCAACCTGGGCTACTACGCCTTCTTCTCCACCAGCCTGGAGCGCGGCATCCCGCTGGCCGGGCGGGTCGGCATCGCCACCCAGTCCGGCGCCTACGGCGCACACCTGCTGGGCCTGTCGCGGCAGCGCGGGCTGGGTACGCCGATCTGCGTCGCCACCGGCAACGAGGCCGACGTCACCCTGGGCGATGCCATCGGCTGGCTGGTGGAGTCGCCGGACATTGATGTGGTGATGGCCTACGCCGAATCCATCCGCAACGTCGACAGCTTCCTCGCCGCCCTCGAAGCGGCCCATCGTGCCGGCAAGCCGGTGATCCTGCACAAGGTCGGGCGCAGCGAGCTGGGCGGTCGTGCGGCCATGTCGCACACCGCCTCCCTGGCCGGTGACGACAAGGTGCTCGACGCGGTGCTGGCCGACTACGCCGTGGTCCGCGCGCGCACCACCGAGGAGCTGGTGGACATCGCCTACCTGGCCACCCAACGCATCTACCCGGTGAACAACAGCCTGGGGATGATCACCGTCAGCGGTGGCGCCGGGATCATCGTCAGCGACGCCGCCGAGGATTTCGGCCTGCCCATGCCGCCGATGCCGGAAGCTGCCCAGGCGCGCCTGAAGCAGCGCCTGCACTATGCCTCGCCGCTGAACCCGGTGGACTGCACCGCCCAGGCGCTCAACGACCTGAGCCTGGTGCACGACTTCACCGAGTCGATGGTGGTGGACGGCGGCTATCGCTCGCTGATCGCCTTCTTCACCCAGGCCGGTACCGCCGCCTCCATCGGCCCGCGCCTGGCCGAGCAGTTCGCGCGGATCAAGGCCGATCACCCGGACCGCCTGTTCGTGGTCTCGGTAATGGGCGAGGGCGAGGAGCTGGTGCCGTACCAGAACGCCGGCTTCGCCCTGTTCGAGGACCCGACCCGTGCCGTGCGCGCCATCCAGGCCATGGGCCAGTTGGGCGAAGCATTCGCCCGGCCGCTGCGCAGGATTCCGCTGCCCGGCGGGGTCGAGCTGCCGGCCAGCACGCCCGGTGAGGCGGAAGCCAAGCAATTGCTGGCGCGCGCCGGCATCGAATCGGCGCCCGAGCGTGTGTTGAAGAACGCTGCGGAAGCCGCTGCGTTCGCCGAACAGATCGGCTTCCCGGTGGTACTGAAAATCGCCTCGGCGGACATCCTGCACAAGTCGGAAATCGGCGGTGTGCTGCTCAACGTCGGCAGCGCCCAGGCCGTGCGCGAGGGCTATGACCTGCTGCTGCAACGCGCTGCCGAACACGCGCCGAACGCTCGCCTCGACGGCGTGCTGGTGGCGCGCCAGCTGCAGGGCGGCGTCGAGTGCTTCATGGGCATCCAGCGCGACCCGCAGTTCGGTCCGGTGGCGGTGTTCGGCCTCGGCGGCATCTTCGTCGAGGTGCTCAAGGACGTGGTGTTCCGTCGCTGCCCGTTCGGCGTCGACGAGGCCGAGCAGATGATCCGCAGCATCAAGGGCGCGCCGCTGCTGCTGGGCGCCCGTGGTCGCCCGGTGACCGATATCAAGGCCCTGTCGCGGGTGCTTGCGCAGCTCTCGCAATTCGCCGCAGAAGCCGGCCCGCGCCTGCGCTCGGTGGACCTCAACCCGGTCTTCGCCATGCCTGAAGGGCAGGGCGCCTGGGCCGCCGACGCGGTGCTGGAAGTGGAGGAGGTGGCCCATGGCGCTGAATCCTGAGCACCTGCTGAACTACCCGATCCCGGAAGTACGCCAGCGCTTCAGCCGTCACGACAGCGCCTTCTACGCACTGTCGGTCGGCCTCGGCGCAGACCCGATGGACGAGCACCAGCTGACCTTCGTCGACGCCAACCGCGACCTCCAGGCGCTGCCTTGCATGGCGGTGGTGCTCGGCCATCCCGGCTTCTGGCTGGGCAACCCGGACACCGGCGTCGATGCCCTGCGCCTGGTCCACGGCGAGCAGAGCATCGAATGGCTCAAGCCGCTGCCGGTGGAGGGCGAAGTGATCGGCCGCACCCGCGTCACCGGGCTGGTCGACAAGGGCGCCGGCAAGGGCGCGCTGCTCTACAGCGAGAAGGTCGTCAGCGATGCCGAAAGCGGCGAGGTGCTGGCGATTGCCCGCGGCACCACCTTCCTCCGCGGCGATGGCGGCTTCGGCGGCGACAGCCAGTCGCTGAGCCAACCGCACCGTCTGCCCGAGCAGGCGCCGGACCTGGTCATCGACCTGCCGACCCGCCCCGAGCAGGCGCTGCACTACCGCCTGAACGGCGACGACAACCCGATCCACGCCAGCCCCGCGGCGGCGGCGCGCGGTGGTTTCCCACGGCCGATCCTGCATGGCCTGTGCACCCTCGGCGTGGCCTTCCACGCATTGCTGCGCGGTTACGCCGATTACCGCGCGGAGCGTTTTGCCCACCTGCAGGTGCGCTTCTCCGCACCGGTATTCCCCGGCGAAACCCTGCGTACCGAAATCTGGAATGACGGCTCCTTCCGCACCCGCGTCGTCGAGCGCGACGTGGTGGTGCTGGACAACGGCCGCGTGCGCCTGACCCCGGAGATGGGAGAACACGCCGGGCGGGCCTAGCGCGACGACGACCTCAACCAACCTGCGAGAACAACAACAATGAACGCACCCGACAGCTTGGCCCAGCGTGCCGCGATCCCGCGGCGGACCCTGGTGATCGCCTTCCTCTTCTGCTTCCTGGGTCTGCTTGCCGATGGCGCCGACCTGATGTTCCTCGCCTACAGCCTGAACAGCCTCAAGGCGGAGTTCGGCCTCTCCAACTTCGAGGCCGGCTCGCTGGGCAGCATCACCCTGGCCGGCATGGCCATCGGCGGCATCTACGGTGGCTGGGCGTGCGACCGCTTCGGCCGGGTGCGGGTGGTCACCTGGACCATCCTGGTGTTCTCCCTGGGCACCGCGCTGCTCGGGCTGGCGCACAACTTCTGGGCCTTCGCGCTGATCCGCTTCGTTTCCTCGCTGGGCCTGGGCTCGCTGTTCGTCGCCTGCAACATCCTGATGTCCGAGTTCGTCACCGCCAGGTACCGCACCACCATCCTGGCGACCATGCAGGCCGGCTGGACCGTCGGCTACCTGGTGGCGACCGTGCTCGCCGGGCAGATCATCCCCGACTACGGCTGGCGCGCGCTGTTCTTCACCGCCATCGGCGCGGCGCTGATCTGCCTGGCGCTGCGGCCCTGGGTACCGGAATCGCCGTCCTGGCTGGCAGCCCGTGCACAACGGCTGCAGCAGGCCGGCAGCAACCGCCAGCAGAGCGCGCCCAGCGGCGGCATGCGCCAACTGCTGGTCGATCCGTCCACCCGGCGCATGTTCCTGCTATGGAGCATCACTTCGTGCTTCCTGCTGTTCGGCTACTACGGCACCAACAACTGGATGCCCTCGTACCTGGAAAGCGAGCTGGGCATGAACTTCAAATCCATGACCGGCTACATGGTCGGTACCTACACCGCGATGATCCTCGGCAAGGTGCTCGCCGGCATCGCTTCGGACCGCTTCGGCCGCCGCGCCACCTTCGCCGCCGGGGCCATCGGCACCGCCATCTTCATGCCGGTGATCGTGTTCTGGCACACCCCGGACAACATCGTCTGGATCCTCGCGCTGTTCGGCTTCATCTACGGCGTACCGGTTGGCGTACTCGCCACCTACATGACCGAGAGCTTCTCCACCCAGGTGCGCGGCGCCGCCGTGGGCACCTCCTACAACCTCGGCCGCATCGGCGCGGCGGTGGCCCCGGCGGCCATCGGCCTGCTGGCCTCGCACGTGTCCATCGGCGCCGGCTTCCTGGTGATGGGCATCACCTACGTGATCACCGGCCTGATCCCGGCACTGCTGATCCCCAACCGCCTGTATGACCCGAACCGCGAAGCGCGCACAGCGCAGCCCGGCACACCCGCACGTGCGTCGACGCACAGCGCTGCCCGCCCGCTGGGCCAACCCGTTACCGAGGAAAGCCTGCGATGACCGATCTCACTTGCGCTGCCAATCCGCCCGGCCCGGACATGTTCCCCCGCGATCGATACACCTTCCAGGAGTTCCTCGGCCTGGAGCGCTGGATCGATGGCGAGGTGGTGCGGGTGCGCCTGCGCCATCGCCCGGAGCTGATGAACTACATCGACAGCTTCCACGGCGGCGTGCTGATGAGCGTGCTCGACGCCGCCATGGCCGGGGCGATCCGCGCGCAGATGCCGGGTTGCTCCATGGTCACCATCGACATGGCCACCCACTTCATGGGCAGCACCCGCGGTGAGATCAACGCCGTCGGCCGGGTGCTCAAGCGCACTCGCACGCTGTGCTTCTGCGCGGCGGAAATCTTCGATGCAGCCGGCGAGCTGATCGCCAGCGCCACCGGCAGTTTCAAGTACCGGCCCGCGGCGGCCGGAGCTGTTCAACCGACACGGGAATGATGAAATGACCGACCACACCGCGATGGCCGAGGAGCGCGAAGAGCGCCTGCGGCTGATCCGTGACAGCGCCGCCTCCCTGGTCCCGCGCGGCGGCGACCTGGGCCGGGTGCGCCGTCTGCGCTTCCAGCAGGCGGGCGTCGACCGCGACGCCTGGGGCGAAGTCTGCGCCATGGGCTGGCCGGGCCTGCGCCTGGCGGAAGAACTGGGCGGCAGCGGGCTGGGCATGGCCGAGTACGCGGCGCTGCTGGAAGAACTAGGCCGCGGCCTGCTGCCCGAACCGCTGATCGAGGTGAGCCTGATCGCTCCGCTACTGCCGGCGGATGAGCGCGAAGCGCTGCTGGCCGGCGAGCGGCTGATCCTGCCCGCCGGTATCGGTTACGAAGCCGGCGCCGCCGTGCCGGTGCTGCACGATGGCCAGTTGCGCGGCGAGATTGCCCATGTGGCGCTCGGTGCTGCCGCCGATGCCTGGCTGGTCGCCTGCGACGCCGGTCTCGCTCTGGTGCAAGGCAACGCCGAAGGACTGAGCGTTCACCAGGAACCGACCCAGGACGGTGGCCACCTGGCGCGCCTGCGCTTCGATGGCACGCCGGCACAGCTTGTCGAAGCTGCGCCAGCGGCGCTCGATGAGTCGGCACTGGCCTGCTCGGCCTATCTGGTCGGGCTGATGGATGCGGCCTTCCAGCAGACCCGCGACTACCTCGGCGTGCGCCGCCAGTTCGGCCGCGAGATCGGCAGCTTCCAGTCGCTGCAGCACCGCATGGTCGATCTGAAACTGCAGATCGAACTGGCCCGCGCCATCGTCGGCGAAGCGGCCACCGCGCTGGACGACGGTGCGCCGACTGCCCAGGTACAGCGCCTGGTGTCCACCGCCAAGGTGCGCGCCGCCGAGGCTGCCATGCTGGTCACCCGCCAGGCGATCCAGCTGCACGGCGGCATCGGCTACACCGACGAGGCCGACATCGGCCTGTTCCTGCGCCGCGCGATGGTGCTGCTCAACAGTCAGGGCTCGCTGGCCTTCCACCGGGCGCGCTACATCGCCCTGCTGCATGCGGAGGTGGCGTGATGAGCGAGATGCTGCTGCAGGAAACTCACGGTTCTGTGCGCCTGCTGCGCTTCAACAATCCGGCGCGGCGCAACGCGCTGTCCCCCGCACTGCGGGCCGAGCTGCTCGACGCGCTGCGTGAAGCGGACGCCGATCCCGCCGTGCGCAGCGTGGTGCTGACCGGTTCGGCGGAAGTCTTCAGCGCCGGCGGCGACCTCAGCGACATGCACGTCACCGACCTCAACGCCGGCCGCGTGCGCATGCAGAAGAACGCTGACCTGATCCGCCAGATGCTGCGCATGGGCAAGCCCATCATCGCCGCCATCGAAGGCTGGGCGGTGGGCGCCGGGCTGTCGGTGGCGCTGGCCTGCGACAGCCTGGTATGCGGCGGCACGGCGCGCTTCGCCGCCGGCTTCGGCAAGGTTGGTTTGATTGCCGATCTCGGCCAACTGCACACCCTGCCGGCGCGCGTCGGCAACGGGCGGGCGCGGCAGGTGCTGATGTTCGGCCAGGTGATCGAAGCCGAGGAAGCATTGCGCATCGGCCTGGTGGACCAGCTCTGTGCACCGGGTGCCGCGCTGGATGCGGCGCTGGCACTGGCCGCGAAGGTCGAGCAGCAGGCGCCGCTGGCGCTGTCGCTGACCAAGGCGCTGCTGGCCGATGGCCTGGAACTGCTGCTCGAACGCGAAGGCGATTTCCAGAGCCAGCTGTTCCTCAGTGCCGACCACGCCGAAGGCAAAGCGGCCTTCCTCGAAAAACGTTCCCCGGATTTCCGGGGCCAGTAATCAAGAGAACCGTGACATGACCGATTACAACGCCCTCGAAGATGGCGAATTCCGTCGGCTGGTGCGCGAGTGGGTCGCCGCCAATTACCCGCAGCGCATCCGCAACCCGGCCCACCGTCTGGGCCGCGACGACACCTGGGAGTGGTACCAGGCGCTGTCGCAGCAAGGCTGGCTGTGCCCCGGCTGGCCGGTGCAACACGGCGGCATGGGCCTCTCCGCCGGCAAGCAGCTGATCATGATCGAGGAGATGGAAAACTACGGCTGCGCGCGCCTGCCCGACAGCGGCATCACCATGCTCGGCCCGCTGCTGATCCGCTACGGCAGCGACGCCCAGCGCGAGCGCTTCCTGCCGCGCATCTTGAGCGGCGAGGACATCTGGTGCCAGGGCTACAGCGAGCCCAATGCCGGCTCCGACCTTGCCAGCCTGCGTACCGAAGCGGTGTTGCGCGACGGCGAATGGGTGATCAACGGCCAGAAGACCTGGACCACCATGGGCACCGAGGCCAACTGGATCTTCGTGCTGGCGCGCACCGAGCGCAGCGCCAAGGCACAGCAGGGCATCAGCTTCCTGCTGGTGCCGATGGACAGCCCTGGCGTCGAGGTGCGGCCGATCCTCAACCTGGAACTGCAGGGCGAGTTCTGCGAGGTGTTCTTCAACGACGTGCGCGTGCCGGAGGAAAACCTCGTCGGCGCGGTCAACCACGGCTGGGGCATGGCCAAGGCGCTGCTGGGTTTCGAGCGCATCTTCCTCGGCTCGCCCAAGCAGGCCACCTTCGCCCTCGAGCGCCTGGTCCGCCTGGCACGTCACCAGGGCCTGTGGGACGACCCGGTGTTCGCCCAGCGTTTTGCTGCGCTGAGCATGGACCTGGACTGCCACAAGGCGCTCTACGAGCGCTTCGCCGAACGCCTGCGGCGCGGCGAGGAACTGGGCCCGGACGTTTCCCTGCTGAAGATCCACCAGTCCGAGCTGTACCAGCGCATCAGCGAGCTGGGGCTGGAGATCGCCGGTCTCGATTCGGCGCTGCTCAACCCCTTCAGCGACGATCCCGAGCTGCACCCGGCGGGCATCTTCATCCAGTCGCGGCCGACCACCATCTACGGCGGCACCAACGAAATCCAGCGCAACATCCTGGCCAAGGCCGTGCTCGGCCTGCCGAGCTGATCGTGCGCACGACGAACCTCAAACACGAATTGAAGTAAGGAACGAGCAATGACCCAACGACTCAACGAAGGCAAGGTAGCGATCGTCACCGGCGCCGGTGGCGGCATTGGCCGCGAGATCGCCCTGGCCCTGGCCGACAGCGGCGCGCGGGTACTGATCAACGATATCGGCGTGTCCCTGCAGGGCGAGGGCGGCTCGGCTTCCCCGGCCGAGGAAACCCTCGGGCTGATCCGCCAGCGCGGCGGCGACGGCGCTATCAGCACCGACAGCGTGTCGGACTGGGACAGCGCCCGGCGCATCGTCTCCAGCGCCATCGACGCCTTCGGCCGCGTGGACATCGTGGTCAACAACGCCGGCATCCTGCGCGACACCATCTTCCACAAGATGAGCGCCGAGGACTGGCTATCGGTGATCAACGTGCACCTCAACGGCAGCTTCTTCGTCAGCCGCGCCGCTGCCGAGCACTTCCGCGCGCAGAACAGCGGCGCCTTCGTGCACATGACCAGCACTTCGGGGCTGATCGGCAACTTCGGCCAGGCCAACTACTCGGCGGCCAAGCTGGGCATCGTCGCCCTGAGCAAATCCATCGCCCTCGACATGCAGCGCTACAACGTGCGCTCCAACTGCATCGCGCCATTCGCCTGGAGCCGCATGACCGACTCCATCCCGGCCGAGACGCCGGAGCAGAAAGCGCGGGTGGAAAACCTGCAGCGCATGACCCCGGACAAGAATGCGCCGCTGGCCGTGTACCTGGCCTCCGATGCCGCCAGCGCGGTCAACGGCCAGGTGTTCGCCGCGCGTAATCACGAGATCTTCCTGATGAGCCAGAGCCGCCCGCTGCGCAGCGTGCACAGCGACAACGGCTGGACCCCGCAGAGCATCGCCGAGCACGGCATGCCGGCGCTGCGCGGCAGCTTCATGGACCTGGCGCGCAGCCCGGACGTGTTCTCCTGGGACCCGATCTGACCCTTCGGAGGCAGGCCCATGTTCAAGACCCGATTCACCGAAACCTTCGGCGTCGAACACCCGATCATGCAGGGCGGCATGCAGTGGGTGGGGCGCGCCGAGATGGCGGCGGCAGTGGCCAACGCCGGTGGCCTGGCAACGCTGTCGGCGCTGACCCAGCCGACGCCGCAGGCGCTGGCCGACGAGATCGCGCGCTGCCGCGAGCTCACCGACCAGCCCTTCGGCGTCAACCTGACGCTGCTGCCGACGCAGAAGCCGATTCCCTACGCCGAGTACCGCGCGGTGATCATCGAGAGTGGAATCGGCGTGGTCGAAACCGCCGGGAACAATCCCGGCGAGCACATCGCCGAGTTCCGCCAACATGGGGTCAAGGTCATCCACAAGTGCACGGCCGTGCGCCATGCGCTGAAGGCCGAGCAACTGGGAGTCGATGCGGTGTCCGTCGACGGCTTCGAGTGCGCCGGGCATCCGGGCGAGGACGACATTCCCGGCCTGGTATTGCTGCCCGTCGCAGCCAACCGGCTGCGGGTGCCGATCATCGCCTCCGGTGGTTTCGCCGACGGCCGAGGGCTGGTGGCGGCGCTGGCGCTGGGGGCCGATGCGATCAACATGGGCACGCGCTTCCTCAGCACCCGCGAATGCCCGATCCACCCGCAGGTCAAGGCGGCCATCCGCGCCGCCGACGAGCGCTCCACCGACGTGATCATGCGTTCGCTGCGCAACAGCGCGCGGGTTGCGCGCAACGCCATCAGCCAGGAAGTGCTGGCCATCGAGGCGCGTGGCAATGCCACCTACGCCGACATCGCCACGCTGGTCAGCGGCCTGCGCGGGCGCACGGTCTACGAGCAGGGCGACACCGACCTGGGCATCTGGTCCGCCGGCATGGTCCAGGGCCTGATCGATGACGAACCAAGCTGCGAGGAACTGCTGCGCGGCATTGTCGAGCAGGCGCGCGAGTTGATCCGAAAGCGACTGGAGGGCTTGCTCGCCGATTGATCCCGAGTGCGGCGCCTTCAGGAGCGGCGCCGCCTTCACCTCACCTGACGAAGAGACAACAACAATGAAAAATCTTCCCGTACGGGCGCTCGTATCGAGCTTCGCCTGCCTGCCCCTGTTCGCCCACGCGGACTTCATCGCGGACAGCAAGGCCAACCTGGAACTGCGCAATTTCTACTTCAACCGCGACTATCGCCAGAGCGGTGCCGCGCAGTCGAAATCCGAGGAGTGGGCGCAGGGCTTCCTGCTGCGCTTCGAGTCCGGCTACACCGAAGGCACGGTCGGCGTGGGCGTCGATGCGCTCGGCCTGCTGGGCATCAAGCTGGACTCCAGCCCGGATCGCACCGGCTCCGGCCTGCTGCCGTATTCAGCCCGCGACAAGCGCGCCGCCGACGATTACAGCGACCTGGGCGTGACCGCCAAGCTGCGCGCCTCGAAAAGCACCCTGAAGGTCGGCACGCTGCTGCCGAAGCTGCCGGTGGTGCAATACAACGATACCCGCCTGCACCCGCAGACCTTCCAGGGTGGCCTCGCGGAGATCAACGAGATCGACGGCCTCACCGCGCAACTCGGCCAGCTGCGCCAGGTGAAGCAGCGCGACTCGAGCAACGACGAAGACCTGTCGATGACCCGCGGCAACAAGCGCAACATCGTGCTCGGCAGCCATACCAGCAGCGACCGCTTCAACCTCGCCGGCGGCACCTACCGCTGGACCGACAATCTCAGCACCAGCTACCACTACGGCGGCCTGGAAAACTTCTACCGCCAGCACTACCTGAGCGTGGTCCACACGCTGCCCATCGCCGAGGGCCAGTCGCTCAAGTCCGACATCCGCTGGGCGCGCTCCACCGACGACGGCGGCAGCAATGTCGACAACCGCGCGCTCAACGCCCTGTTCACCTACCGCATCGGCGGCAGCGGCTTTGGCGTGGGCTACCAGCGCATGTCCGGCGACACCGGTTTCGCCTACCTGTCCGGCACCGACCCGTACCTGACCAACTTCGTGCAGATCGGCGACTTCGCCAACAAGGACGAGCGCTCCTGGCAGGCGCGCTACGACTACGACTTCGCCGGCCTCGGCCTGCCCGGCCTGACCTTCATGACCCGTTACCTGCAAGGCGACCACATCGACCTGCTGAACGGCCAGGGGCGCGGCAAGGAGTGGGAGCGCGACACCGACATCGGCTACGTGGTGCAGAACGGCCCGCTGAAGAACCTCGGCTTCAAGGTGCGCAACGGCGCCTTCCGCAGCGATTTCGGCAACGACATCGACGAAACGCGGGTCATCGTCAGCTACCAGATGCCGCTCTGGTAATAGTCGTTACGGGCGGTGGCGGTTTGGCCAGAATCGCCCCGCCCGTGGCGGGAATGTCCCTTTCAGACAAAGTCTGAACCATGATTCACTGCTTTCAATGCAGTGAATCAGGATTCAGACCATGGCATACCGGCAAACCCAGGCCCGGCTGCAAAAGGACGGCGAACTGCGCGAGCGCATTCTCGAGCTGGCGTTGGCGCGGGTCGTCGACGGCGGCTTCGCCGCGCTGACCATGCAGAGCCTGGCGGACGCCGCCGGTATCGCCACTGGCAGCCTCTATCGGCATTTCAGCGGCAAGGGCGAACTGGCCGCCGAAGTCTTCGCCCGCGCCAGCCAGCGCGAGGTCGATGCGCTGGGCGCGCTGCTGAACGACTCGGGCAGCGCCGCCGAGCGCCTGAGCCGCGGCCTGCACCAGTTCGCCGCCCGTGCCTGGGGCAGTCGTCAGCTGGCCTTTGCGCTGATCGCCGAACCGGTCGACCCTGAGGTGGACGAGCAGCGCCTGGTCTACCGCGAAGCCTACGCCGCCCTGTTCGTCACCCTGCTGGAGCAGGGCATCGCCGCCGGCGAATTCCAGCCCCAGCCGGTGCAACTGACCGCCGCCTGCCTGGTCGGCGCGATTGCCGAGGCGCTGATCGGCCCGCTCTCGCCGCCAGCCCGCGCCGCGCGGGATGCCGGCGAATCCAAGGTTTCCCTGGAGGACGTCAGCGACGCCCTCGTGAACTTCTGCCTGCGCGCCGTCGGTGCGTTCCCTGCTGCTTTGCCAAAACCTGCCAGGCCCACGCCTGTGATGGAGGACCAGCCATGATCCCGCACCAGTACGCCGAAACCCACGAAGTGACCAACCAGGTGCCGCCGCTGGATGGCGCCAACCTCTATCGCGTCGACGTACCGCTGCAGGAGTGGGTGCGCCGCTACGGCGGTGGCTTCGCCGAGCAGAAACTCGACGCCTACGGCGCGCTGGCGGGCGGGCCGCTGATGGCAGCGGGCTTCCTGGCCAACGAGAACAAACCGGTGTTCAAGTCCCATGACCGCTACGGCCATCGCGTCGACCTGATCGAATTCCACCCGGCCTACCACGAGCTGATGCGCGCCTCCATCGAGGCCGGCATCCCGTCCATGCCCTGGACCGACCCGCGCGCCGGTGCCCAGGTGGCCCGCGCCGGCCTCAGCTACCTGCACAGCCAGGCCGAAGCTGGCACCGGCTGCCCGCTGACCATGACCTTCGCCAGCGTGCCGGCCATCCGCCTGCAAGCGGATATCGCCGAGAAGTGGCTGCCGAAGATTCTTTCCACCGAGTACGACCCGCGCAACCTGCCCATCGAGCAGAAGGCTGGCGCCACCATCGGCATGGCCATGACCGAGAAGCAGGGCGGCACCGACGTGCGCGCCAACACCACCCGCGCCTATCCGGTGGGCATGCCCGGCCCGGGCCAGGCTTACGAGCTGGTCGGCCACAAGTGGTTCTGCTCGGCGCCGATGTGCGATGCCTTCCTCACCCTGGCCTACACCGACAAGGGCCTGACCTGCTTCCTGCTGCCGCGCCACCGCCCGGACGGCAGCCGCAACGAGTTCTACATCCAGCGCCTGAAGAACAAGCTGGGCAACTGGTCCAACGCCTCCAGCGAAGTGGAATACCGTGGCGCGCTGGCCTGGATGGTCGGCGAGGAAGGCCGCGGCGTACCGACCATCATCGAGATGGTCGCCATGACCCGCTTCGACTGCATGATCGGTTCCAGCTCGCTGATGCGCCAGGCGCTGACCCAGGCCGCGCACCATTGCGCCTACCGCCAGGTCGGCGGCCGCGTGCTGGCCGAGCAGCCACTGATGCAGAACGTGCTGGCCGACCTCGCCCTGGAAAGCGAAGCCGCGCTGGCCCTGACCATGCGCATGGGCCGCGCCCTGGACCACCTGCACGACGAACAGGAAGACAAGTTCGCCCGCCTGGTCACCGCCGTGGGCAAGTACTGGATCTGCAAGCGTGCCCCCGCGATGATCAACGAAGCCGCCGAATGCCTGGGCGGCGCCGGCTACGTCGAGGACACCATCCTCCCGCGCCTGTACCGCGAGGCGCCGGTCAACTCCACTTGGGAAGGCTCGGGCAACGTGCAGTGCCTGGACGTGCTGCGCGCCCTGTCCAAGGAGCCGGGCGTGCTCGACGCCCTGTTCGCCGAACTCGGCGACGGCCATGGCGATGCGCGCCTGGCCTCGTTCATCGGCAACCTCAAGGCGTCCTTCGCCGACACCCAGGACATCCAGTACCGCGCCCGCCAGCTCACCGAGAACGTCGCCGTTGCCCTGCAGGCCAAGCTGCTGCTGGAAGCGGGCAACTCGGTGGTCTCCGACGCCTTCATCGCCAGCCGCCTGGACGACGGCGGCCGCGTCTACGGCACCCTGCCGCGCGGGGTGGATGTGGAAGCGCTGGTGGCGCGGGCGACGCCGCACCTGGCGTGATTTGTGGAAAGGGTGGGGCCGGTGCGCCCCACATTTTCAGCCCAGCAGGCGCTTGCTCAGTAATTGCTGGAAGTCGCGGCGCCCGTCGATCACCAGATAGACATGCACCGTGTTGCCAGCGATGCGATAGATGACGCGGTATGGCTTGAAGAAAATCTGGCGGTATTCCTGAATGCCCAGGCTCATCAGCTCCTTGGGATGGCTGCCGCGCTGGGGCTGCTGACGTAGTTCGGCGATGGCCTGCAGCAACTGGTCGAGCACGTAATCGGCGTTCTCTGGGCAGTCGAAATCGGCGATGTAGTCGTGGATGCCTTCCAGATCCCGCTCTGCGCCGCGAGTGATCAGGACCTGATAGATGTCTCGGCTCACGACTGCTGGCGACGTTTGCGCAGACGCGCGGCCACTTCGTCGATCGAACGGGTTTCCCCGGCTGCGATTTCCTGGTTGCCCAGTGCGAGCACCTTCAACAGGGCCAGCGTTTCCTGGGTTTGCTCATAGGAGTGCACGTCCTGGATCACCGCTTTGGCCTCGCCGTTCTGCGTGATGATCATGGGTTCCTGCTGCTCGCCGAGTTGCTTGAGCACTTCGGCGGCGTTGGCTTTCAAGTAGCTGATAGGTTTGACCTGGCTGGAGTAGCGCACGGTGTGTA
Organism: Pseudomonas sp. GD03903; assembly: GCF_029840045.1. Taxonomy (NCBI): domain Bacteria; kingdom Pseudomonadati; phylum Pseudomonadota; class Gammaproteobacteria; order Pseudomonadales; family Pseudomonadaceae; genus Pseudomonas; species Pseudomonas sp. GD03903. The sequence goes on along the minus strand of NZ_JAOCBT010000006.1, from coordinate 227,196 downwards.
CCTGTAGATAGGTCTGAATAAAGACTTTATAAGGTCTGGATTGTCCATGATGTCGCTGGTCAGACGGAAGATCAAGGGCGAAGTCTGTCTGCCTTTTGTGTCAGAAGCTTCGTAGGGCGAATAACGCGCCAGCGTTATCCGCCGCGGAGATTCCGGCGGATAACCTGTTCCAGGTTATGCGCCCTACGGGGGCGTCAGGCGCCAGCGCAAGGAGTTTTGTAGGGCGAATAACGCGCCAGCGTTATCCGCCGTGGAGATTCCGGCGGATAACCTGTTCCAGGTTATGCGCCCTACGGGGCGTCAGGCGCCAGCGCAAGGAGTTTTGTAGGGCGAATAACGCGCCAGCGTTATCCGCCGCGGAGATTCCGGCGGATAACCTGTTCCAGGTTATGTGCCCTACGGGGGCGCCAGGCGCCAGCGCAAGGAGTTTTGTAGGGCGAATAGCGCGCCAGCGTTATCCGCCGCGGAGACTCCGGCGGATAACCTGTTCCAGGTTATGCGCCCTACGGGGGCGTCAGGCGCCAGCGCAGGAGTTTTGTAGGGCGAATAACGCGCCAGCGTTATCCGCCGTGGAGACTCCGGCGGATAACCTGTTCCAGGTTATGCGCCCTACGGGGGCGTCAGGCGCCAGCGCAAGGAGTTTTGTAGGGCGAATAACGCGCCAGCGTTATCCGCCGTGGAGATTCCGGCGGATAACCTGTTCCAGGTTATGCGCCCTACGGGGGCGTCAGGCGCCAGCGCAAGGAGCGCCACCAGCCGGAGCGTGGTGCGGTAGCGGTTTTGGGCTGCAGGAGCTGCGGCACGTCGCTGTAGCGCACCCAGAGCTGGTCGTTCCATTCCAGCAGCGCGATGTCGCGGCTTTCCCAGCGCAGCAGGGAGCGGCGTGGGTGCTGGACGGGGAGGGTGGGGCCGCGCAGGGCGGGGATGACTTCGCCGGTGATCCACTGCCGCAGGCTGCGGTTTTCCGGGTGGCGGTAGCGGGACAGGAGATTGAAGAAGCCGGCTTCGCAGACCAGCCAGGTGTCCTGCTCGCCATTGTGGGTCTGCAGCCGCTCCCGGCGCTTCAGGTCGGCGTCGAGGCGATGTACGGTGAAGTGCTCCGCCGGGCAGCCCATCAGGCCGCCCAGATCGCTGGCGGCGAACCAGGGTTGGTTTTCCAGCATCAGGGCCCGGAGCGGGCGCTGGTGGCGGATAAATACAGTTGCATTGCGAGCTTCTTGATTCATAGAGGTAGCAGCCCAAACAAAGTGAAGGTACCTGCTGCCCTCCGCCGTCAATCGAAGGGTGGCAGACCGCGCGGGGTTGACGGACCGGCGTTTGGACGAACCGGCAGACCCATTCAATGAATGAATCTCCCTGCGCGATCTGCCATTGAGCGTGACTGCTTGAGTTGCAGACGCAGAACGGCTTGCAAAGATGGGCATCATCTTCACGTGCATTGCTAGACGCATAAGTGCCCAAACCATCAGGCCGTCAAACCCGGCTGCGGGATTGACCGCAGCGCGGCCAATCTAGCGGCGGCACCTTGATAAACAAGACGCTTCCAGCAGCTTGGGACGACCTGACAAGCGATATACGAAAATGGAATGCCGTCGATTCCTTTCGGCTGTCATCCGCACTCGCGGTCGCGGATTCTGTCATAGGCTTTCTTCAACCCTTCCGCTCGTCCTGCCGGTTCGGAATCTGTCATCCCTTTCTGTGACGGAAGCAGGCAAGATGGAGCTGATCGTTCAGACAGGATGCCCACCATGAGTCTTACGACTGGCGACGAGTTCTTCGTCGCGCAGACCGCCGAAGAGGCCGTCGATCGACTGGCCGTGCTCCACGAGCGCGCCACCGGCGCCCTGAACCAGGCGCTCAAGCGGTACCTGAAGGACCGCGAAGTCCCCGACGCGCAGCAGCGCGAACAATTCCGCTACCCGCTGCTGCGGGTGACCTACCTGTGCCAGGGCGAAGTGCCCTCCACCACCCGCGCCTACGCCAAGGTCCAGGTGCCTGGCACCTACGCGGTGACCATCACCCAACCCAAGGCCTTCCGCAAATACCTGCTCGAGCAACTGCGCCCGTTGATGGAAGACTTCACCGTGCGCGTGGAAGTCGGTGTCAGCCAGCAGAACATTCCTTACCCCTACGTGGTGGAAAGCGGTGACGAGCTGGGTGGCTCCGGGGTGACCGCCGCCGAGCTGGCGCGGGTGTTCCCCAGCACTGATCTGTCGGCGACGTCCGACGGCGTTGCGGATGGTCTCTACGAATGGGAGAACGCCGACCCGATGCCGCTGGCGCTGTTCGACGCCGCGCGCACCGACTTTTCCCTGCGTCGCATGGTGCACTACACCGGCAGCGACTGGCGCCATGTGCAGCCGTGGATCCTGCTGACCAACTACCACCGCTACGTCGACCAGTTCATCCACCTGGGCCTGGAGCGCCTGCGCGATGACCCGCGCTTCGTGCGCATGGTGCTGCCGGGCAACGTGATCATCGAGCGCGGCCTCGATGCCGGCGAGGCCAACGCCATTGTCGCCAGCGTCGAGTGGCATCGCTTCCAGATGCCGGCCTACCACCTGATCGCCGAAGATGGCGACGGTGTGACCCTGGTGAACATCGGCGTCGGCCCGTCCAACGCGAAGAACATCACCGACCACCTCGCCGTGCTGCGCCCGCACTGCTGGCTGATGGTCGGCCACTGTGGCGGCCTGCGCCAATCGCAGACCATCGGCGACTACGTGCTGGCCCACGCCTACATGCGTCGCGACGGCATTCTCGACCGCGTACTGCCGCCGCACATCCCGATCCCGGCGCTGGCGGAAGTGCAACTGGCGCTGCAGGAGGCCGCGGCGGTGGTCACCGGCGAGCGCGGCGACCAGCTCAAGCGCCGCCTGCGCACCGGCACCGTGCTCACCTACGACGACCGCAACTGGGAGCTGCACTGGGCCCAGGAACGTCCGCTGATCAACCTGGCGCGGGCGATCGCGGTGGACATGGAAAGCGGCACCATTGCCGCGCAGGGTTACCGTCTGCGGGTGCCCTACGGCACGCTGTTGTGCGTGTCGGACAAGCCGCTGCACAGCGAGATCAAGCTGCCCGGCGCGGCCACCGCGTTCTACCAGCGCGCGGTGAGCCAGCACCTGTCCATCGGCATCGCCGCCGTCGATCTGCTGCGCACCCAGCTCAACTCGCTGCACTCGCGCAAGCTGCGCAGCTTTGACGAGCCGCCGTTCCGCTGATCTGCGACAGGGCGCGGCGCGGCTGCCAGGGCGATGGTGATTGCCCCGGCTGCATCAAGGAAGCCGCGTAGGGCGCATCACGCGCCAGCGTTATCCGCCGTGGCGGTTGCGGCGGATAACCTGTTCCAGGTTATGCGCCCTACGGTGCAGGCCGTCTGAAGAAAGCCGATGGAGAGTGTTGCCGATGACCGATCCTCGCAAGACCCCGGCGGGCCGCGTGCTCGCCCTGCTGGACCTGACCTCGCTGAATGCCGGCGATGACCTGCAAAGCACCGTGGAGCTCTGCCGCCGCGCGCTGACGCCGTATGGCGAGGCGGCGGCGGTGTGCGTGTGGCCGAAGCTGGTGCATGTGGCCCGGCGCACGCTCAACACCCTGGGCGGACGCGGCGTGAAGGTCGCCAGCGTGTGCAACTTCCCCGCCGGCACTGCGCCGTTGGCGGAGGTGGTGGAGGAGGTGCGCAAGACCCTCGCAGAGGGCGCCGACGAGATCGACCTGGTCTACCCCTGGCGCAAGCTCAAGGCCGGCGAGGCAACCGCTGCCGTGGAGCTGATCCGTACCTGCAAGACGCTGTGCGGACCGTACCACCGACTCAAGGTGATCCTGGAAACCGGCGAGCTGGCCGATCCGCAGCTGATCCGCACGGCCTGCCGCGAAGCCATCGCCGGTGGCGCCGACTTCCTCAAGACCAGCACCGGCAAGGTGGCGGTGAACGCCACGCCCGAGGCGGTGCGGGTGATGCTCGAAACCATCGAGGAGGAGGGCGGCAAGGTAGGGCTCAAGGTGTCCGGCGGCCTGCGCACGCTGGCCGATGCGCAGCTCTACCGGGCGCTGGTGGAGGAGCATTTCGGCGCCGGCTGGATCACTCCGGAGCACCTGCGCTTCGGGGCTTCATCGCTGCTGGACGATCTGCTGCGCGAGTTGGGCACGCAGGCCAAGCCCATCTCCACGCGCAGCTACTGAATCGCCCGCGTTGACGCAGCCCGAGGCGAGCCTAGAATGCTCGCCTCCCGCGCCACGGGGAACCGTGGTGCGTCCCTTCGGTCGGACTTTCGCCGACCTCTTCCGCTGGTGATTGCATGCCGTTTCGCGCCCCCTCGCACCTGACCAACCCCTTGCGCCGCTTCGCCCGCCGCCTGGTGGAAAACGGCACGCCCGAAGTCGCCGCACCGCTACCGCTGCCCGACAGCATCGCCGGCGAACCCTGGTTCTCGGTGGGCAAGGCGGTGGAGGGGCTGGGCGGTGAGCGGGTAGACGGCTGGTGCCTGGAAGAGTGGCCGGGGCTAGCCCTGCGCGCCCGCTTCAGCGCCTGCTGGCGCGATGCCCAGGGTCGCTTGTGGAATGTGCTGCCGGGCGGCGAAGCCATCGCCTTCCTGCCCGACCCGAAGCGCCGCTACGAAGGCGTGCCGCTGGCCGAACAACTGCATGCGCTGGAGCGTGACGAGCTGCTGGAGGATTACCTCTGGCTCAGCCGCGAGCTGAGCAAAGCGCAGATGGATGACGAGCGCCGGGAAGTCCGCGAATCCATGCGTCAACGGCTGGAAAGCTGGCTGGAACTGGGCGGCCGCGGCGACAAGCCGTGCCCATGCAACAGCGGCAAGCGTTATCGCAACTGCTGCAGCAAGCGGGTGCGGGAGAACTGAGACTGCTCTTCGCTGGAGGGAGCTGGCTCGCGAACCGGGTGTTGTCGGTGGGCCGGTGTTGGCCTGACGCCAATCGCGGACGAAGTCCGCTCCTACCCAGAGACAACCGCCGTGCGCTTTCGCAGGGGCATTACGCCCGGCTTTCTGTAGGAGCGAGCTCGCTCGCGAACCGCCCAGCACTGCCGCTGCCGGAAAGCACATTCGCGAGCAAGCTCGCTCCTACCCAGAGACAACCGCCGTGCGCTTTCGCAGGGGCCTTACGCCCGGCTTTCTGTAGGAGCGAGCTCGCTCGCGAACCGCCCAGCACTGCCGCCACCGGAAAGCACATTCGCGAGCAAGCTCGCTCCTACCCAGGGACAACCGCCGTGCGCTTTCGTAGGGGCCTTACGCCCGGCTCTCTGTAGGAGAGAGCTTGCTCGCGAACCACCCAGCACTGCCGCCGCCGGAAAGCACGTTCGCGAGCACATTCGCTCCTAGAGGGAAGCATCCGGCATCGGTGGCACGAGCCACTGCTCGCCGGGCTTGGGCGCGCGGAAACGCTCTGCGGCCACGCCGCGCTGCTCGAGGGCCTTGGCCAGGTCGCTGAGCGGCGTGAACTGCCCTTCATCGCTCAGGCGGAAGGTGCCGAAGTGGATTGCCATGCTGCACTGCGAGTCGAGATGCTGGTGCGCCTGCACGGCGTCGTCCGGGTTCATGTGGTGGTGGCGCATGAACCAGCGCGGCTCATAGGCGCCAATGGGCAGGGCGGCGAAGCGCATGGGGCCGAAGCGTTCATGCATCAGACCGAACTCTTCGCCCAGCCCGGTATCGCCGGGGAACAACAGCGGGCCGTCCGGCGACTCCAGCACGAAGCCCATCCACAGCGTACGGTTGGTATCGCGCCGCGAACGCGCCGACCAGTGCTGCGCCGGCACGCCAGTGAGCAGCATGCCCTCGGGCATCGGCAGGCTCTGCCACCAGTCCAGCTCGGCGATGTCAGTGAAGCCGCAGGCGCGGATCAGCTCGCCATTGCCCAGGCCGGTCACCACCTTCGCCGACGGGAAGCGCCGGGCCAGCTCGCGCAGGCTGTGGATATCCAGATGGTCGTAATGGTTGTGGCTGACCAGGATCAGGTTGATCGGCGGCAACTCGTCCAGCGCCAGACCCGGCGGATGTACGCGCTTGGGGCCGACGAAGCTGAACGGGCTGGTGCGCTCGCACCAGAGCGGGTCGGTGAGGATGTTCAGGCCGCGGTGCTGAATCAGCAGGGTGGCGTGGTTGATGTAGGTGACGCGCAGCTCGTCGCCTGCGACGCGCGCTGGTGTCTCCGGGCGGGCGTCGGGGCCGGGCTGGGCGATCCATTCCTGCTGGCGGCCGCGCTCACGCTGCCATTTGAGGAAGGCGCGCAGGCCGTTGTGCGGTTGGCGGTCGAGATTTTGGAAGCGGGTACCGTCGAAGTGCGCCGACTGCGGGCCGCGATAGCGGGCGCCGAGGCGACCGCTGAGGTTCTGCAAGGTGATCAGCCAGGTGGGGTGGCTCGTGGGCATGCTTGTGCCTGCTCTTGCGATGAGTACTCGGCACAACCTAGCATGCCGGGCATTCGCCGTACCCCAACCTCGGTTACCAGTCTTTTCGCCATGCCTCGTCCTCCGCGCCCCGCCAATCGCCGTCCTGCCGCCCGTCCCGCGCCCCGCCGCGTGGCCAAGGCGCCGCCGGCGCAACCCAGGCTGATCCTGCTGAACAAGCCGTTCGACGTGCTGACGCAGTTCAACGACAGCGACGGTCGCGCAACGCTGAAGGATTTTGTCGATGTGCCGGGCGTCTATCCGGCCGGGCGCCTGGACCGCGACAGCGAAGGCCTGTTGCTGCTGACCAACGACGGCCGCCTGCAGGCGCGCATCGCCGATCCGAAGCACAAGCTGCCGAAGACGTATTGGGTGCAGGTGGAAGGCGAACCGAGCGACGAGCAGCTCGACCAGTTGCGCAAGGGCGTGCAGCTCAACGACGGCCCGACCCTGCCGGCCGAGGCGCGGCGCCTGGATGAGCCACAGCTGTGGGAGCGCGACCCGCCGGTGCGTTTCCGCAAGTCGGTGCCCACGGCCTGGCTGGAACTGGTGATCCGCGAGGGACGCAACCGCCAGGTGCGGCGGATGACGGCGGCGGTCGGCCTGCCCACGCTGCGCCTGGTGCGCGTGCGCATCGGGCCGTGGCAGCTGGACGGACTGCAGCCGGGAGAGTGGCGGGAAGTCAGCCCCGAGCTGTGATCATCGGGGCGGGGACGTGCTTCAGAAGCCGCCTTCGAGTCCGGCGACGACCACCGACTTGATCAGGAAACCGAGCACGCCCAGGCCCAGTGCGAAGAACAGCACCATGGTGCCCATGCGGCCGGCCTTGGACTTCTTCGCGAGGTCCCAGACGATGAAGGCCATGAACAGGATCAGGCCGGTCACCAGGCCATACATCATCCAGTCTTCGAAACTTTCGTTCATTGCTGCTCCTGCCCGGTACGGACGTGTCTCGTGGGGCGCCGGGACTGAGGGTGGTGGTGGAGAAGGCGCGCATTATACGCATGCGACGCTTTGTCGTTCAGAGCCGTTCATAAATTGACCAGTTCCTCCTGCGCGACGGACGCAATGCCGCGAAAATTCCCGCCGCAGCCCGGCTGGCGGGGAAATTTCCGGTATCGATTTCGTTCGGCGGGAGACAGGGTGCGCTGCTGTGTCGCAGGCTTGGCTGCTTCTGCAGGTCGCATTACTCATCAGCGACGGGAATGGCTGTAGGAGCGAGCTTGCTCGCGAACCGCCCAGGCATCGGCGTGCGGGGCGGGCTCTGTTCGCGAGCAAGCTCGCTCCCACAAAAAACTGATCAGACGCGCAGGTGATCCAGCGGCAATTCGGTGCTCGCCAGCACGTTGCGCAGCACGAAGCTCGACCGCACGCTGGTAACGCCCTCGATGCGCGTGACCGTGCCGAGCAGGAAGTGCTGATAGTGCTCCATGTCCGGCACCATCACCTTGAGCTGGTAGTCTGCGTCCATCCCGGTCACCAGGCTGCATTCCAGCACTTCGGGACACTTGCCGATGATCTGCTGGAAGTGCTCGAAGCGCTCCGGGGTGTGCCGGTCCATGCCGATCAGCACGAAGGCGGTAAGGCTCAGGCCGAGTTTCTTGCTGTCCAGCAGGGCGACCTGACGGACGATGTAGCCGTCGTCCTCGAGCTGCTTGACCCGCCGCGAGCAAGGAGAGGGGGACAGGCCGATGCGTTCGGCCAGTTCCTGGTTGGAGATGCGCGCATCGCGTTGCAGTTCGGCAAGAATTCGCAGGTCGTAGCGGTCCAGCTTGTCCATGAAAGCCTCGGATTTTAATTGAATTGCGCTTTTGGCGTAATTTTTAGCTGTTTGTTGCTCAGGTGGTGCCTGTATGAGCAATCTTAGCAATCATTTCCTTGCTCTGTCGCCGTACTATTTCTTCCAGATTCACAGCCCGGACATTACGTCCCCTGCGATCCGCCCAATCAGGCGCTTCGCGGCCCGCCGAACCCACAGGATCGCGCCGGCCACCGGGCTACGCACTGCCCAGAAGGCGGAGCGAGGTGAGCCGGCGCCAACAGCGACGAGCAGGACGAGATTCCACAAAGGGAGGCTGACGAGCCTCCCTTTTTTCTTGCCCGCGATTTGCCCCCATCTTTACCCTGACTTTACCCAACACCTTGCAATGCGGGCGTTGCGCCGTGGTCTATGGCATTGTCACATCACTGTTTTCGGCCGTCGCCGAAGTGAGGAATTCATGAAGTCGGGCATCGGGCGGTTCGCCTCCTTCGCTGTGCTTTCGCTGGCGCTGGCCGTGCAGACCGCCACGGCTGCCGGTTTTGGCGGCGCGGATACGCAGGGCGGCCAGGGCCAGCCGCCGAGCCAGGGCGGTGGTCAGGGACGTCCTTCCGGCGGTTCGGGCAACGCTGGCGGTGGCAAGTTCGGCTCCCACGAAGTCCCGAGCGGTTCTGGCGGTGGCTGGCAGGGGCGTCCGCCCAGCGGTGGCAACAACGGCCAGTGGCAGGGCCGACCTCCCGGCGGCAACAACAATGGCCAATGGCAGGGTCGCCCACCGGGCAATGGCGGTAACAACAACGGCCAATGGCAAGGGCATCCGCCAAACGGCAACGGCAACGGCAACGGCCATGACAACGGCCAGTGGCACGGCCGCCCTCCGGGCCAGAATGGCAATAACGGCAATCAGTGGCAGGGCGGTCAGGGCCGCCCGCCGGGCTATGGCGACAGCCAATGGCAGAACCGTCCGCCCGCCAATAACGACAACGCGGGCAAGTTCGGTTCCCATGAAGTGCGCCCACCATCCGGCAACTGGCAGGGGCGGCCGCCGCCCCACGGCAACTGGGGGCCACATCCGTCCTACTGGCGGCCAGGCTATGTGGTGAATGCCATGCCGAGCGGGCACTACCGCGTGACTTATCGTGGCAATGACTACTACTTCAACGACGGCTACTGGTACCGCCCCTACGGCTCGCGCTACGTGGTAGTGACGCCGCCCTACGGGGTGCGCGTGCGCTATCTGCCGTCCTACGCCGAGCAGGTGTGGGTCGGCAGCATCGGCTACTTCCTGGCTGCCGGCACCTACTACCTGTGGCAGGCCAGCTCGCAGGACTACGAAGTCGTGGCGCCGCCCCAGCAGCAGCCGGTGGCCGTGGCGCAGACCGGCTATGACGTGATCGCCTACCCGCTGTACAACCAGGGGCCGGACCAGCAGGCCCGCGATCGCTATGAGTGCCATGGCTGGGCGGTGCAGCAGAGCGGCTTCGACCCGGCCTCGGCCAGTTACGCGCCGCCGGCCGACGTCGCCGACAACTACCGCCGCGCGCTGGGCGCCTGCCTGAGTGGCCGCGGCTACAGCGTCAACTGATCGTCTCTTTGCCCACCACTTCCTGCGGGTCGGCGTGCACCAGCACCTCGGCCCGCGGGAATTCCTTGTGGATCGCCAGCACCGCCTCGTCGCACAGGTGATGGGCCTTCGACAGTGACAGCTCGCCGGGCAGTTCCAGATGCAGCTGGACGAACCAGTGCGTGCCGGAAATCCGTGTGCGCAGGTCATGCGCGCCCAGCACGCCGGGCACTTCCTTTACCAGTTCGAGCATGCGCGTGCTGACGTCCGGGGGCAGTTCCTCGTCCATCAGCACGGCGACGGATTCGCGGGCGATCTGGAACGAACTCCAGAGGATGTAGAAGGCGATGCCCAGGCCGAAGATGGCGTCCATCTGCTGCCAGCCGAAGTTCGCCAGCAGCAGGGCGACCAGGATGCTGCTGTTGAGCAGCAGGTCGGAGCGGTAGTGCAGGGAGTCGGCGCGAATGGCGTTGGAGCCGGTGATCTTCACCACATAGCCCTGCACCATCAGCAGGCCGGCGGTGAGTGCCAGGGACAGGATCATCACGGCGATGCCCCAGCCGGCGGCTTCCACCGGTTCCGGGTGTTGCAGGCGGTCGATGGCCTGCGCACCGACCAGCACGGCGCTGACCGCGATGAACAGCGCCTGTGCCAGCCCGGACAGCGATTCCGCCTTGCCGTGGCCGTAGCGGTGGTCGTCGTCCGCCGGGCGGATGGCGTAGTGCACCGCCAGCAGATTGAGGAAGGAGGCGGCGCCGTCGAGCAGCGAATCGGTGAGGCCGGCGAGCAGGCTGACCGAGCCGCTGAGCCACCAGGCGATGGCCTTGGCAACGATCAGGGTGCTGGCGACGCCGAGCGACGCAAAGGTCGCCAGCCGCATGAGGTGGGCGTGGCTGGCGTGCTTGAGCATCAGGTGTCCAGGCGGTTGGGCAGGAAGTAGATGTAGTCCAGCAGCGGCGCCTTGTGGCCCAGCGCGGTGATCGCCGCACTCATCTGACCGCGGTGGTGGGTGCCGTGGTTGACCAGGTGCTGGACGATGTTCGCCAGGCTCTGGCGGTGTTCCTGCCCGGCCATGTTGCGGTAGTCCAGCTGGGTGCCGAGGGTGGCGTCGCTCTGCTTGCTCAGCCACAGGCGCCAGGCGCCGACACCGTCATTGAGGAAGTCTGCGAGGCCGGCGCGATCGGGCGCGGCCTCGGCGTCGAGCCGTTCGAACTGCCAGGGCTCGCGCTGCACACGGGCGAACCAGATGCGATCGACCACCGCTAGGTGGTTGAGGGTGCCGTGCAGGCTGCCGAAGAACAGCCCGCGCGGCGCGCGATAGGCCTCTTCATCCAGGGGCGCGACAGCCTCCAGGATGCGTTCGTAGGCCCACTGGTGGTACGCCAGGAGTTGCTGAAGGTGTGAAGCGAGAGCGCCGTGCATATCAGGCCTCCGGGCGCAGGCCCAGGCTGGCGAGTTGTTGGAGGCTGCCGCTGCGCTGGATCAGACGCGGGTCGTCCAGGGGCAGGCTGCGGCCGGTTTCACGCTCGAGGATCGCCTTGAGTTTAGCCTTGTCCACGCTGCCGTCTTCACCCACGGCATCCTTGAGCTTTTCCGGCGCGACGGAGTACTTCGCATCGGGCAGGTAGATCGCGCCGGTGGCGAAGTCTACGCCGAAGGCGATCAGCCCAGGGATGATGTAGAACAACAGGCCGATGGCGTCGAAGGCGACGATGGCCGGGTCGATGCGGCCGTCGATCTGGCCGCGACGGTCGGGATAGAACAGGGTGCCGCAGGCGGTCAGCTGGCTGAACAGGGCGGCGCTCAGAACGGCGCAGGACACACGGGTGGCAAGACGCATGGAAAACCTCCGGGAGGATGATGCGGACAACTATAACAACGAGTCCTGAACAGCTGCTGGCAGTTTCGCACTAGTCAGCGTTCTGGTTGCTTCTATGACTGCCGAGTTGGCAGCCTGGTTCGCCCGCTATAATCGCCGCCCCCCGCGCAAGCCGGGTTACCGCCTTATGACACTCGAGTTCCAGGAGCCGGCATGATCGCCCTACCCATCGACAGCGTTCTCCCCGAGCTGCGCCAGGCCCTGGCCGAGCGCCACGAGGTGGTGCTGGAAGCGCCGCCCGGCGCCGGCAAGACCACTCGCGTGCCGCTGGCGCTGCTGAACGAGGGCTGGCTGGCCGGGCAGTCGATCCTGATGCTGGAGCCGCGCCGCCTGGCCGCCCGTGCCGCGGCTGAGCGGCTGGCCAGCGAACTGGGCGAGAAGGTCGGCGAGACCGTCGGCTACCGCATCCGCCTGGACAGCAGGGTCGGCCCGAAGACGCGCATCGAGGTGGTCACCGAGGGCATCCTCGCCCGCCGCCTGCAGGATGACCCGGCGCTGGAAGGCGTCGGCCTGGTGATCTTCGACGAATTCCACGAGCGCTCCCTGGATGCTGATCTCGCGCTGGCCCTGACCCTCAACGGCCGCGCGCTGCTGCGCGATGAGCCGCCGCTCAAGGTTTTGGTGATGTCCGCGACTCTGGAGGGTGAGCGCCTGTCCGCGCTGCTGGACGACGCCCCGGTGGTGCGCAGCGAGGGCCGCATGTTCCCGGTGGATATCCGCTGGGGCCGGCCGTGGCAGGCCGGTGAGTTCATCGAGCCGCGCGTGGTGCAGACGGTGCAGCAGGCGCTGGCCGACGAGCCCGGCAGCCTGCTGGTGTTCTTGCCCGGCCAGGCGGAGATTCGCCGCGTTGCCGATCAATTGGGCGAGGCATTGGCCGGTCGCCCCGAAATACTCATCTGTCCGCTGCACGGCGAACTCGACCTCGACGCCCAGCGCGCCGCCATCGAGCCCGCGCCGGCCGGTAAGCGCAAGGTGGTGCTGGCGACCAATATCGCCGAAACCAGCCTGACCATCGACGGCGTGCGTGTCGTGGTGGACGCGGGGCTGGCGCGGGTGCCGCGCTTCGATCCGGGTAGCGGCATGACCCGCCTGGACACCCAGCGCATCTCCCGTGCCTCTGCTACCCAGCGCGCCGGCCGTGCCGGACGCCTGGAGCCGGGCGCCTGTTATCGCCTGTGGTCCGAGGCGCAGCACGAGCAACTGCCGGCTTACGGCGCGGCGGAAATTCTCCAGGCCGACCTGGCTGGCCTGGCCCTGCAACTGGCTCGCTGGGGCGTCGCTCCGCAGGAGCTGGCCTGGCTCGACCTGCCGCCTGCTGCCGCTTATGCGCAGGCCCAGGACCTGCTGGAGCGTCTCGGCGCGCTGGCCTCGCGCAGCGGCGGGGGAGCACTGACGCCCCACGGCCAGGCCATGGCCGAGGTGCCGGCGCACCCGCGAATCGCCCACCTGCTGCTGCGCGGCCACGCCTTGGGGCTGGGACAATTGGCCTGTGATCTGGCCGCCCTGCTGGGCGAACGCGACATCCTGCGCGGCAACGACGCCGACCTGCATCACCGCATCGCTTTACTGGCCGGCGAGCAGAGCGGCCAGCGCGCGAGCCGTGGGGCAGTGCAACGGGTTCGCCAGTTGGCGCGGCAGTTCAAGGGCTACCTGCGGGGGCCCGCCCGTGAACCGGTGGTCGACCCGGAACATCCGCGCTGGCTCGGCGGCCTGCTGGCCTTCGCCTATCCGGACCGCATCGCCCGCCAGCGCCGCGCCGGTGGCGGTGAGTACCGCCTGGCCAACGGCCGCGCCGCGCTGTTCGGTGAGCCGGATGCGCTGATGAAGGAAGCCTGGCTGGTGATCGCCGACCTCGGCAGCCGCCAGGGCCAGCGCGAGGAGCGCATCTACCTGGCGGCGGCGCTGGAGCCGGCGCTGTTCGAGTCGATTCTCGCCGAGCAGGTCAGCGTCCACGACGAGCTGGAGTGGGACGAGCGTGAAGGCGTGTTGCGCGCCGAGCGTCAGCGCAAGGTCGGCGAGCTGGTGCTGTCCACCGAGGCGCTACCCAATCTCGACGCCGAAGCCCGCAGCCGCGCTTTGCTAGGGCTGGTGCGCCGCAAGGGCCTGGAGTTGTTGCCGTGGACGCCGGAGCTGCGGCAGTGGCAAGCGCGCATCGCCTTGTTACGGCGGCTCGATCTGGACGGCAAGGGCGAGAGCGAGTGGCCGGACGTCAGCGATGCCGCGCTGCTGGATTCGCTGGAAGACTGGCTGTTGCCGTATCTGGGCAAGGTGTCGCGACTCTCGCATTTCGGCAACCTGGAGTTGAGTGGGATTCTCCATGCGCTGCTGCCCTGGCCATTGCCGCAACGCCTGGATGAACTGGCGCCGCGCACGTTGCAGGTGCCTTCGGGCTCGAACATTCGCCTGGATTACAGCGAGTTCCCGCCGGTGCTCGCGGTGCGCCTGCAGGAGCTGTTCGGTCTGGCCGATACGCCGCGCATTGGCCAGGGACGTGTGGCGGTGAAGTTGCATCTACTATCTCCGGCGCAGCGGCCGGTGCAGGTGACCCAGGACCTGGCCAACTTCTGGCGTAGCACCTACGCCGAGGTGAAGAAGGACCTGAAGGGGCGCTACCCGAAGCACTACTGGCCGGACGACCCGCTGATCGCCGAGCCCACGGCGCGGGCGAAGCCGCGAAAGAGCTGAGGATGGCGCTGCGCCTTGGGTAGGAGCGAGCTTGCTCGCGAACAAGGCTCTGTAGCGTATTGGGTTCGCGAGCAAGCTCGCTCCTACAGGTCATCCGTGATGTCGGGGAGTGGCGGGGAGTCGATCGCGGACGGAGTCCGCTCCTACGGGATAACCTCGGCGCAGGGGGCGTCCTCACCCTAACCCTGGCTGCGCGCCCCGCTCAGAGGGAGAGGGGACCGTTCGGCGCAGGATGAAACCATGGCCTCAGCCGGCGCAATCTGCCCCCTCTCCCCAAGGGAGAGGGCTGGGGTGAGGGGGAATCACCGGCACGGACTGACCTGAAGAAGACAGTTGCTCCTACCCAGGGTTCAAGCTCCACAGAACGGCTTTTCTGTAGGAGCGAGCTTGCTCGCGAACGGATTCCCCGGTGGTGTTGGGGCGAGGATTGTTCGCGAGCAAGCTCGCTCCTACAGGCGTGCCGTTTTCAGGATTCAGGGCAATTTCATCTCGTAACCCGCTGCCTGCAATTCGTCGTAGGCCTGGTCCAGCTGTGCGCGCAGCGCTTCGGCGCCGGGCGCATGGCGGGAGACGATCAGCTTGGTCGGCACGCTGTACAGGTTGTCGAAGGCCAGCGGTGCCATGTTCAGCTCCCGGCGTGCCTGTTCCACCGGAGTCTGGTAGTCGATCAGGTAGTCGCCACGGCCACGCTCGAGCATCTGCAGGGCTGCGGTATGGGTGCTGGTGCGGTGCAGTTCCAGTTTCAGCTTCGGGTCGGCGAGCAGGTCGGTGATCGGTCGCCAGTAGCTGTAGCCGCTGATCAGGATGACCCGGCTGCCGGTCAGGCCCTCGGGGACTTTCGGCGACGGCTGCGCGGGCCTGCGGTAGAGATTCAACTCGACATGGCCGAGCACGCGCTCGCACTCCAGGGTGCTGCCCGCCAGTTCCTGCTTGCCCGGTGCGCCGGCCCAGAGTTGCACGCTGCCGTCCTGCAGGCCGAGGTACAGGCGGGCGCTGGGCAGTGGGCGGAAGTCGGCGCGGTAGCCGGCCTTGAGCAGGATGCGCCGGACCATTTCAGCGCCGCTGCCGCGGGTGCTGCCGTCCGCAGCGGTGTAGGTGTAGGGCGGGAATTCGTAGTAGCCGACGGTCAGCGCGGGTAGCGGATGCGGTAGGCGGTCGGCCAGCGTGGGCCTGTCGACGGCGCTGGCGTTGAGGCAGAAGAGGGCGATGATCAGCCCGGCGAGACGGCTCAAATGCATGGATGGCCTGGTGTGCTCGTTATCGTTTTTGTTCGAAGCGAGCCGAGCATGCGACCGCAGTGCCGCGGTTGTCCAGTTGCCACCAGTGGCGATGTGCCGTAATGCTCAGTGGGGCAGCAGGAAGCGCGCGGAAAGCGGCAGGTGGTTGGAGATGCGCAGGGTGTCGTGGCTGCGCACGGCGGCGTCCAGGCGGCTCAGGCTGGGGCTGTGGAACAGGTAGTCGAGGGTGCGGTCGGGCTGGTGCACGCGCGGGTCGTTGGGGAAGTGGGTGTACCAGTCCGCCTGGGCCGCGCCACTGGACTCCTCCACCGCCGGGACAACCGGGAAGCGCGCCGCCAGCAGGTTCAGCTCGCTGTTGGCGCGGTAGGGCGCACGCAGGACTTCCGGCAGGTACGGGTACTGGCCCAGGGGCAGCAGGCCGAGGTCGCCGCCCAGCAGCCACGGCCGACCGGCGGCCTGCAGGGTGCTCAACTGGGCTTCGACGGCTTCCACCTGGCGCTGCGGGGTGTCGTCGCCGTTGGGCCGTTCCAGGCGCGTGTTGATCACGCTGAGCTGGCCGCCGCCGCGAATCGGCAGGTCGCTCTGCAGCAGCGCCGGTTGCGGGGCGAACAGACGTAGCAGCGGGATGGATGAGCGCTGTGGCAGGGCAATGCGCTCGCCGTGGCTGATCTGGAAGCGGCTGAAGGTCACCAGCTTGCGCCCGGCGCTGCCGAACACGTGGGGATTGGGGTCGAAGCGCGCCTTCCAGTCGAAGGCAGCCATCGAGCAGGGATAGAGGTCGCTCAGGCGGTCGCCGATCAGCGCCTGCTGGTCCTGCTTGCCGGTGGCGGCGGCGCCGTCGTCCACTTCCTGGAGCAGGACGATGTCCGGCGCTTCATCGCGAATCACCCGCACCACTTCGTCGAGGCTGTAGGCGATGTCCTCGGGACTGGGGCTGTCGTCGGGGCCGGTGGTGTCCGGCAGGTCGTCCCAGAAAATGTAGCGTTTGCCGGCCAGGTACTGGACGTTCCAGGTCATCACCTTGAGTGCCTGGCCAGGCAGCAGTTGCGGCGCGGGCGCGCGGCACTGCGCGGCGACCGTTTCGCGCCCGGGCGGATGCCAGGCCAGCAGCCAGGCCGCGGCGGTGATGGCGAGCAGCAGGGCGATGAACAGCAGGAACAGGGCGCGACGGCGAAGCGAGAGGCTCATGGGTGACCAGGGGCTATGCTTGTTGGGGCCAGAGGATAGTGGCTGTGGCTTTGTATTTCATCTCTGCGTTCCTTGTGGGAATTATCCTGAAACCTTGTGAGATGTAGTTCGCAAGACGCTGCACTCGCGCCCTGCGGGCTTTGGGAGATCGCCATGCCCCGCACACGCTTTTCCCACTCCGCTTATCGGCACAAGGTGGTGCTGGTCAGTGGCGGCTGTTCCGGCATCGGTCGCGCCCTGGTGTTGCGCTTCGCCCAGGCCGGCGCGCACCCGGTGATCCTCGACCTTGACCAGGCTGCGCTGGACAGCCTGGTGCAGCACCTGCGCGAACACCTGAACGTCGAGGCACTCGGCCTGCGCTGCGACATCGCCGATGCGGAGGCCGTGGAGCGCGCGGTGGTGCTGGCGGTCGAGCGCTTCGGCGGCATCGACGTATTGGTGAACAACGCCGGGATTACCCACCGCAGCCTGTTCATCGAGACCGAGCTGGCGGTGTTCCGGCGGGTGATGGCGGTGAATTTCTATGGCGCGCTGCATTGCACCCAGGCGGCTTTGCCCAGCCTGCTGGCGCGGCACGGGCAGATTGTCGTGCTCAGCTCGCTGACCGGCTTCGCCCCGCTGCTCTATCGCAGCGCCTATAACGCCAGCAAGCATGCGCTGCACGGGCTGTTCGACACGTTGCGCATGGAGCTGGGCGGCACCGGTGTAGCAATCACCCTGGCCTGCCCGGGCTTCACTGCCACCGACCTGCGCAAGAATGCGCTGGTCGGCGACGGCTCGGTGATCCGCCAGCCGGCGGTGGTATTGGGCGCGGAAGTCGCCTCGCCACGCGACGTCGCCGAGGCGATCTACCAGGGCGCGGTGCGCCGTCGGCGATTGCTGGTGCTGTCCAACGTCAACTGGCGGGCGCGCCTGCTGGCGCGCTTCTTCCCGCGGCTGTTCGAGAAACTGCTGGTGCCGAAGATGTCGGGGCTCAGGCCGGGGCAGTAGCTTTTCGCAGGAGCGAGCTTGCTCGCGAACGGATTCATCGGCGACGTCAGAGCGGTGCGGGTTCGCGAGCAAGCTCGCTCCTACAGGTTCTTTGCCGGCCCGGAGCGCGGTGCCTGAGCGATGGGTAGGAGCGGGCTTTGTCCGCGATCGATTTCACTTCGCGCCGAGGCCAATCGGGGACAGACCGCTCCTGCGCTCAATGCGAGTGCGTGTCGAAACCACCGCCGGCCAGGGCCATGTCCCAGAACGATGCCTCGATCTTGTGCCCGTCGAGGTCGCGGATGAAGCAGCCGTAGTAAGGGTCGCCATACAGCGGGCGCGGGCCGGGGGCGCCTTCGTCGGTGGCGCCGGCGGCTATCGCGGCGCGATAGAACGCGTCCACTTCCGCGCGGGAGTTGGCCATGAAGCCGAAGTGCGTGCCGTTGCCGACGCTGGCGGGGCGCCCGTCGATAGGCGTCTGCAGCCAGAACTCGGGGAACTCGCGGCCAAAGGCCACCGCGCCGGGGTGCTCCATGATCTGCCGGCAGCCCAGGGTTGGCAGCACGGCGTCGTAGAACGCCTTGGCGCGCGGGTAATCGTTGGTGCCGATGGAAATGTGCGAAAGGCAGCTGGGCGGGAAGTCGCTCACGGCGAGTCTCCATACTCGGGGAAAGGAGACTCCAGCGTAGAACCCCGGCCCGCGACGTGCCGGGGTATTTGTTTCGACGTGCTGCCGCTCAGGCGGCCTCGCGGCCGAGCAGGATGAAGATGCGGTAGGCGGCCACCGTCAGCAGCAGCTGGAAGAACCCGCTCAGCGAGTGCAGTGCGACACTGAGCAGCGGCGCGTCCTGGCTGGCCTCGGCGATCCAGTTCTCGGCGATCCACACCGGGGCAAGGATGGCCAGGGAGGTCATCAGCAGCAGGAAGAAGTGCCCGGTGGTCAGGCTGAAGCTTTCGCGCATCGCATCGATGGGCGCGCGGCCGCGCTGTACCAGAAGAAACTCGGCGAAGGCCAGCTTGACCATCACGAAGATGCCCGGCAGCACCATCAGGTACAGGCCGATCACGATCAGCAGCGAGCTGATCGCCGAGAGCAGGGCGAAGGCCGGCCACAGGCGCAGCGCGGCGCTCCACAGCTCACGCACGCTGCGCTGCACGCCTTCGCCGGTGTCGATCATGTAGAGAATCAGGCTGGCGGTGTAGATCGGATAGAACACCAGGCCCGCGGCCATGCCCCAGGGGGCGATGTTCTGCGGGCCGGCGGCGACGTTGATCTGCTGCTGCACCAGCGTCTCGATGACGATCCACGGCAGGCACAGTGGCACCAGGATGCCGAGGTGACGGGAGAAGAAGAACCAGGTGTCGCGAAGGATGGAAAGGGGATTCATCAGTAACCCGATACTGTCCGAGGGCTTCGACTCTAACTTAAGCAAACCCTCAGATAGAAGGCGCGAGAATTCTGCGACCGGAACTTGTTTTTTTCCGACCCGATCCAATGTTTCGCTACAGCGATCCGTTTTGATTCACCCGCTCACTCGAGGCCTGCCATGAATTCCGAAGAGCAATCCCTGATCGATGGTCTGTTCGCCCGCCTGCGCGACGCCGAAGCGCAGACCGCGCCCCGCGACGCCGATGCCGAGGCGCAGATCAACAGGCACCTGGTGCAGCAGCCTGCCGCGCCGTACTACATGGCCCAGGCGATGCTGATCCAGGAAGCGGCGATCAAGCGCCTGGACCAGCGCGTCAAGGAACTGGAAGCGCAGCAGGCGCGGGCGCAGGAGCAGCGCCCGAGCAGCGGCGGCTTCCTCGCCGGGCTGTTCGGCGGCGGGCAGAGCCAGGAGCAGCGTCCGGCGCAAGCGCAGCAACGCCCGGACGGCTGGGGCCAGACGCGCTTCTCGCAACCCGGCGGCAATGCGGCCTACGCGAACAACCCCGGCGCCAGCAACCCGAACGACTTCAGGCCTGCCCAGCCGGCCCAGGCCGCACCGCAGGGCGGCGGCTTCCTGCGTGGCGCCCTGCAGACTGCGGCGGGCGTAGCTGGCGGGGTGATGGTGGCGGACCTGCTGACCAGCATGTTCCACCACAACCAGCCGCAGGAAATCGTCGAAGTGATCCAGGAACAGCCGGTGCAGCCGGAGCCTTCGAGCTTCGATGACTCGCAGACGGACGACTCCTTCGGCGGCGGCGACCGCTATGCCGACAGCAACTTCAGTGACGCCAACTATGACGACGGTGGCAGCTTCGGCGACGATTCCGGCTTCTTCGGCGGTGACGACGGCGACATGTTCAGCTGATCCCGCCCGCCGGGACTGGCGGGGGCCGCGCGCACTGCCGATAATGCGCCCCCGCTGTTCGTGTCCCGGAGTCACCGTTGAAGACCATCGCCCTGTTCGCCGACGTGCAGAACCTTTACTACACCGTGCGTCAGGCCTACGGCTGCCACTTCAACTACGCCGCGCTGTGGGCCGAGCTGAGTGCCCAGGGCACTATCGTCCAGGCCTACGCCTATGCCATCGACCGCGGCGATGCCAGGCAGCAGCAGTTCCAGCAGATCCTGCGCAAGCTCGGCTTCACCGTGAAGCTCAAGCCCTACATCCAGCGCGCCGATGGCTCGGCCAAGGGCGATTGGGACGTGGGCATCACCATCGACATCCTCGACGCTGCGCCGAACGTGGACGAGATCGTCCTGGCCTCCGGTGACGGCGATTTCGACCTGCTGCTCGAGCGCGTCCGCGCCGGCGGCACCGATGCCACCGCCTATGGCGTGCCGGGCCTCACCGCCCAGGCGCTGATCCGCGCGGCCAGTCGCTACGTGCCCATCGAGGGCGGGCTGCTGCTGCGCTCCTGATCCTTGCGGCTACAATGCCGCCCATTCCGAATTCGTATTGCGAGCGCTCCATGACCTTCGCCAACCTCGGCCTGATCGATCCCCTCCTGCGCGCCCTCGACGGGCTCGGCTACCAGAACCCGACGGCGGTGCAGGCCCAGGCCATTCCCGCGGTGCTCAAGGGTCGCGACCTGCTCGCCGCTGCGCAGACCGGCACCGGCAAGACAGCCGGCTTCGCCTTGCCGCTGTTGCAGAAGCTGCTGCAGGAAGGCCCGCAGGTGGCGGCCAACTCGATCCGTGCGCTGGTGCTGGTGCCGACCCGCGAGCTGGCCGAGCAGGTCCACGAGAGTTTCCGCGCCTACGGCCAGCACGTGCCGCTGCGCACCGCCGTGGCCTACGGCGGGGTCAGCATCAACCCGCAGATGATGAAGCTGCGCAAGGGCGTCGACGTGTTGGTGGCCACACCTGGTCGCCTGCTCGACCTGTACCGGCAGAACGCCCTGAAGTTCACCCAGCTCCAGGCCCTGGTGCTCGACGAAGCTGACCGCATGCTCGACCTGGGCTTTGCCCGCGAGCTGGATGAAGTCTTCGCCGCGCTGCCCCGGCGCCGGCAGACGCTGTTGTTCTCCGCGACCTTCTCCGACGCCATCCGCCAGATGGCCCGCGAGCTGCTGCGCGACCCGCTGACCATCGACGTGGCGCCACGCAACACGGCGGCGAAGACGGTGAAGCAGCACCTGGTCACCGTCGACAAGAAGCGCAAGGCCGAGCTGTTCCTGCACCTGCTGCGCGAGCAGGGCTGGCGCCAGGCGCTGGTGTTCGCCAAGACCCGCAAGGGCGTCGACGAGCTGGTCGGCCAGTTGCAGAAGGAAGGCATCCGCGCCGACTCGATCCACGGTGACAAGCCGCAGCCGTCGCGCCTGCGCGCGCTGGCGCGGTTCAAGGCCGGCGAAGTGGACTTCCTCATCGCCACCGACGTCGCCGCCCGTGGCCTGGATATCGAGGAGATGCCACTGGTGGTCAACTTCGACCTGCCCATCGTCCCCGAAGACTACGTGCACCGTATCGGTCGTACCGGCCGTGCCGGGGCCAGCGGGCAGGCGATCTCGCTGGTCTGCGCGGACGAGGTGCAGCAGCTGGCGGCCATCGAGACGCTGATCGGCCAGACCCTGCAGCGCCAGGAAGAAGATGGCTTCGAGGCGGAGCATCGGGTGCCCGTCACCGCTCCTGGCGGCCAGATAACCAGAAAGCCGAAGAAGCCCAAGCAACCCAAGGTGCCCGAAGGCAAGCCGGGCAAGGTGCACCTGGGCTCGCTGCTGGACGACAAGCCGCAGGTCAAGGCGGTGCGCAAGGCGCCGGGGTTCGGTCTTGGCGGAAAACCGGCAGGCGGCAAGTCTCCGTCTGGCAAGTCGCCTGCTGGAAAGCCGGGCGGCAAGGGCGGTCGCCGCCCCTGAGCCGTTAAGGCGCGCGTCTGCTTCATCGCGGTGCGCCGCCGAGGGCTGAGTCGGGGGCTGCCGCCAGGCGTGGCGGGGCCTTGCGGGGTGTGGCGCAAAAGCTGCATTTCCGTGTGGAATCCCGAACGCCTATAGTGTGCCCATCGCGCACACAACAAGAACGACAGCCCATGCGCCACAAGGAACTCAAAGCCTGGACCGGCGGAGTCGCCCATCTGCTCCCGCTGGCCGCCGGTCGTCCGCGCCTGCTCGGCCTCAGCCAGTGGCTGCAGCAGGTCTGTGCGGTGGATAACTTCGTGCTCTTCGTCTACGAAGGCAACCACCGGCCACTGGACCTGTTCGATACCTTCCCGGCCGACATCCGCCACGTCTACGTCGAGGACTACCAGGTCGGTCCCTACCTGCTCGATCCCTTCTACCTCGCCTGTACCCGCCACCAGGCACCGGGGCTGTGGCGCCTGCGGCAGTTTGCGCCGGACCACTTCTACGTCGGCGAGTACTACCAGACCTACTACCAGCAGACCGGCCTGACCGAGGAGATTGCCTTCTTCATCGACCTGGCCGATTGCGCCACCGCGGTGCTCTCGCTGATGCGCAAGACCTCCAGCCCCGCCTACAGCCGCGACGAGATGCAGCTGCTCGAATGTGCGCGGCCGGTGGTCGAGCAGGTGGTGCGCGAGGCCTGGGAGCTGCGCCGCGCGCAACCACGCCCGGCGCAGGACCTGGACTACCAGATCCGCGAAGCCTTCGACCAGTTCGGCGCCCAGCTGCTCACGCCCCGCGAGCAGGAAATCGTCCAGCTGCTGCTGCGCGGCCACTCCAGCGCCTCGGTGGCCGAGCAACTGGATATCAGCCCCGGCACTGTGAAGATCCACCGCAAGAACCTCTACGCCAAGCTCGGCATCGGCAGCCAGTCGGAGCTGCTCGGGCTGTTCATCCGCGAGCTGGCGGGGCGTGACGTTGCAGGTGGGATGCGCGCGGTGGGCTGAGTGTCGGCAACCCGTAGGGCGAATAACCGTTCACGGTTATCCGCCATTGCCTCTGGTTACGCTGCAGGCGGCGGATAACGCCTGGGGCGTTATGCGCCCTACGTCGCTGGCGGGGCGTGACGTTGCGGGTGGGATGCGCGCGGCGGGCTGAGTGTCGGCAACCCGTAGGGCGAATAACCGTTCACGGTTATCCGCCATTGCCTCTGGTTACGCTGCAGGCGGCGGATAACGCCTGGGGCGTTATGCGCCCTACGTCGCTGAGTGCACGGCTCTTCGTAGGAGCGAGCTCGCTCGCGAACCGATCACCACCGGAGTTGCTGGAAGCTCGTTCGCGAGCAAGCTCGCTCCTACAGGTACGCTCCGTACTGCTGTCTTTCACTCACCCCAGCCCTGGCTGCGCGCCCCGCTCCTGAGGGGGAGGGAGCCGTCCATGCCGGCTGAAGCAAAAGGTTTCATCCTGCGCTGAATAGTCCCCTCTCCCGCTCGCGGGAGAGGGTTAGGGTGAGGGGCTTTTGATTCGGTAGGCACGATCCAATCCCGCCATCTATCCCCCGAGGGATATATACACCCCGAAACCCCGGTTGTTAGCGTGACCACCAACAAGAACAAGGTGGGAGCGCGGTGATGGAAAGCGGTCAGGATGTCGATATCGAGTTCCGTAACGTGGTCAAGCGCTACGGCAGCGTGCCGGCGGTCAACGGGCTGAGCTTCAAGGTCAAGCGCGGCGCCTTCCACTCCTTCCTAGGCAGCTCCGGCTGCGGCAAGACCACCACCCTGCGGATGATCGCCGGCTTCGAGCAGCCCAGCGAAGGCGAAGTCCTGCTGGCCGGCCAGGCAGTGGCCGGAGTGCCGGCGCACCAGCGTGCGGTGAACATGGTGTTCCAGCACTACGCGCTGTTCCCGCACCTGACGGTGGCCGAGAACATCGCCTACGGCCTGCGCTACCGTACGCCGCGCCCGGATCGCGCGCAGCAGCGCCGCATGGCCGACGAGGCGCTGGAGATGGTGCGCCTGTCCGGCTTCGGCACGCGCAAGCCCCACGAGCTTTCCGGCGGCCAGCAACAGCGTGTGGCGCTGGCCCGCGCCCTGGTGAACAAGCCCACCGTGCTGCTGCTCGACGAGCCGCTGGCGGCGCTGGACCGCAAGCTGCGCAAGGAAATGCAGTCCGAGCTGCTGCGCCTGCAGCGCGAGGTCGGCATCACCTTCGTGCTGGTCACCCACGACCAGGAAGAAGCGCTGTCGATGAGCGACAGCATCAGCATCATGAAGGACGGCCTGATCATCCAGACCGCCACTCCCGAAGCCCTCTACGAGACCCCGGCGAGCCGCTACGTGGCGGACTTCATCGGCGAGTCCAACCTGTTCGCCGGCACCGTCCGCCGCCTCGATGGCGGCCGCGTGGTGCTGGGCACGCCGGCCGGGCTGGAACTGAGCAGCCCACCGACGCCGACCGGCCCCTCGCTCGCGCTCCAGGCCGAAGGCTGCATCGCCGTGCGCCCCGAGCTGGTCGGCATCGCCGCCGTCGATTCGGAACTGCAGCGCGAAGTGCGCCTGAAGGGCCGCGTCGAGGACCGCATCTACCTGGGCAACCTCATCGAATACCGCGTGCGTACCGACGCCTTCGGCATCGTCTGCGTGCGTGTGCCGCGCAAGGCCGGCGGCGAGGCCGAAGCCTTCGAGCACGGCGCGCCGGTGCAGGTCGGCTGGAACCAGGCCAGTGGCCTGGCCATGGCCCTTTGAGCCGGGCTCAGCCCGACGATCCAAGCATAACGACAATCAGCAGACAGGCGGGGAGTGAAGATGGACAAGAAGAGCTTCATCAAGACCATGCGCAGCTGGGAAAACGGCTCCATCACGCGGCGCGACTTTCTCGGCAAGACCGGGCTGGGGCTGGCGATGGCGGTGGTCGCCGCCAACACTCCCGGTCTGCTGACCGGCAAGGCCTACGCGGCCGAGGGCAGCAATATCGGTGACCGCCTGGCGCTGGCCACCTGGCCCAACTACCACAGCCAGGAAAACTTCGACGCCTTTGCCAAGGCCACCGGCGCGCGGGTGCAGATGAACGTGTTCGGCTCCAACGAGGAGATGCTCGCCAAGCTGCAGGCCGGCGGCAGCGGCTGGGACGTTTTCGTGCCGACCAACTACACCATCAGCACCTACGTGCAGCTCGGGCTGATCGAGCCGCTGGACCTGTCGCGCATCCCCAACTTCGACCCCAAGGCCTTCGAGGAACGCTTCATGGCCCAGGGCACGGTGGACGGCAAGGTCTACGCGGTGCCGAAGAACTGGGGCACCACCGGCATCGTCTATGACGCCAGCCGCGTGAAGGGCAGCCCGGATTCCTGGAAGCAGTTCTGGGACCTCACCCTGACCAGCGCCTCGGGCCGCACCATCGTCCACGACTACCAGCTCACCGCCATCGGCAACGCACTCAAGTACTACGGCTACAGCTTCAATTCGCTGGACCCGAAGGAACTGGCCGAGGCCGAGAAGCTGCTGATCCAGGCCAAGCCGCACCTGTTCGCGATCAACTCCGACATCCAGCCTTCGCTGCGCAACGGCGATGCCTGGATGGCCATGGCCTGGACCGGCGACGCCTCCCAGCTGCACCGCGACAACCCGGACATGACGTTCGTGCTGGGCAAGGAAGGCGGCGAGATCTGGAGCGACTTCTTCGCCATTCCCAAGAGCGCCGAGCACAAGGATGCCGCCTACGCGTTCATCAACTACCTGCTCGACCCGCAGCACAACAAGCTGGAGGTGCTCTCCCACGGCTACCCGAGCGGCGACAAGCGCGTCGACGCGCTGCTCTCCAAGGAGATGCTCGACGACCCGATCATGTACCCGGCAGCCGAGCGTCTGTCACCGCTGGAGTTCGGCGCCGCGGCGACCCTCACCAGCCCGGTGCGCGCCGAACTGATGGCGCGCTTCAAGGCCGCCTGAGGAAGGTCTCTCTGTAGGAGCGAGCTTGCTCGCGAACCGCCCAGCTCCCGAGATGCCGGTGAATTCTTTCGCGAGCAAGGGCTAGGCGCCCCCTCGCTCCTACAGGGGAACTGCGTAACTCCATGCGTAGGGAATCGAACATGAACATCGCTGTCAGCGCCCCGTTGCCACAGACCCAGGCGACGCCCGCGGTCTCGCGCGCGAAAAGCCTCGGCCGGCGCGTCACGCTCCTGCTGCTCCTGCCGTCCACCCTGTGGTTCCTGCTGCTACTGCTGATGCCGCTGGTGATCATCCTGGTCTTCAGCTTCGGCGAGCGCAGCGCCGTGGGCGGCTACGGCGGCGGCCTGACGCTGGAGAACTACCTGAACCTCGGTTCCCGCGCCCAGGCCTTCTGGAACACTCTTACCCTGGCGCCGCTGGGCACCCTGGCCTGCCTGCTGGCAGCCTACCCGCTGGCCTACTTCCTGGCGGTGAAGGTGCGGCGCAACAAGTCGCTGCTGCTCACGCTGGTCATCGTGCCGTTCTGGACCAGCTTCCTGATCCGCACCTACGCCTGGATCTTCATCCTCAGCGGCCGCGGCATTCCCGCGCTGCTGGAGAGCTTCGGCATCGCCGACGTGCGCCTGATCAACACGCCCTATGCGGTGCTGATCGGCATCGTCTACGGCTACCTGCCGCTGATGGTGTTCCCCATCTACGTGACCCTGGAGAAGCTCGACAAGCGCCTGCTGGAAGCCTCCGGCGACCTCGGTGCCAGCGCCTTCGAGACCTTCCGCCGGGTGACCCTGCCGCTGTCCGCGCCGGGGGTGATCACCGGGGTGATGCTGGTGTTCATCCTGCTCATGGGCGAGTTCCTGATCCCGGCGATCCTCGGTGGCGGCAAGGTGTTCTTCGTCGGCAACGCACTGGTCGACCTGTTCCTGCAATCACGCAACTGGCCGTTCGGCAGCGCGGTGGCGATGACCCTGGTGGCGATGATGCTGGCGATCATCGGCGTCTACCTGAAACTCGTGGCGCGCTACGGCGGCTCACGCAACGACGGAGTGCTCTGACATGTGGCTGCGCAGTTACTCCACCTCGGTCTACCTGTTCCTCTACGCGCCCATCGCGCTGATCATGCTCTTCGCCTTCAACGCCGGGCGCAGCGGGCTGAGCTTCCAGTGCTGCTCGGTGCAGTGGTTCGGCCGCGCCTTCGGCAACCCGTTCATCATGGAGGCCCTGGGCAACAGCGCGCTGATCGCCTTCTGCTCGGCGCTGATCGCCACGTTGTTCGGCACCCTCGCGGTGTTCGGCCTGCAACGCGTCGGCAAGCGCGTGCGCCTGCTGTTCGACGCGCTGACCTACTGCGCGATCATCGTGCCGGGCATCGTCATCGGCATCGCCACGCTGATCGCCTTCATCACCCTGTTCGATGTCCTCAACCCGCTGCTGGTGCTGTTGGACATGGGTTTGCCGAAACTCAACATGGGCTTCGGCACCGTGGTGGCGGCGCACTCGCTGTTCACCATGGCGCTGGTGATGGTGATCGTCCGCACCCGTGTCGAGGCGATGGACAAGTCGCTGCTGGAAGCCTCCGCCGACCTCTACGCGCCGCCGCTGGACACCTTCTGGCGGGTGACCCTGCCGCAGATCGCCCCGGCCATCCTTGCCGGCTTCCTGCTGGCGTTCACCTTCAGCTTCGACGATTTCATCATCGCCTTCTTCGTCGCCGGCTCGGAAACCACGCTGCCGATCTACATCTTCTCGTCGATCCGCCGCGGCATCACGCCGGAGATCAACGCCATCTCCACGGTGATCATCTGCGCCTCGCTGGCGCTGCTGTTCACCTCCCGCTACCTGCAGAACCGCCGCACCGGCGTTCAGGCCGCCTGAGGGCCGACTTCAAGGAGACTCGAGGATGCGCGAGCAGCTCTACATCAACGGGCAGTGGGTCAGGCCGGACCTGGGCGGCCGTTTCACCAGCTATGACCCGGCCACCGGCCAGCCGCTGCGCGAAGTGCCGGCGGCCACCGAGGAAGACGTCGACCACGCCGTGCGCGCGGCGCGTACCGCGTTCAATCGTGGCTGGGGGCAGAGCCGTGGCAGCGAGCGCGCCGAATGGCTGGAAGCGTTGGCCGGCGAACTGGAACGCGACCAGGACTCGTTGGCCGAACTGGAAGTGCGCGACAACGGCAAGCCGCTGCCCGAGGCGCAGTGGGATGTGGCCGACGCCATCGGCTGCTTCCGCTACTACGCCGACCTGGCGCGGGAACTGGACGAGCGTCAGGACCAGATTCTGCCACTGCCCGACGAGCGCTTCCGCTGCCGTATCCGCCAGGAACCGGTGGGCGTGGCCGGGCAGATCATCCCCTGGAACTACCCGCTGCTGATGGCGGCCTGGAAGGTCGCCCCGGCCCTGGCGGCAGGCGCCACCTGCGTGCTCAAGCCGTCCGAGCTGACGCCGCTGAGCGCGCTGGAACTGGCCGCCGCCGCAGATGCCATCGGACTGCCGGCCGGGGTGCTGAACGTGCTGCCGGGGCTGGGCGCGGAGGCCGGCGGACCGCTGAGCCAGCATCCGGGCGTGGACAAGCTGGCCTTCACCGGCAGCGTGCCGACCGGCTCGCGGATCATGTCGGCGGCGGCCCAGGACATCAAGAACGTCAGCCTGGAGCTGGGCGGCAAGTCGGCCTTCATCGTCTTCGATGACAGCGATGTCGAGGCGGCGGTGGAGTGGATTCTCTTCGGCATCTTCTGGAACCAGGGCCAGGTGTGCAGCGCCACCTCGCGCCTGCTGGTGCAGGAGGGCATTGCCCCGCGCCTGATCGAGCGGCTGGTGGAAGCCACCCGCGCCATCAGCATCGGCAACGGGCTGGAGCCGGGCGTGCTGCTCGGCCCACTGGTCAGCCAGGGGCAGCACGAGAAGGTGCTCGGTTTCGTCGACAAGGGCCGCGCCGGTGGTGCTCGTTTGCTCACCGGCGGCAAGCGCCCGGCGGGGCTGGAGCAGGGCTGGTTCATCGAGCCGGCGATCTTCGACAAGCCGGCCGAGGACGCGCTGATCTGGCGCGAGGAAATCTTCGGCCCGGTGCTCTGCGTGAAGCGCTTCAAGACCGAGGCCGAGGCCCTGCGCCTGGCCAACGACAGCCGCTTCGGCCTGGCCGGCGCGGTGATGTCCGGCGATCCGCAGCGCGCCGCACGGGTGGCGGACGGGCTGCGGGCGGGGATCGTCTGGGTCAACTGTTCGCAGCCCACCTTCACCCAGGCGCCCTGGGGCGGCATGAAGCACAGCGGGATTGGCCGCGAGCTGGGCGTGTGGGGGCTGGAGAACTACCTGGAGGTGAAGCAGGTGACCGAGTACATCTCCGACCAGCCCTGGGGGTGGTACCTGAAATAATCACTTCAGGTCGGTCCCGGGTAGGAGCAACTGTCTTTCTCGGGAAGCTCGTGCCGATGCTTTCCCCTCACCCCAGCCCTCTCCCAGGGGGAGAGGGAGCCGTCCGTGCGACTGTTGCCGACGTTTCATCCTGCACCTAACGGTCCCCTCTCCCCTAGGGAGAGGGTTAGGGTGAGGGCCGACGCAAGCGCAGAAGCGTCTCGTAGGAGCGGACTCTGTCCGCGATGGTTTCAGGCCGGCCTTGCGGCTGGATCGCGGATGAATCCGCTCCTACAGGAACACCGCGTGCGAACGCGTCAGTCGAGGTTATGCCCGATCCGCCAGAGCACGCCGCTCGGGTCGTGCAGGGTGAAGTCGCGCATCTTCCACGGCTGGTCTTCCGGTGTGCCGAGGCGCACGCCGTAGCGTTCGGCCAGGCCGGCGTCGCGCACGCTGGCGTACCAGGCGTCGGCGTCCTCCACCAGCAGGTGCAGCATCAGGTTCTCGGCGAATTCCTTGACGTAGTAGTTCTGCAGCAGGAAGGCGCAGTGATCGCCATGGTGGAAGTAGGCGAGTTCCTCGGAGTTCCACGGCGAGAGGAATCCCAGGTCCTTGTAGAACTGCTGGGAGAGCGCGAAATCGCGGGCGGGGACGAAGACTTTCAGTTCAACGCTGGCAGTGCTCATGGGCAACCTTCCTGGTAAGTCGTGAGCAGGCTTCTCGACGGTGTTCTCTACGGGATCCGGGCGCCTCTGGCGGGCGCCTGGCCGCGAGTCTAGCTCAGAGCTGGCGCTGCATGTAGCGATGGCTGGAGACCCCCGGCAGCGTCGAGACACGCTCCACTTGTACCGCGAAGCCGAAGCGCTCGTAGAGTGCCTGGGCCTTGGGGTTGGCCACCGAGACATCCAGCGCCGCCATGGGCAGGCCGCTGTCACGGCCGATCTGCAGGAAGTGCTCGATCAGCTGGCTGCCGAGGCCTTCGCCGCGCAGGCTGGGGGTCACCCCCAGGTGCGCGAGATAGAGCGTCCGCCGGGGCGGCGGGCAGATGATTTTTTCCAATTGCAGGCCGCGGCGGATCACCCCCGCCGAACCCAGCCCGAAGTAACCGAGAATCTGCCGCGTAGCGGCCAGCAGGTAGCCCAGGTTCGTTTCGCCGCCGAACACCGTGCCGGCCGCGACCACTTGCCCGTCCTGTTCGCCGACCCAGTGCTGGCGCCAGCCGAACTGCCCGCCGCCCTGGACGAAGGCGTAGCGCAGGAAGTCCTGCGCGCTATTGCGGCCGGGGCGGGCGAAGGCGTAGTCGAAGGCGTCGGGGCCGGCGCTGTAGATCAGCGGGATGGCGGCGTCGACGTCATCGGGGCGGGCGCGGCGGAAGGTCAGCGGCATGCAGGCGACTCCTGAGTGGGAGTCGAGAATCTAGCACTATGGTTCCAGGAAGTGCAGCGCTCAGTCTTGTGCTTCGAGCCAGTCCAGCGCGCCGCGCCCGGCCGCGCGACCGCTGGCGAAGCAGGCGGTGAGCAGGTAGCCGCCGGTGGGCGCTTCCCAGTCGAGCATTTCGCCGGCGCAGAACACGCCCGGCAGTGCCTTGAGCATCAGGCAGTCGTCCAGCGCCTCGAAGGTCACGCCACCGGCGCTGCTGATGGCTTCGTCCAGCGGACGGGGGCGCACCACGCTCAGCGGCAGCGCCTTGATCAGGCCGGCAAGGCGCTGCGGGTCGGCATAGTCGGCGGCTGTGGACAACTCTCGCAGCAGCCCGGCGCGCACACCGTCCAGGCCCAGGCGGCCGCGCAGGTGATTGGCCATGGACTTGGAGCCGCGCGGCTGCGCCACGGCTTTCGCCACCTGTTCCAGGCTGCGGTTGGGCAGCAGGTCCAGCTTCAGCGTGGCGCTGCCGGCCTGCTCGATTCGCTCGCGAATGGCAGAGGAGAGCGCATAGATCAGGCTGCCTTCGATGCCGCCGGCGGTAACCACGAACTCGCCCTGGCGCGGCGCGCCGTCATCCAGCGAGAGCGCCACCGGCTTGACTGGTGCCCCCGCGAACTTGTCGCGGAAGAACTCGCTCCAGCCTTGCACCTCGAAGCCGCAGTTGCTCGGGCGCAGCGGCGCGATATCCACAGCCCGTTCGGCCAGCAGCGGCACCCAGGCGCCGTCCGAGCCCAGGCGCTGCCAGCTGCCGCCGCCGAGGGCGAGCACGGTGGCGTCGGCCGTCACGCTGCGTTGGCCTTCCGGCCCTTCGATCAGCAGCGCGCCGTTGACCTCCCAGCCCAGCCAGCGGTGGCGGGTATGGATGACCACGCCGGCTTCGCGCAGGCGCTTGAGCCAGGCGCGCAGCAGCGGCGCGGCCTTCATGTCGCTGGGGAAGACGCGGCCGGAGGTGCCGACGAAGGTGTCGATGCCCAGGCCATGAATCCACGCGCACAGCGCCTGGTTGTCGAATGCCTCGATCAGCGGCGCCAGGGTTTGCGCGCGCTTCCCGTAGCGCGACAGGAACGGCTCGCGCGCTTCCGAGTGGGTGATGTTCATGCCGCCGACGCCGGCCAGCAGGAACTTGCGCCCGACCGAGGGCATGGCATCGAACAGTTCCACCTGCACGCCGGCACTGGCCAGGACTTCGGCCGCCATCAGGCCGGCGGGGCCGCCGCCGATGACGAGGGCGGTACGGGAGGCGAGGGGGCGCGATACGGTCATGCAGGGGCCAGGCGAAGGTGTGCGGGAAAGGGCGCAATTCTAGCGCAGGGGCGCTGCGGGGCGGTTGCGCATTTTTTGTCCGGCCCTGCGGAAGCCTGTGCGGGCGGGCGCGGCAGGCGCTTCTCCGGCGCTTATCCACAGTCCGCTGCAGCGTTGTCGTGGAAAATCCGCAGGCCTGGGGAAGTGGATTTCCGCACCCTGAATGATGGGGGTTGCGAGAATTCCTACAGGTTATCGGGATTGCGCCGATGTTGGCGCTTTTGTGAATCCATCAGCATGCGGGCCTCTTGCAACCTTGGTCCGATTGTCGATGAAAGTCCGTGATTACCTTCGCTCTCATGAGGCCCACCTGTGGGTGGAGGGCAGCGACACCCGCGTGCGCGTGAATGGCCTCGACATTGTCATCCGCAGCCTTCCCAGCGAGGAGATTCGCACCCTTCTCAACGAGGCGGTGGCCCACATGGTGGTGCGACTGAACAAGAACCTGCAGGGTTCGAAAGTGAAGTTCGAGCAACGGATACTCGAGTTGCTGTCGATACAGATCGCGCTGCACAACCTCTATGTGTTCACCAACTGGAGCCGCCTGCTGCCGCGCTACCTGCAGTATGCAGGTCCGCTGCGTGCCCAGGAGCTGCTGCAGCACCACGTGCCGGAGCAGGTGGCGCGCTTCTGCGAGAAGCACTACGCCGCCGATAGCCGTTCCCGGACCGCTGCGCTGCTGGGCTACTCGGAGCATGAACTGCTGCGCTGGGAGCAGCAGCGCCTGCCGTCGCGGATGGACACCAACAATTCGCGCTACCGCAGCAGCTGAAGCTCGCGTGCCACTCGCGCGGCGCTGTGGTGCAGGATGCCGTGGCGCCGGGCCAGCGCGTGGCGGTCCTTGTCATAGCCGCCGCCGATCACGCCAAGCACCGGGATGTCGCTGGACAGGCAGCGGCGGATGACGTGCTCGTCCCGCGCGGCCAATCCCGCATCGGTGAGCTGCAGGTAGCCCAGGGCATCGTCCTTGTGCACGTCGACGCCGGCGTCGTAGAGCACGATATCCGGCTGGTACAGCGGTAGCAGATAGTCCAGCGCTTCCTGCACCACCTTCAGGTAGTCCGCGTCGCCCAGGTGCAGCGGCAGGGGAATGTCCCAGTCGCTGTGCGCCTTGCGCGCGGGGAAGTTCTTCTCGCAGTGCAATGACACCGTGACCGCGTCCGGCACGTTCTCCAGGATGCGCGCGGTGCCGTCGCCCTGGTGCACGTCGCAGTCGAAGATCAGCACGCGGTTGGCCCTGCCGCTTTCCAGCAGGTAGAGGCTGATCACCGCCAGGTCGTTGAAGATGCAGAAGCCCGAGGCGTGGTCATGGTGCGCGTGGTGCGTGCCGCCCGCGAGGTGGCAGGCCAAACCGTTCTGCAGCGCCAGTTCTGCCGTCAGCAATGAGCCGCCCACCGCGCGTACCGTGCGCCGCGCCAGCGCTTCGCTCCACGGCAGGCCGAGGCGACGCAGCTCCTCGCGTTCCATCGCGCCGCTGCAGTAGCGCTCGATGTAATCGCGGTCGTGGGCCAGGGCCAGGATATCCACCGGGCAGAGTTGCGGGCGCAGCAATTGCTCGTCGGTGACCAGCGCACTGTCCACCAGGTGGTCGCGCAGCAGGCGGAACTTCTCCATGGGGAAGCGGTGATTGTCCGGGAAGGGCGGACTGTAGTCGTCGTGGTAGACCAGGGGCAGCGGCATGGCGTCGGCGGCTCGGGAATATGCTGCACAGGGTACGTCGGCGCGGCGCGCAGACGAAAGGGCCGGCATCGCGCCGGCCCTCTGCTTTTCAGCCTTCGCTGGAGGCCGTGGCGTTGCGGCTCGCCGCACGGCTGCTGGCCACCGACACCGACCACAGCACGAAGCCGCCGATGGCCAGCAGGCTGCCGACCCAGCCCGGCGAGGTCCAGCCGTAGCCGGCCGCCAGGGCCAGGCCGCCGAGGTATGGGCCCAGCGCATTGGCGAAGTTGAAGGCCGAGTGGTTCAGCGCTGCCGCCAGGCCCTGGGCGTCTTCGGCGACGTCCATCAGGCGGGTCTGCAACACGGTGCCCAGGGCGCCGCCGAAGCCGACGAAGAAGACGCAGATCGAGATGGTCCAGATGTTCCCTGCGGTGAACGGGAAGATCGCCAGCACCACCGCGCTCCACACCAGCAGGCCGCCGGCGGTGGGCATCACGGCGCGGTCGGCGAGCACCGGGATGAACAGGTTGCCCAGGGTCATGCCGATGCCGAATACCGCCATCACCAGCGGCACGATGCTCGGCGAAACGTGGGTGACGGCGCCGAGGATATCGGCCAGGTAGGTGTACACCGCGAACAGCCCGCCGAAGCCGATGGCGCCGATGCCCAGGGTCAGCCAGACCTGGCCGCGCTTGAGCGCACCCAGCTCGCGCAGCGGGCTGGAATCCGGCTCGGCGGGCGAGTAGGGCGCCAGCAGGCGCACGCAGATCATGGTCAGCACGCCCAGCGCCGCCACCAGGGCGAAGCTCCAGCGCCAGCCCACGGCCTGGCTCAGCCAGTTGGCCAGCGGCACGCCGATGATGGTGGCGACGGTGAGGCCGAGGAACATCCGCCCGACCGCCACGGTGCGCCGGTGCGGCGGCACGATGGAGGCGGCGACCAGCGCGGCGATGCCGAAGTAGGCGCCGTGGGGCAGGCCGCTGATGAAGCGGAACAGCAGCATCCAGTGGTAGGTCGGCGCCAGGGCGCTGAGGCCGTTGCCGACCGCGAACAGCGCCATCAGCAGTACCAGCAGGGTGCGCCGTGGCAGGCGCGCGCCGAGCACCGCCAGCAGCGGCGCGCCGACCACCACGCCGAGGGCGTAGGCGCTGATCACGTGGCCGGCGGTGGGGGCATCGATGCCCAGCGCCGGGGCGAAGTAGGGCAGCAGGCTCATGGTGGCGAATTCGGTGGTGCCGATGGCGAAGCCGCCGACAGCAAGGGCGAAAAGCACCAGAGCCGTACTGCGTTGCAGTCCGGTGGTGGAGGTCGTCATTGGGTTTCCTTGGTCTTTTTCGAGGTGCGCCCGGGCGGCGCGGCTGTCTGCGTGAGCACGGTCAAGGCAGTGACCGACAGCGAAGGTAGGAGAAAAATACCAGATGACGGCGCTCGATGCTGAATCGATTGCGCCTGGTCTGACGGATTGCCTCCTACTGGCCCGTGGCCGGGTATCATGCTCACCTTTGCTGACGCGTGGTGCCGACCATGGATATCCCGAGCCTGACTACCGAGCGCCTGCTGCTGCGCCCCTGGCGTGCGGAGGACCTCGTACCCTTCGCTGCGCTGAACGCCGACGCGCAGGTGATGCGCCACTTTCCCGCCTGCATGAGCCGCGAGGAGAGCGACCTGCTGGCGGCACGCATCCTCGTGCACTTCGACGAGCATGGCTTCGGCCAGTGGATCGTCGAGCGCCGCGAGGATGGCGCATTCATCGGCGTGCTCGGGCTGGCGCGGGTGTCCTTCGAGGCCGCCTTCACGCCGGCGGTGGAGATCGGCTGGCGCTTCAACGTCGCCTACTGGCGCCAGGGCTATGCGCTGGAAGCGGCCCGCGCCGCGCTGGCGTTCGCTTTCGAGCAGTTGCAGCTGGAGGAAGTGGTGGCCTTCACCGTACCGGCCAACCTGCCGTCCCGGGGCTTGATGCAACGCCTGGGGATGATTCGCGATGAAGCCGGCGACTTCGAGCACCCGCGCCTGCCGGAAGGCCACGCCTTGCGACCCCATGTGCTGTACCGGATTGGTCGCCAATGAAGGCGGAAGACGGCGTGCGCGCCTATCACCCACTGAGCAGCCATCGCCCGGAGGGCTTTGCCCCCGGCCCCGGCCAACTCGACTGGGCGACCCAGCCGGCCGCCTTTCGCCGCTATGCCGGCGCGCGCTGCATCGAGTTGCTGCAGCGGCCGCAGGAAGAGTCGCCGGGCTATGACGACGCCTTCTGCGGCCCCATCGGCCAACCGGCGCCGCTGAACCTTGCCAGCGTTTCGCAGCTGCTCTACGACAGCCTGGCGATCTCGGCGTGGAAGGAGGCCGGTGGCAATCGCTGGGCGCTGCGGGTCAACCCCTCCAGCGGCAACCTGCACCCGACCGAAGCCTATCTGCTGCTGCCTTCCGGGGCTGTGGATAACGCTGCACTGCTGGCGCACTACAGCGCCGATGAACATGTGCTGGAGGTGCGCGCCGAACTGCCCGCGCCGCTGGCCGATCAACTGAACGGCGCCTTGCCCGCGGGCGGCTTCCTGCTGGCACTGGCCAGCATTCCCTGGCGCGAAGCCTGGAAGTACGGCGAGCGCGCCTATCGCTACTGCAATCACGACCTCGGCCACGCGCTGGCCGGCCTGGGTATCGCCGCGGCGATCCAGGGTTGGCAAGTACGCCTGCTGCGCGGCGTCGCCGAGCCGCAGCTGGATGCGCTGCTCGGTCTCGACCGGGAAGGTTTCAGCGAAAGCGAATTCGCCGACGCGCTGCTGTGGGTCGGCCCGCCACACCCTGCCGAGTTCCCGTTGCCAGGCACGCTGCTCAAGGGGCTTGCCGAGCTGCCGCTGGCCGGCGCGCCCAATCGCCTGTCGCGCGAATATCGCCACTGGCCGGAGCTGGAGCGCGTGCACCAGCTGTGTCGCGCCCCCGTGCTACCGCTCTGTGACTGGTCGGCAACGAAAGCCGAGGCGGCTGTGAATAACCCCGGCCTGCCGCTGCGCCCGATCCTCCATCGCCGGCGCAGCGCACAGTCCATGGATGGCCGCAGCGGCATTCACGCCGAGCTGTTGTATGCCTGGCTGCGCCGCCTGATGCCCGGGCGCTCGCCGGTACCCTTGGCCTGCACCGGTGAGCCGGCGCGCATCGACCTGCTGCTGTTCGTGCACCGCGTCCAGGGCCTGGAACCGGGCCTGTACTGGCTGGGCCGCAGCGGCCGCGCGGCAGGCGGCTTGCGTGAGGATTACCTGTGGCAAGCGCTGGAGGAGAGTGGGTTGCCGCTGTACCGCCTGCTCTCCGGCGATGCCCGCGGGCTGTCGGCGTTCCTTTCCTGCGGGCAGGACATCGCCAGCGACGGTTGTGTTGCCTTCGCCATGCTGGCCGACCTCGACGCCGCGCTGACCGAGGGCGCCTGGACTTACCCGCGCCTGTACTGGGAAGCCGGCCAGCTCGGCCAGTTGCTCTATCTGGAAGCCGAAGCGGCGGGCCTGTCGGGCACCGGCATCGGCTGCTATTTCGATCCGGCGCTGGACGAATTGCTCGGCGGTGGTCCGGACTGCCCGGTCAGCCTCTATCATTTCACCATCGGCCGCGCGGTCTGGGATGAACGGCTCACCAGCCTTCCCGCCTATCCGTCGCCACGCCGACCCCCACTTCAGCAAGACCGCAATTGAGGAAACAACGCGCATGACCCAGATCCTGGACAACCTGGTGGCTCTGCTGAGCCTGGAGCAGATCGAAGAAAACCTGTTCCGCGGCACGAGCCAGGACCTCGGGTTCCGCCAGCTCTACGGCGGACAGGTGCTCGGCCAGGCGCTGTCGGCGGCCAGCCAGACCGTCGAGCCGGAACGCCATGTGCACTCGATGCACGGCTACTTCCTGCGCCCGGGCGATGCCAGCAAACCGGTGGTCTACCAGGTCGACCGCGTGCGCGACGGCGGCACCTTCAGCACCCGCCGCGTCACGGCGATCCAGAAGGGCCAGCCGATCTTCGCCCTGAGCACTTCGTTCCAGACCGACGAGGAAGGCTTCGAGCACCAGATCAGCATGCCCGACGTGGTCGGCCCGGAAAACCTGCCCACCGACCTCGAACTGAAGAAGGCCGGGGCGGAAAAATTCCCCGAGCGCATCCGCGACAAACTGCTCTATCCCAAACCCATCGAGATCCGCCCGGTCACCCAGAACGACCCCTACGAGCCCACCGTCGGCGAGCCGATCAAGTACCTCTGGCTGCGCGCCGACGGCAAGCTGCCGGACGTGCCGGCGCTGCACAAGTACATCCTCGCCTACGCCTCGGACTTCGGCTTCCTCACCACCTCGCTGCTGCCCCACGGTCGCTCGGTGTGGCAGAAGGATATGCAGGTCGCCACCATCGACCATTCCGTGTGGTTCCACCGCGACCTGCGCGCGGACGAATGGCTGCTGTATGCCATCGACAGCCCCTGGGCCGGCAATGGCCGTGGCTTCGTGCGCGGCAGCATCTTCAACCGTGACGGCCAGCTGGTCGCTTCCTCGACCCAGGAAGGCCTGATCCGTCGCCGCGAGGACTGGGCATGACGTTTGCCCTGCCACTGGGAGAGATTCGCCACTGGGTGTTCGACATGGACGGCACCCTGACGCTCGCGGTGCACGATTTCCCGGCGATCAAGCGGGCGCTGGGGATACCCCAGGAGCACGACATCCTCACCCACCTGGCTGCGCTGCCGGAGGATGAGGCAGCAGCCAAGCACGCCTGGCTGCTGGAGCACGAGCGCGAGCTGGCGGTGGCGTCCAGGGCGGCGCCGGGCGCCGTGGAACTGGTGCGTGCGCTGCATGCTGCGGGCTACCGCCTGGGCATCCTCACCCGCAACGCCCACGAGCTGGCGCTGATCACGCTGGCAGCCATCGGCATTGGCGATTGCTTCCTCACCGAGGATGTTCTCGGCCGTGGCGAGGCCGACCCCAAGCCGAGTCCGGACGGCCTGCTGCGCCTGGCCGCGCGCTGGGACGTGGCGCCGCAGAAGATGCTGATGGTCGGCGACTACCGCTTCGATCTCGATTGCGCGCGGGCTGCTGGGGCGCAGAGTGCGCTGGTGAATCTTGCTGAGAATCCCTGGCCCGAGCTGACCGACTGGCACGCGCGGGACTGCGCGGAGCTGGGGCGGATGGCGGGGGTACTGGTTTAGTCCGCTGCAATGCGGGTTCGCGAGCAAAGGCTAGGCGCCCCCCTCGCTTCTACGAAGAGCGGCCCGGCGCGCGGCCAACTCTCACGTGCGCCGTACCCTGTAGGAGCGAGCTTGCTCGCGAAAAGCTGCGCTCCTGATCTTCATCTGAACCTGCGCCAGCAGATCGGCACTGCGTAGGAGCGGACTCCGTCCGCGATCGGCATCCGGCCACTCGAATCCATCGCGGATGAATCCGCTCCCGCGGGTATTCCGTTTTGGCATTGGCGCGCTGGATTTCCCCTCCCCCCGGCCCTGTCTGCGCGCCCCGCTCCAGAGGGAAAGGGAGCCGCTTGGCGTTGCCGGGAGGCGCCGCGCTCGCCAGATCCGTAGGATGGGTGGAGCCTAGGCGATACCCATGCTGGCAGTGCCAGGCACGATGGGTATCGCTTCGCTCCACGCCATCCTACGAAATGCCTTGCGCCCTACAGCTCCGGCGTCCAGGTTACCGCCAGCAGCGCGGTGCGGCCGGGTTCGCGGTAGGGGCGGGCTTCGCCCATGAAGTCCATCGGGCTGGTCGGGCGCAGGTAGTCGCCCAGGGTGTAGTTGCGGTCCAGGGCGTTATCCAGCTTCAGGTCGAAGCGGATTTCATTGCTGGCCAGCCAGCTGCTGCGCAGGTCGAGCACGCCGTAGCCGGAGAGTTCGCGGGTGTTGGCCGCGTCGTCGTAGCGCTGGCTGACCGCGCGCCAGGTGCCGCCGACGCCGAAGGCGCCGAACTGTCGATCCAGGTCCAGGCTCAGGGTGCGGCGCGCGCGATAGGGCAGGGTGTGCCCGGTATCGCGGTCGCGCGGGTCGATCATGCTCAGGCCGAGGGCGGCCTGCCAGCCCAGCACGTCGCGCGCAACGCTGGCCTCGAAGCCATTGATACGCGCCTTGTTGATGTTCTCCGGCTGATTGCTGGTGCTGTCCCAGGCGATCAGGTCGTCGATCTCGGTGCGGTACAGCGAGGCTTCCAGGTGTGTGCCTTCGATGTCGCCGCGCCATTGCAGCTCATAGGTCTTCGAGGTCTCGGCCTTCAGGTCCGGGTTGCTCGCGCCGGGGTAGTAGAGGTCGCTGAAGGTCGGCGCGCGGAAGCCCTCGCCGTAGCTGGCGATCCAGGTCTGGTTGTCGCCGACCGGCAGGCTGAAGGCGGCGTTCCAGCTGTTCTGGCTGCCGTAGGCCTGGTTGTTGTCGTGGCGGATGCCCAGCTCGGTGCCGAAGTTGTCGCCCTTGAAGCTGTGCTGGGCGAAGAACGCGCGGTTGCTGCGCTGGTCGTCGGCGAAGGCGGTGCTGCCGTCGACCTTGTCCTGGTACCAGTCGGTGCCCAGGGCCAGCTGGTTGGCTTCGTCGAGCTGCAGGCGGTTGATCCAGCTCGCCGAGTGGCGGGTGGTTTCCAGGGTGCCGTTGTTCCAGCTATCGGCCGCGCCCACGGCCTTGTTGCGGTCGAAGCTGCGGCCGAGTTCGAGGCGGCTGTTCCACATTTTCGTGATCTGGCCGTCGAGGTAGGCGCTGTAGCTGCTGACACGGAATTCGTCCTGCGGCGTACCGGGCTCGAAGTTGTAGGCGTCGTCGTATTCGTTCTTGCCGCGCTGGTCGTTGAGGTTCAGGCCGGCCTTCCAGTCCTCGCTGAAGCGATGGTCCAGGTTCAGGTGCACGGCCTTGTTGCGCTGGGAGTCGTGGTCGTTGTCGGCGCCGACGTTGTCGCTGGTGCGGTCCCAGCCCTGGCTCTCGTCGAGGCTGCCACCGAGGTTGTAGCGGGTCTGCTCGTTGCCGCCGGAAAGGCTCAGGCTGCGCTCGAAGGTGCCGTGGCTGCCGGCGGCCAGGCGCACTTCCGGATGCAGCCCGGCTTCGCCGCGGCGGGTGAAGATCTGGATGACCCCACCGATCGCATCGGCGCCATACAGCGCCGAGCGCGGGCCACGGGTGACCTCGACGCGTTCGATGCTGTCGACGCTCAGGTAATCCAGGCGGGCGATGCCGCTGCTGGCCGAGGCGATGCGCTGGCCGTCCACCAGTACCAGGGTCTGCGCGGTGCTGGTGCCGCGTACGGAATAGGACACCACGCCGCCGGAGCTGCCCATCTGCACGCCGGGCACACGGGCGAGCAGGGCGGGGACGCTGCGCACCTGCAGGCGTTCGATGTCGGCGCGGGTGAACACGCTGTTGGCCGAGGTGGCTTCGGCGCGCGGCTGGGCCTGGCGGGCGGAGGTGATCACCTGGTCGGAGAGCGTGTAGATGTCGCCAGCGGCGAAGGCCATGCCGGGCAGCAGGCTGGTGGCCAGGGCGAGTCGGGTCAGTTTCATGGAGCGTCCTCAAAAGCGGTCGGATGACTTTCGAGGAGGGCGTGACAAGGGCGGACGATGCAGCACCGCGCTTGACGGTGCGGCCCTCCGCAACACCTGTCGGGGCGTGTCGAGGGCGGTCTCCGGGCTGCCGGCATCACATCGCCGCCTTCCCGCGTTCATGCAGTGGCGGATGGCGATGTTGCACTCCCGCAGGGAGTGCGCCGGTTACCGTTGCGGGGGCAGCGCAGGTCTTTCACCTGCTTCCCGTTACCTCGAACGAAAACGGGGCGAACCTTACGAGCTAGTTCCGGTGCGGGCAAGTACCAGCAGTCCCCCCATTGCCAGGCGGGCAACCCGGGCAGGCGTCTTCACGCCGCATTGAAAGCTGCGCCACAGCAGGGCCCGCCTCGCTTTCCCGAACTGCGACGAAATCGCTCAGACGGCGTGACGATCAGCGCGAAAGTTGACCGGGCGCAAGGGTGCCGCGGCAGCGCTGCAGATTTGCCGGAAATAGATAGGGCCTGTCGATCCTTGCTCCTTAGCCTTCGGGTCAAGTCAGGAGGGCCAGGCAATGTCCAGAGAGCGAATCATCCAGGAGTTTGTACCGGGGAAGCAGGTCACCCTGGCGCACCTGATCGCCCATCCGCAGGAAGACCTCTCGAGCAAGATCGGCGTCCCCGGCGCCCAGGCCATCGGCATCATGACGCTGACCCCCGGAGAGACCGCGATGATCGCCGGTGACTTCGCCACCAAGGCGGCCGACGTGCAGATCGGTTTCCTCGATCGCTTCAGCGGCGCCCTGGTGCTGCACGGCAGCGTCGGCGCGGTGGAAGAGGCGTTGCAGCGGACCTGCGAGGCGCTGGGCCGGCTGCTCGACTACAGCGTCTGCACGGTCACCCGGAGCTGATGATGAGCACCTTGCGATACGCCCTGGTGGGTGGCGTCGGAGCCGGCAAGACCACCCTGTTCAATGCGCTGCGCGGGCGCGACGAAGCCGCCCGCAAGACCCAGGCGCTGGATTACGACCCCTGTGGCGCGCTGGATACCCCCGGCGA
Source organism: Pseudomonas sp. GD03903 (assembly GCF_029840045.1). Classification (NCBI taxonomy): domain Bacteria; kingdom Pseudomonadati; phylum Pseudomonadota; class Gammaproteobacteria; order Pseudomonadales; family Pseudomonadaceae; genus Pseudomonas; species Pseudomonas sp. GD03903. The sequence continues at coordinate 185,031 of NZ_JAOCBT010000006.1, read as the reverse complement.
ATTTGTCAGCCACCCGCGTCTTTATCGCGCGCTGATCACCAGTACCGATGACGTCGACGTGCTGGTCTACGTGCACCCGGCCGACTCGAACGAATGCCGGTTGCCGCCCGGCCTGCTGGACATCCATGCCGGCAAGCGCGTGCTCGCGGTGATCAGCAAGTGCGACCTGCCCGGTGTCGATCTGCCCGCCGTCGAGAGCCTGCTGCGGCGCCACGGCATCGAAGGCCCCTTTGTCCATACCACGCGCGACGACCCCGCCAGCATTGAGCGCTTGCGCCAACTGCTGAGCGAAGGCCATCGGATCGAGGAAGAGTTGAAATGAAGAAGCTGATTACCGCCGGGACCATCCGCGAGGCCGTCGCTGCCGGCCAGACTGCGCTGCAGGTCGAGTTGCCGCACTGCATCGTCACACCCGAGGCGCGAATGATCGCCGAGGAAGCGGGGCTGGCACTCATCGAGCGGGTGGTCGGCGCGACCGCGCAACCCGCGATGACCGTCGAGAAGCAGGAGGCCCCGGGGATTGCCGGTGAAAACGACCTGGCGCAGATTCGCGCCGCGGTCATGGCGCGGCTGCCGGCCGGTGTGGATGAAGCCCTGGTGGAGCAGCTCGTGCGCAAAGCCGCCCAGGCTGGCCCGGCCCAGGCAAGCGCCGCGCAGGCCGGGTTCGAGGCCCGCACCGGTTCGGGCGGGATCAAGCTGGTCAAGGGCGACTCGGTGCGCTTCGGCCTGCTGGATGGCGTCGAGGGCGGCGGCCAGATCGGTATCACCGACGTGGTCGGCAGCGAAGATGGCAGCAGCATGGGCGCCGGCTTCATGCAGTGGGAGAACGCCTTCTTCCCCTGGACGCTGAACTACGACGAGGTCGACCTGGTGCTGGAAGGCGAGCTGCACATTCGCCAGAACGGCGAGACGCTGATCGGCAGGCCAGGCGATGTGCTGTTCATTCCCAAGGGCAGCCACATCGAGTTCGGTACGCCCAGCCGCGTGCGCTTCCTTTATGTGGCCTGGCCGGCCAACTGGCAGGAACAGTGAGGCAGCCATGAGCACCTTCATCACCGAAACCTGGTTGCGCGAGCGCCACGGCCTGAGCGAGGGCACCGAGCTGCGCCTGCCGGCCGACGCGCGACTGACGCCGGCCGCCCGCACGCTGATCGAAGAGCGGCGGCTTTCGGTGAAGTTCCTCGATGAGCAGGGGCGCCTCTACCGTGAAGTACAAGGCGAGGAGGGCGCCCAGCTGCAACCCGTGCACGGGCTCACCGGCAGCGCCGAGAAACCGCGCGCTTGCTGCCAGCTGTGTGGCCACGCCCCCGAACGCAAGCCGGCGGGAATGACGCACCTGAGCGCCACCGAGCTGGTTGCCAAGAGCGACCCGCGCCTGCGTTTTCGCGCTGAGCTGGATGCGGCGATCGCGCTGGCCGTCTGGCTGCAGGTGGAGTTGCGCGAGCCGAGCGAGCTGGCCCTGTGGCTCGCCGATATCCGCTCGGTGCTGGGGCAACTGATGCGCGCCGACGCCGTCGATGAACCCTTGGCCGGTTTCACGGTGGGCGGGCTGGACGACGCGCTCATCCACCGGATTTCCCACGCGCCGCTGAAATACCTGGGGCATGACCATGTCGTCCCCGAACTGGGCCTCGGCCGTCCGGCGGCCTTGCTCAACCTGCTGCGCGCCAAGGTGCGTGAAGTGGAAATCAGCGCGGCCCAGGTGTTCACCGCACCTGGTTTCCAGGTCCGCCGCGCGGACCTGCTGCATGTGCTGAACCGACTCTCCAGTGCCCTCTATGTGGCGATGCTGATGAGTGCAATGAATCTGCGTGGCAAGCCCTGGCCGAACAGCCAGACGCTGCGCGAGCGTGTCGAAGGAGAGCGGCCGTGAGCCTGATCGATGAGTGTCGCCGGGCTGCCCGGCTGAATCCGCCGCGGGTGGTTTTCCCCGACGCCCTGGACCGCCGGGCCATCGAGGCCGCGCAGTACCTCAAGGCCGAAGGGCTGGCCGAGCCATTGCTGGTCGCGGACCCCTTCGCCCTGCGCAGCTATTGCCTGGAGCGGCGTATCCATCTCGGCCAGGTGCCGGTGCTCGATCCGCGTCACTCGCCGTGGCGCCAGCGTTTCGCCGAAAGCCTGGCGCAGCGGCAGAGCCGCCTGACCCCGGAGCAATCGCTGGAGCAGCTGGGCAATCCGCTGTGGTTCGCCGCGGCGATGCTGGAGGCCGGGCAGGTCGACCTGTGCATTGCCGGCAACCTGAGTTCCACCGCCGACGTCCTGCGTGCCGGGCTGCGCGTGGTGGGCCTGGAGCCGGGCAACCGGACGCTGTCCTCGGTGTTCTTCATGTTGCCCCCGGGCGATGGCCAGGTACTGGGCTTCGCCGACTGTGGCGTGGTGCCGCGGCCAACCGTGGAGCAACTGGCAGACATCGCCATCAGCTCGGCGGCCAGCTTCGAACGCGTGACCGGCGAGCCGGCGCGGGTGGCGATGCTGTCGTTCTCCAGCAATGGCAGTGCGCGGCATCCCGATGCCGATGCGGTTCGCGAGGCCTGCGCCCTGGTACGCCAACGCCAGCCCCGGTTGTGCATCGATGGCGAGCTGCAGTTCGACGCCGCCTTCGTCCCGCAGGTGGCTGCGCTGAAGGTACCGGACAGCCCGCTGGGCGGCGCGGCCAACGTGTTCGTCTTCCCCAGCCTGGAGGCGGGAAACATCGGCTACAAGATCGCCCAGCGACTGGGTGGGATGAGCGCCATCGGCCCGATGCTGCAGGGCATGCGCGCGCCATTGCATGACCTGTCGCGCGGTTGCACGAGCGAAGAAATGATTCAGACGGTTCTGCTGGCCAGCAAGATGGGCGGCGGTTCCACGGAGGTGGAACGCGTCGCCTGAGCGACCGTTCCGAAGCAGACGGTGCCCCCGCCGTTCCGGGGGTGAGGCGAGTGGTCAGCCACTCGATTGAAGTCCGCAAGGGCTGTCGATTGTGAGGAGTGAGTTATGGAAGCTTTAGGCATGATTGAAACCAAGGGCCTGGTGGCGCTGATCGAGGCGTCCGACGCCATGGTCAAGGCCGCTCGCGTCAAGCTGGTGGGCGTCAAGCAGATCGGTGGTGGCCTGGTGACCGCGATGGTCCGTGGCGACGTTGCCGCCTGCAAGGCCGCTACCGATGCCGGCGCCGCCGCTGCCCAGCGTGTGGGCGAGGTGGTTTCGGTGCAGGTGATCCCGCGTCCGCACTCGGACCTGGAAGAAGTGTTCCCGATCAAGCTGACCAGCGATCGCCTGGTGGATTGACCGGCCGTTCGCGAAGTCCCGTGCAAGGGGCGCTTCGTGCCTTGTACCGGATAACGCGCCGCGTACTTCCCGCCGCCTCTCCGCGTCGGTGGCCCACGACGGGCACCGACGCTGGCGAGCGGCCCAGCAAGGATATTGGCAATGAAACTGGCAGTGGTCGTGGGACAGGTGGTCTGCACCGTCAAGCACCCGGGGCTCGGGCTGGATCGCTTGCTCCTGGTGCGAGGCATCGGTGCCGACGGCCAGCCCGCCGGCGAGCAACAGGTCGCGACCGACACCATTGGTGCCGGTAACGGCGAATGGGTGCTGTTGGCCAGCGGCAGTTCCGCGCGCCAGACCAGCGCCGATGGACGCGCACCGATCGATCTGTGCGTGGTCGGCATCGTCGACGAGGCGGTGATCGACGGCGGAGTGTTCTACCGCAAGTAGCGGTTGCACCCCACAACACGAGCGCCGACAGGCGCCGACATTTTCTGGACGCTCTCTCTGCTGGCCCTCGCCGGACGGAGTGGGCCGACTCATCCCTGAATTCTGTGAGGCATGACGTGGATATCAACCCGAAGGAAATCGAACAGGTGGTCAAGGCGGTACTCGCTTCGATAGGGGCGAGCTCCGCGACCGACGCGACGCCCGCACTGGGCGAGACCTGCGCGCCGGGCGTTTTCCTCGAGCTGGATGACGCCGTCGCCGCTGCCACCCAGGCACAGAAGTCGCTGCATTCGGTGGCGCTGCGAGATCGCGCCATCGCCGCGATTCGCGCGGCCGGCGAGCGCCATGCCCGCGAGCTGGCCGAGCTGGCGGTGGAGGAGACCGGCATGGGCCGTATCGACGACAAGACCGCCAAGAACATCGCCCAGGCTCTGCATACGCCCGGCACCGAGTGCCTGCAGGCGCAGGTACTGACCGGCGACCACGGCCTGACCCTGATCGAGAACGCGTCCTGGGGAGTGATTGCCTCGGTGACGCCATCGACCAACCCCGCGGCCACCGTGATCAACAACGCCATCAGCATGATCGCCGCCGGCAACAGCGTGGTGTTCGCCCCGCACCCGGCTGCCAGGCGCGTGTCGCAGCGCACCATCAGCCTGCTCAACGAGGCGATGGTTGCCGCCGGCGCACCGGCCAACCTGATCACCACGGTGAAGACCCCCGACATCGAGACTGCCCAGCGCCTGTTCCGCTATCCGGGTATCGGCCTGCTGGTGGTCACCGGCGGCGAGGCTGTGGTGGAAGCCGCGCGCAAGCACACCAACAAGCGCCTGATCGCGGCCGGCGCCGGCAACCCGCCGGTGGTCGTCGACGAGACCGCCGACCTTGCCCGCGCCGGCCGCGATATCGTGCGGGGCGCCTCGTTCGACAACAACATCATCTGCGCCGACGAAAAGGTGCTGATCGTGGTCGACAGCGTGGCCGACCGCCTGAAGGCCGAGATGCTCAAGCACGACGCGGTCGAGCTGAGCGCCGAGCAGGCTCGCCAGTTGCTGCCCCTGCTGCTGCCGAAAGTCGACGAGCACGGCCGCGGCTCGGTGTCACGCGACTGGGTGGGCCGCGACGCCGTGAAGATTGCCGCGGCCATCGGTCTGCAAGTGCCGGCGACGACCCGGCTGCTGCTGGTGGAAACCCCGGCCGAGCATCCCTTCGCCGTCACCGAAATGATGATGCCGGTGCTGCCGCTGGTGCGCGTGGCCAACGTCGATCAGGCCATCGACCTGGCGGTGAAGCTCGAAGGCGGCTGCCACCACACCGCCGCCATGCATTCGAGCAACCTGCGCAACCTGGACCGCATGGCCAACGCCATCGACACCAGCATCTTCGTCAAGAACGGCCCGTGCATCGCCGGCCTGGGCTTTGGCGGCGAAGGCTGGACCACCATGACCATCACCACGCCCACTGGCGAAGGCGTGACCTCGGCGCGGACCTTCGTGCGCCTGCGTCGCTGCGTCATGGTCGATCAACTGCGCATTGTCTGAGGCCGCCATGCAACGCGATCTGCAGCAATGGCTGCTGCCACGCCTGCGGCGTGCAGCCTTCTACCTGTCCGAGCCCGAGCAGGCCGTCGTCGAGCCGGGGCCACTGACCCTGGGCATCGACCTGGGCACCTGTGACGTGGTGTCGATGGTGCTCGACGCCGATGGCCTGCCGGTCGCTGTGCGCCTGGACTGGGCCGACGTGGTACGCGACGGCGTGGTCTGGGACTTCTTCGGCGCGGTGAACATCGTGCGCCGGCAACTGGACAGCCTGCAGGAGCAACTGGGCGTGCGTTTCACCCAGGCAGCGACTTCCTATCCGCCGGGCACCGAGCCGCGCATCTCGATCAACGTGCTGGAAGCGGCGGGCCTGGATGTCAGCTGCGTGATCGACGAACCCTCCGCCGTCGCCCGCATGCTGCAGCTGGAAAGTGCCGCCGTGGTCGACATCGGCGGCGGCACTACCGGCGTGCCCATCGTGCGCGATGGCAAGGTCATCCACTCCGCAGACGAACCCACCGGCGGGCATCACGTCAGCCTGGTGCTGGCCGGCCATCTCAAGGTGTCGCTGGAGGAAGCCGAGCAGCGCAAGCGCGCGGACGGCGAAACGCTCTGGCCGCTGGTGCGGCCGGTGTTCGAAAAGATGAGCGACATCGTCCGCGAGCATCTGACGGGTTTCGAGGTGGCGGAAATCTACCTCTCCGGTGGTTCCTGCGCCCTGCCCGGCGTGCAGTCGTTGTTCGCTGCCGCTTTCCCCGCCCAGCGCGTGGTGCTGCCCGCGCCGCCACTGTTCACCACGCCATTGGCCATTGCCAGCTGCGGCCTGCGGGACACACAAGGAGCTTCGCGATGAATGCTCAGGATGTCGGGCGGGTCATCTACCGCGCCCTGGATATGCTCAATGCTCGCGCCGTGCGCGAGTTCCGTGTGCCGCCCAGCACCTACATCGGCTCCGGCGCCATCGTGCGCGCCAGCGAAGCGATCCAGGCCTGCGGCATCAGCCGGGTCTTCGTGATGGTCGATGGCCTGCTGCACGAGCACGGCCTGGACCAGGGGCTCTTGCGCTCGCTGGAAGATGCCGGCGTGGTCTGCGAATACCTGATCTATCCCGGCGGCGAGCCGCACAGCGAAACCGTGGAAGCCGCCAGCCGGCAACTGCTCGCTGCCCATTGCGATGGCGTGCTGGCCTTCGGAGGCGGTTCGGTACTGGACGCGGCGAAGGTCACCGCCATGCTCGCCGCCAACCCGGGCCACGACCTCGGCAGCCTGGGCCAGGATGGCCGCGCGGTGCGCCGCCGCGTACCGCTGATCGCGGTGCCGACCACGGCGGGCACCGGCTCCGAGGCGACCAATGTCGCGGTCATCACCGACAGCCTGCGCCAGGTGAAGCAGGTGCTGGTCCACAGCGACCTGATTCCCGACCTGGCGATCATCGACGCCTGCCTGACCGTCGGCGTGCCGCCGGGCGTCACCGCCACCACCGGCATCGATGCCTTGACCCATGCCATCGAGGCCTACGTCTCGCCCACGGCGACGCCGCTGACCCAGGGCCTGGCCTTGCGCGCCGTGGCACTGATCGGCGAGGCCCTGCCGCTGGCGGTGGGGCAGGGCGGCAACATCGCCGCCCGCGAGTCGATGATGCTCGCCTCCTACATGGCCGGCATGGCGTTCGCCAACTCCGGCCTGGGCCTGTGCCACGCCACGGCCCACCCGCTCGGCGCGCGCTACGGCATTCCCCACGGGCAGGCCAACGCGCTGATGTTGCCGGCGGTGATGCGCTTCAACCAGCTGGTCTGCAAGCGCGCCTACGGCGAGATCGGCCACGCCCTGACCCGCGACACGCTGGATAGCGAAGCGAGCATCGCGGCGGTGCAGCAGTTGATCGACGAGGTTGGCGCCGGGCGCGCCCTGGCCTCCTTCGGCGTGCTGCGCGAAGACTTCGCCGCCCTTGCCGAAGTGGCCCTGCAGGACCTTTGCCTGGCCGGCAACCCGCGCTCCGCCAGCGCGCCACAGATCATCGGGATTTACCAGGATGCCTGGCAGCGCTGAGGCGGCTGCCGCGAAGGAATTAAAAGTCGTTCAGGAGCAGTAGCAGTCATGAGCATCAATGAAATCATCATGGTCGTCATGATGGTCTTCCTGCTGATCGCAGCGGTTGACCGGATATTCGGCCAGTTCGGCGGATCGGCGAAGGTCCTCGGCCTGATCGGCCTGGGCAAGGTTGGCCGGAGCATCGAAGGGGCCGGCTCGCAATTCGAGGAAGGCTTCATGGCCATGGGCGCCCTGGGCCTGGCGATGGTCGGCATCACCGCGCTGGCGCCAGTGCTCGCCACGCTGCTCGGGCCGCTGGTGATACCGCTTTATGAAAGCGTCGGCGCCAGCCCAGCGATGTTCGCCGGCACCCTGCTGGCCAACGACATGGGCGCGTTCTTCCTGGCCAAGGAACTGGCGGGCGGTGATACCGCGGCCTGGCTGTACTCGGGCCTGATCCTCGGCGCGATGATGGGCCCGACCCTGGTGTTCATCATCCCCGTGGCGCTGGGCATCATCGAGCCCTCTGACCGGCGCTTCCTCGCCATCGGTACGCTGGCCGGCATTGTCACCATTCCGCTGGGCTGCATTGCCGGCGGGCTGGTGGCGATGGTCTCGAACATCGAGGTCAACGGCCTGCCGGTGGAGTTCACCGTGGCGATGATCTTCATCAACATGGTGCCGGTACTGATCGTTGCCGGGCTGATCGCCCTGGGCCTGAAGTTCTGCCCGGAAAAGATCATCGCCGGCTTCGAAGTCTTCGCCAAGATCCTGGTCGGCCTGATCACCGTCGGCCTCGCCGCCGCCGTGGTGCAGTACACCGTCGGCTGGACGCTGATCCCCGGTATCGACCCGATCTTCATGAGCAAGGGTGACCAGCCCGGTGAAACCATGCGCGCCATCGAGGTGATCGGCTCGATCGCCTGCGTGCTGCTGGGTGCCTATCCGATGGTGATGCTGCTGACCCGCTGGTTCGGCACGCCGCTGATGAAGGTCGGCAACCTGCTGGGCATGAACAAGGACGCCGCGGCCGGCATGGTCGCGAGCCTGGCCAACGTCATCCCGATGTTCGGCATGTTTGGCAAGATGGACAACCGCGGCAAGGTCATCAACTGCGCTTTCGCCGTGTCCGCCGGCTTCGCCCTGGGCGACCACCTGGGTTTCACCGCGGCGAACATGTCCGCGATGATCTTCCCGATGATCGTCGGCAAGCTGATCGGCGGCATCACCGCGGTGATCGTGGCGATGATGATCGTGCCCAAGTCCGAGCCGGCCACCCTGGCCGCCGATGCCCCGGCATCGCTGCCGGCCAAGTAGGAGGCGCGGCGATGAGCAGGAAGGAATTGCGCAGCGTCGGCATCGACATCGGCACCACCACCACGCAGGTGATCTTCTCCCGCCTGGTGCTGGTCAACCGCGCCTCGCTGTCGCAGGTTCCGCACTACGAGTTCGCCTCGCGGGAGGTCACCTACGAGAGCCCGGTGACCTTCACCCCGATCGATTTCGAAGGGCACCTGCGCGAGGAGGAACTGCTCGCCTTCATCCTCGGCCAATACCGTGCTGCCGGGCTCGCGCCGGAGGACATCGAGTCCGGCGCGATCATCATCACCGGCGAAACCTCCAAGGCGCGCAATGCTCGCCCGGCAGTCCTGAAACTGGCCGAACGGCTCGGCGATTTCGTCGTGGCCAGCGCCGGCCCGCACCTGGAGTCGGTCATCGCCGGGCGCGGAGCGGGCGCCGCCGAGCTGTCCAGCGCCACGGCCGGTCGCGTGCTGAACATCGATATCGGCGGCGGTACCGCCAACTATGCGCTGTTCGAAGCGGGACGGGTGGTGGCATCGGCCTGCCTGAATGTCGGCGGCCACCTGGTGGAAGTCGAGGCGAACGGGCAGATCAAGCACCTGCACGCACCGGCTCGGGCCATCTGCGAGGAACTCTTCGGCCACGTCGACGAAGGCCGGGGGCTGTCCATCGAGCAGTTGCGCAGGGTGGCGCAGCGCATGGCGCGGTTGTTGTTCGAGGTGATCGACGGCGACCTGTCGCCGCTGGCCCGGCAACTGCTGATGACCGAGCCGTTGCCGCCGCTGATGCCGTTGTACGCGGTCACTCTCTCCGGCGGCGTCGGCCAGTGCTACTACCAGGACCGTGGCGAGGCTGCATTGCGCTACGGCGACATCGGCCCGCTGCTGGCGACGGCGCTGCGCGAGGATGCCGGATTCGCCGGGCTGCCCATGCGCGAGCCGAGCCAGACGGTGCGCGCCACGGTGATTGGCGCGGGTGCCCACAGCCTGTCGCTGTCGGGCAGCACCATCTGGCTGCGCGACCTGCAACTGCCGCTGCGCAACGTGCCGGTCGTGCATGGCATGGCCGGCCGGACCGCGGTCGATGCCTGGCTTGCACGCCTGCAGCAGATGGACCTGCGCGCCGGCGAAGACCTATACGCCCTGGCGCTCCCGGCCGACCTGCCGGTGGCCTACCAGGCCCTGCAGCGCTGCGTGGAGCAGCTCGCCGAGTTCCAGCGGCGCTATCCCAACCCCTATCCATTGCTGGTCGTCGCCAGCCAGGACCTTGGCAAGGCGCTCGGCATGTTGCTGCAGCCGCACCTGGCCGGACGCGCCCTGGCAGTGATCGACGAAGTGGCGACCAGCGATGGCGATTACATCGATATCGGCAGCCCGATCTTCGACGGCGAGATCCTCCCGGTCACCGTCAAGTCCCTGGCTTTCCCTTCCTGAGCTTTCTGATTGAGGCAGTGCGATGAAACTCAAGACCCAGTTGTTCGGCAAGATCTACCAGTTCGGCAGCGTCAAGGAGGTTCTGGCCAAGGCCAACGAACCGCGCTCGGGTGACATCCTTGCCGGTGTCGCCGCCAGTACCGCCCAGGAACGCGTGGCGGCCAAGCAGGTACTGTCGGAGCTGACCGTTGCTGATATCCGCATGAACCCGGTGATTCCCTACGAGGAAGACTGCGTCACGCGCCTGATCCAGGACGGCATCAATGAAACCGCCTATGCCCGTGTCGCCAACTGGAGCATCGGCGAGCTGCGCGAATACATCCTCGCCGACAGCACCGACACCGATGCCATCGCCTTCCTGCGCAAGGGCCTGAGCTCCGAAGTGGTCGCGGCGGTGGCGAAGATCTGTTCCAACACCGACCTGATCTACGGCGCGAAGAAGATCCCGGTGGTCAAGCGCGCGAACAACACCATCGGCCTGCCGGGGCACTTCAGCGCCCGCCTGCAGCCCAACGACACCCGCGACGACGTGAAGAGCATCGCCGCGCAGATGTACGAAGGCCTGTCCTACGGCATCGGCGATGCGGTGATCGGGGTCAACCCGGTGACCGACAACGTCGAGAACACCACCCGTGTACTCAACACCGTCTACGAGGCCATCGACAAGTTCGACATCCCGACCCAGGGCTGCGTGCTGGCCCACGTCACCACCCAGGTCGAGGCGATCCGTCGTGGCGCGCCGGGCGGATTGATCTTCCAGAGCATCTGCGGCAGCGAGAAGGGCCTGCGCGAGTTTGGCGTGGAACTGGCCATGCTCGACGAGGCTCGTGCCGTGGGCGCCGAGTACAACCGCATCGCCGGCAGCAACTGCCTGTACTTCGAAACCGGCCAGGGCTCGGCGCTCTCCGCCGGTGCGCACTTCGGTGCCGACCAGTTGACCATGGAAGCGCGCAACTACGGCCTGGCCCGGCACTACGACCCGTTCATGGTCAACACCGTGGTCGGCTTCATCGGCCCGGAGTACCTCTACAACGATCGGCAGATCATCCGCGCCGGCCTCGAAGACCACTTCATGGGCAAGCTCAGCGGCCTCTCCATGGGCGTCGACTGCTGCTACACCAACCACGCCGATGCCGACCAGAACTCCAACGAGAACCTGATGATCCTGCTCGCCACCGCCGGCTGCAATTTCATCATCGGCATGCCGATGGGCGACGACATCATGCTCAATTACCAGACCAGCGCCTTCCACGACACCGCCACCATCCGCCAGCTGCTCGGCCTGCGCCCGGCACCGGAGTTCGAGCAGTGGCTCGAGCGCATGGGCCTGATGCACAACGGCCGGCTGACCCCGCGCGCGGGCGATCCCTCCATTTTCTTCTAATAGGTGAACTGACATGCATCAGCAGCAGATCGAGGACATCGTTCGCTCCGTGCTGAACGAACTCAAGGGACGCCCGGCCAATGCACCCCAGGCGGAGCCGGTGAGCGTGCAGGCGGGCGTCGAGGATGGCCTGTGCTCCTGGGACCTGGGCTCGGCCGAGGCCCGCCAGTGGATCGGCATCGACAACGCGCAGCGCCCGGAAGTGCTCCAGGAATTCCGCAAGTCCACCGCCGCGCGCGTCTGCCTTGGGCGCGCCGGTGTGCGTCCGCGCACGCAGGCGCTGTTGCGCTTCCTGGCGGACCACTCGCGCTCCAAGGACACCGTGCTCAAGGAGGTGTCCGCCGATTGGGTGAAGCAGCAGGGCCTGCTGGAAGTGCAATCGGAAGTGGAGTCCAAGGACCAGTACCTGACCCGCCCGGACATGGGCCGTCGCCTGGGCGAGAAGGCCGTGGCCACGCTGCTGGCGGAGTGCAAGAAGAACCCGCAGGTACAGTTGGTGATTTCCGATGGCCTGTCCACTGATGCGGTGACGGTTAACTTCGACGAAATCCTTCCGCCGCTGCTGCAGGGCCTGAAGAGCGCCGGGCTGGATGTCGGCACGCCGTTCTTCGTGCGCTACGGCCGCGTCAAGGTCGAGGACCAGATCGGCGAGCTGCTCGGCGCCCAGGTGGTGATCCTGCTGGTGGGTGAGCGTCCGGGCCTTGGGCAGTCGGAAAGCCTGTCCTGCTACGCCGTGTACAAGCCGACCCTGGCCGGCACGGTGGAAGCCGACCGCACCTGCATCTCCAACATCCACCGTGGCGGCACCCCGCCGGTGGAAGCGGCGGCGGTCATCGTCGACCTGGCCAAGCGGATGCTGGAGAAGAAAGCCTCCGGTATCGCCCTGAATCGTTGAGAGAGTAATCCTGATGAGCATCCTTGATCCGATCAAACCCAGCGTTACCGCGATGCGCCTGATCGCTTCGCTGCAGGACGATTTCCGCCGCGAACTGAAACTCCCCGACGATATCCGCAGCCTCGGGCTGATCAGCGTCGACTCCGACGATGTCGCCTACATCGCCGCCGACGAGGCCACCAAACAGGCCCTGGTCCAGGTGGTGTATGGCCGCTCGCTCTATGCCGGCGCTGCCAATGGCCCGTCGCCCACCGCCGGTGAGGTGTTGATCATGCTGGGCGGGCCGAACCCGGCCGAGGTGCGCGCCGGCCTCGACTCGATGGTTGCCACCATCGAAAACGGCCCGGCATTCCGCTGGGCCAACGAGGCGCAAAGCATTGCCTTCCTTGCCCACGTGGTATCGCGCACCGGCAGCTACCTGGCGCAGACCGCCGGGATCAGCGAAGGCGATCCGATCGCCTACCTGGTCGCCCCGCCGCTGGAGGCCACCTTCGGTATCGATGCCGCGCTCAAGGCCGCCGACGTGCAACTGGTGACCTACGTGCCGCCGCCCTCCGAGACCAACTACTCGGCCGCGTTCCTGAGCGGCAGCCAGGCCGCCTGCCTGGCCGCCTGCAACGCGTTCCGCGAGGCGGTGCTGGACGTGGCGCGGCAACCGATCCAGTTACGCTGAGGAGGTAAAGCTCATGCTCAATGCCATCGGTTTACTGGAGGTCCGGGGGCTGGTCATCGGCATCGAAGCCGCCGATGCCATGCTCAAGTCGGCCTCGGTACGGCTGCTGCGCCAGACCATCACCAATCCGGCGTTGGTCAGCCTGGTGGTGGAGGGGGATCTCGCCGCCTGCCGGGCCGCGCTGGATGCCGGCGCGGCAGTGGCACTGCGGGCGGGGGCGCTGGTCAGCCGCAAGGAGATTGGCCGGCCGGAAGACGACACCGCCGAGCTGGTGACTCGCCTGCTGGCGCCGGAGCCGCCGAAAGCGCCGCGTGCGCCGATGGCCGTCGCCGAGGCGGTGTCGCCGGTAGCTGAGCGCCCTTCGTTGCCGACTGTCGATGTGCCGGTCGAGGCGCTGCTGGCGTTGCTCGCGCGCAACCGCCAGGGCTGCAGCGCCAGTGAAGTATCGGCGGCCTTCGACGTACCGGTGGAGACCGCGCGCGCCTGGCTGGATCGCCTGTGTGACGAGGGGCGCCTGCGCAAGCGCGGTAGCCGTTACCGGCGAGCGGGGGGCGCCAGCGCATGATCGACATCCGCAGCCCGGGGCGCGAGGAGATCCGCCGCCGGGTATTCGAGGCGGGCGTGGTAGGGGCCGGCGGCGCCGGCTTCCCGACCCACGTCAAGCTCAACGCCGAAGCCGAGATCTACCTGGTCAACGGCGCCGAATGCGAGCCACTGCTCAAGGTCGACCAGCAGATGGCCGACGAGCAGGCCGAGTGGCTGCTCAAGGGCTTGCTCTATGGCATGGCTGCCACGGGTGCCGCGCAGGGCATCATCGCGCTCAAGGCGAAGTACCAGGCCGCCATCGATCGTCTGACCCCCTTGCTCCCCGAGCGCGTGCGCCTGCACATCCTGCCGGACATCTACCCGGCCGGCGATGAGGTCATCACCATCTGGCTGGCCACTGGCAGGCGCGTACCGCCCGCACAACTGCCGCTGTCCATCGGCGTGGTGGTGAGCAACGTGCAGACCCTGATCAACGTCGCGCGCGCGGTGGAGCTGGAGCAACCGGTAACCCACCGCACGCTGACGGTGAATGGCGCGGTTGGCGAACCACTGACTGTCAGCCTGCCGCTGGGCACGCCGCTGCGCGAAGCCCTGGCGCTGGCGGGCGGGCCGAGCGTGGCCAACCCGGCCTACATCAATGGCGGGCCGATGATGGGGCGCCTGGTGGATGACCTGGACGAGCCGGTCACCAAGACCACCGGTGGCCTGCTCGTACTGCCCGACGATCACCTGCTGGTGCGCCGTCGACGGCAGAGCATGAGCACCGTCCTGAGCATGGCGCGCAGCGTCTGCGAGCAATGCACCCTGTGCACCGAGTTGTGCCCGCGGCACCTGATCGGCCATGAACTGCCGCCGCACCTGATCGTGCGCGCGACCAACTACCAGCACCTGGCCCAGCCCAGCGTGCTGCTCTCGGCACTGACCTGTTCGGAGTGCGGCATCTGCGAGGCTTATGCCTGCCCGGTAGAAATCTCGCCGATGCGCCTGAACCAGGCGCTCAAGGCGCGCCTGCGCGCCGAAGGTGCTCGCTACGAAGGCACGTTGCGCGATGCCGACCCCATGGCCGAATACCGCTTGTTGCCGGTCAGCCGGTTGATCTCGCGGCTGGAACTGAAACCGTTCAATCACAAGGCGCCCATGCGCACTGCCGTCCATGCCCCGCGTGAAGTCAGCCTGCCTCTGCGCCAGCACATCGGCGCCGCCGCGCAGCCCTGCGTCGTGGCCGGGCAGCAGGTACGCCTGGGCGAATGCATCGCCACGCTGCCCGACGGCCAACTGGGCGTCCCGCTGCACGCCAGCATCGACGGACGGGTGGCCGAAGTCGGCGCCGACGTCATACGCCTGGTTGCCCATGCCACCGAACCGAGTCTCAAAGGAGTGCCGCCATGCACCACGCCATCGGCTTGATCGAACTGACCAGCATTGCCCGCGGCGTCCAGGTTGCCGACCTGATGCTCAAGAGCGCCGATGTGCAATTGCTCTCGGCCAAGACCATCTGCCCCGGCAAGTACATCGCCATGGTCGGCGGGCAGATCGCCGCGGTGCAACAGGCCGTGGCGACCGGCGAGGAAGCGGGTGGCCACATGTTGGTCGACCGCTTCGTCCTGCCGAACATCCACGAGTCGGTGCTGCCGGCGATCAGCGGCGTCACCCAGGTCGAGCGCACGCAGGCGCTGGGCGTGGTGGAAACCTTCAGTGTGGCGGCCTGCATCGAGGCCGCCGATGCGGCCGTCAAGGCGGCCAATGTGGTGCTGGTGCGGGTGCACATGGCCTTCGGCATTGGCGGCAAGTGCTACCTGGTGCTGACCGGGGATGTCGCCGATGTGGAGACAGCTGTGCGGGTCGCCTCGCAGAGCGCTGGGGAAAAGGGCCTGCTGGTTCACAGCATGACGGTGCCGAGACCTCACATTGATCTGTGGCAGCACCTGCTTTAGCGCCAGATCCCAGGCTGGTCAGGCGGCCGCAGAGTCGCCCCCCGTGAGTCCGAGACGTTGTGCCTTGCATGAGAAGTTGGCGTTTCGACGCCTGATTTCGTTGTTGCCCCGTGTGGGGGCGTGGCAAGGCAAGCATGTGTAACAAGAAGCGCGATATCGATCTGCACCACCTCTGGCTGGCGCGACAGGCCGGCGAATCCTCCGAGGCCCCCCTGGGCCGCAGCGACAGCGTCAGGTTGCGCCGCACCGAGGATGTCTATGCGCATGCCTGCCACATCACGGCCTGGCAGCAACTGTATGACCAGCTCAAGCCCGGAACCTTCCAGGGCGAACTGAACGAAGTCTGGCTGAAAGGCCTGCAGTTCTTCCGCGAATACACCAGTCACGCACTGCACCAGTCCTGCATGGTCTGGCCGGATGCCTTCTGGTTCGGTATTCCCTGCGCCACTCAGGCCCTCGGCTATATCGGCCGGCGGCAGATCGACACCCAGTCCATCGCGGTGCGCCCCGGCGGCCGTGAGTTCGAGCTGAGCACTCCGGACGACTACAGCATTCTCGGCCTGGTGGTGGACAAGCAACTGTTGCAGGAACAGGCGGAATTCCAGGGGCTGCCGAACCTGGCGAGCCGGCTGGACGACAACACCCTGCTGCACATTGACCCTGCACTCAAGCAACGCCTGTGCGCGTTCGTCGACGAGGCACTGCGGGTCGCCGCGGCCGCGCCGGCGAGCATGGCGGCGCCGGCGGTTGGCAAGCAGCTCAGTCACGAACTGCTGCTGGGCCTGCTGCTGGCGTTGCAGGGCGCCGAAGTGGTTCGCCAGGAGTGCTCGGCGACCCTGCTGCGCAAGCGGCAGGTCGTTTCCCGGGCACGCGAGTACGTGCTCGACAACCCCAGTGAATCGGTAACCGTGCTCGACCTCTGCCAGCGCCTGCATGTCAGCCAGCGCACATTGCAGAACTGCTTCCTGGACGTGATCGGCAGGAGCCCGATCGCCTACCTCAAGGCGGTGCGCCTGAACGCCGTGCACCGCGAACTGGGCAGCCCGTACTCGTCGTTCCACACGGTGCAGGACGCTGCCATGGCCTGGGGCTTCTGGCACATGGGCCAGTTCGCCCGCGATTACCTGATGCATTTCGGTACCCGGCCCTCGCACACCCTTGCCGAGCGTGATCGGCTCTGCGGCGCCTGGTAGCCACTGGTTTTCCCTCTTCCACCTCTCTGCCCGACTCGCGCCTGCCCCGCAGGCGTGATGGGGCACCTTTAATCCAGGAACCACCGATGTCCACGCGAAATATCCTTGTCATCAACTGTGGCAGCTCTTCCATCAAGTTCGCGCTGGTCGCGGAGGGTCGCAGCCAGTTCAGCGTCTCGGGGATCGCCGAGCGCCTTGGCTCTCCCGAAGCGGTCTTGCGGGTACGCGAAAAGGCCAGCGAAGAGTGCCTGGCAATCCCCAACGCCGGGCATGCCCAGGCCCTGGAGCGACTGCTGCCGCTGGCGCGGCTGGCGGCAGGAGGGGAGCTGCACGGCGTCGGCCACCGCGTCGTGCATGGTGGCGAGCATTTCACCCGCGCCTGCCGGATCGATGGCGCGGTGGTGGACACCATCCGCGCCACCATCGATCTTGCACCGCTGCACAACCCCGGCGCGCTGGCGGGTATCGAGGCGGTACTGGAGTTGTTCCCGGCGCTGCCCCAGGTCGCCGTGTTCGATACTGCTTTCCACCAGACATTGCCTGCGCACGCCTATCGCTACGCCGTGCCGGATGCGCTGTATAGCGAGCATGGCGTGCGCCGCTACGGATTCCACGGCACCAGCCATCGCTGCGTCAGCCAGCGTGCCGCGATGCTCTGCGGACTGCCCATCGATGACAGTTGCTGGCTCTCGGCGCACCTGGGCAACGGCAGCTCCACCTGCGCCATCGTCGATGGCTACAGCCGCGATACCAGCATGGGCATGACGCCCCTGGAGGGGCTGGCGATGGGCACCCGTAGCGGCGACGTCGATCCCAATCTGCACATCCACCTGATGCGTACGCTGGGCTGGTCGATCGAACGGGTCGAGCGCCTGCTCAACCATGAAAGCGGCCTGCTTGGCCTGTCCGGATTGTCCAACGACATGCGTACTCTGGAGCAGGCCCGTGCCGACGGGCATGAAGGCGCGACGCTGGCCATCGAAGTGTTCTGCTACCGCCTGGCCAAATCGCTGGCGGCAATGAGCTGCGCCATGCCCCGTGTCGACGGCTTGATCTTTACCGGCGGTATCGGTGAAAACTCCGCGCTGGTGCGCTCGCGCACCGTGGCACACCTGCGTGCGCTGGGCTTCGTCCTCGACGAACAGGCCAACGAGGTGCGCGGCACGGACGGCGGGCACTGCATCCACGCGGCAGGCAGCCACCGCGTACTGGTGATTCCGACTGCCGAGGAGGAAATGATCGCCATGGATACGCTGATGCTCCTCGGCTGAGGAGCATCAGGCGCGGCCAGCGCCGCTTGTTGGCGCTGGCTTACAGCAGGTTCAGGCGCTGCTCGACCGCCAGCCGGATGCCGGCCTCGTCCAGGCCGCATTCGGCCAGCATCTGCGCGGGCTTGGCGTGCTCGACGTAGTAGTCCGGCAGGCCCAGGTGCAGGATCGGCTGCAGCAGGTTCTCGCGAGCGAGGAACTCGCTGACGGCGGCGCCGGCGCCACCCATCACCGAGTTTTCCTCGATGGTCACCAGCAGGTCGTGGCTGGCCGCCAGCTGGCGCACCAGTTGCTCGTCCAGCGGCTTGACGAAGCGCATGTCGGCGACCGTGGCGTCGAACTGCTCGGCGACTTTCAGCGCTTCTGCCAGCTGCACGCCGAACACCAGGAAGGCGACCTTGCCGGCCTTGCCTTCACGGCGCACCACACCCTTGCCGATTTCCACCGGAGCCAGTTCGGCTTCGATGGCGGCGTTGGGGCCGGTGCCGCGCGGGTAGCGCACCGCCGCCGGGCCTTCGAAGTGATGGCCGGTGGTGAGCAGCTTGCGCAGTTCGTTCTCGTCGCTGGGGGTCATCACCAGCATGCCGGGGATGCAGCGCAGGTAGGAGAGATCGAAGCTGCCGGCGTGGGTCGGGCCGTCTTCGCCCACCAGGCCGGCGCGGTCGATGGCGAACAGCACGTCGAGGTTCTGCACCGCGACGTCGTGGATCAGCTGGTCGTAGCCGCGCTGCAGGAAGGTGGAGTAGATCGCCACCACCGGCTTGGCGCCGTCGCAGGCCATGCCGGCCGCCAGGGTCACGGCGTGCTGCTCGGCG
This sequence comes from Pseudomonas sp. GD03903, assembly GCF_029840045.1. Taxonomy (NCBI): domain Bacteria; kingdom Pseudomonadati; phylum Pseudomonadota; class Gammaproteobacteria; order Pseudomonadales; family Pseudomonadaceae; genus Pseudomonas; species Pseudomonas sp. GD03903. The sequence continues at coordinate 166,320 of NZ_JAOCBT010000006.1, read as the reverse complement.
ATGGCGACGTCGAAGTAGCGCTCCGGGAACTTGTCGGCGAAGGCCACCAGGTCGGAGCCTTCCTTCATCGCCGGGGTAATGCCGACCAGGCGCGGGTCCTGGGCAGCCATGTCGCACAGCCATTGGCCGAACACGCTGGAGTACTTCGGTCCGCCAGCCTTTTTCGGCACGGCGTGGGCGGGGGCGCCTTCGGGTTCCAGCTTGGTGATGGCGTGGTAGCCGATCGGGTCGATCTCGGCGGGACCGAAGCCCTTGCCCTTCTTGGTCACCACGTGGAGGAACTGCGGGCCCTTGAGGTCGCGCATGTTGCGCAGGGTGGCGATCAGGGTCGGCAGGTCGTGGCCATCAATGGGGCCGATGTAGTTCCAGCCCAGTTCCTCGAAGAGCGTGCCGGGGACCAGCATGCCCTTGGCGTATTCCTCGGTGCGGCGGGCGATTTCCCAGGCGCCGGGCAGGCGCGAGAGCACCTTCTTGCTGCCTTCGCGCATGCTGCTGTAGGTACGGCTGGAAAGGATCTTGGCCAGGTAGTTGGACAGGCCGCCGACGTTGTTGGAGATCGACATGTCGTTGTCGTTGAGGATCACCAGCATGTCGGCCTTGACCTCCGACGCGTGGTTGAGTGCCTCGAAGGCCATGCCGGCGGTCAGCGCGCCGTCACCGATCACCGCCACTGACTTGCGGCCCGAGCCCTGCATGCGCGCGGCGATGGCCATGCCTAAGGCGGCGCTGATGGAGGTGCTGGAGTGGCCGACGCCAAAGGTGTCGTATTCGCTTTCCGAGCGGCGCGGGAAGGCGGCCAGGCCGTCCTTTTGGCGCAGGCTGCCCATGCGCTCGCGGCGCCCGGTGAGGATCTTGTGCGGGTAGGCCTGGTGGCCTACATCCCACACCAGACGGTCATCCGGGGTGTCGAAGACGTAATGCAGGGCGACCGTCAGCTCGATCACGCCGAGCCCGGCGCCGAAGTGGCCGCCGGTCTGGCCAACGCTGTACAGGAGGTACTGGCGCAGTTCGTCAGCGAGGGTCAGCAGCTCCGCTTCCCCGAGCCGACGCAGTTCGACCGGCGTGCTGGCGCGGTCGAGCAGGGGCGTGGCAGGGCGCTCGCGGGGAATCTCGTGGAACGTCGTGGGCATCAGGCTGATCGTTATGAAAGGCAAAGATGCGGAAGTTTACCTGATGCTCCGGATTGGCCCAAGCAACGTAGGGCCAATCCTTCGGACGACCGGATGGTCGGGATCTGGTCGCCAGGCTGTGCCGAAATCGTCGTCGCCCCTGCCGATTGCAGGCAAGCCAGCCCCGGCGCCAGGCGCCACTGTAGGCACGATGATCGACCGGCGGCGGATTGCCGCAGCCTTTTGTAGCAATCGAGGAGGATGGCGTGACCCGACTGAGCCTGGAAGAACTGCGCGAATTGTCCGAGGCGATCCTGCGTCGCCACGGTTTCAGCGAGCCCCACGTGCAGGGCGTGAGCGAGACGGTGCTGGCCGGCGAGCGCGATGGCTGCACCTCCCACGGTGTCTGGCGCCTGCTCGGTTGCATCCATACGGCGCGCGCCGGCAAGGTCTCGCTGGATGCCGTGCCAGAGCTGTCGGAACCGGCTCCGGCGCTGGTGCGGGTGGACGCCAAGGGCGGCTTCTCGCAGTGCGCCTTCGACCTGGGCCTGCCGACACTGGTGGAAAAGGCGCGCAGCCAGGGCATTGCCGCGCTGGCGGTCAACCATTGTGTGCACTTTTCGGCGTTGTGGGTGGAGATCGAGCGGATCGTCGCCCATGGCCTGGTGGCCCTGGCCGTCACTCCGGCCCAGGCCTACGTGGCGCCGGCGGGCGGCACGCGGCCGCTGTTCGGTACCAACCCCATTGCCTTTGGCTGGCCGCGTGTCGGGCAGAACCCCTATGTGTTCGACTTTGCCACCACGGTCGTGGCGCGCGGGGAAATCCAGCTGCACGAGCGCGAAGGCAAGGCGATTCCGCTGGGCTGGGGGATCGATGCGCAGGGCAACCCCAGCACTGACGCAAGCGCCGTGCTCGACGGCGCCATGCTCACCTTTGGCGGGCACAAGGGCTCGGCGCTGGCGACCATGGTCGAACTGATCGCCGGCCCGCTGATCGGCGACCTGACCAGCGCCGAGTCGACGGTATTCGACGAAGGAACGAAATCCTCGCCGTACCACGGCGAACTGCTGATCGCCATCGACCCGGCGCGCTTCCTCGGTGCCGAAGCGCCGCAACACCTGGCGCGGGCCGAGACGCTGTTCGAATCCATCCTCGACATGGGCGCGCGCCTGCCGTCCCAGCGGCGTTTCACGGCACGTGAGCGCAGCCTGAAAGAGGGCGTGGAGATCAGCGATTCGCTGTATGCCGATCTGCGCGCGCTGCTGGCGTAAGTCTGTAGGAACGAGGGGGACGCCTGGTTCCAGCTCGCGAACCGACCTCCGCGGCGGGGCTCATCACGTAGGGCGAATAACCTGGAACAGATTATTCGCCGCAGGTTCGGCGGCGGATAACGCTAACGCGTTATTCGCCCTACGTAAGGCGGGATTGCCATGGCGGCCCTGTAGGAGCGAGGGGGACGCCTGGTTCTTGCTCGCGAACCGACTTCCGCGGCGGGGTTCATCACGTAGGGCGAATAACCTGGAACAGGTTATTCGCCCTTGGCTGGTCGGCGGATAACGCTGGCGCGTTATGCGCCCTACGTAAGGCGGGATTGCTATGGCGGCCCTGTAGGAGCGAGGGGGCGCCTGGTTCTTGCTCGCGAATCGACTTCCGCAGCGGGGCTCATCACGTAGGGCGAATAACCTGGAACAGGTTATCCGCCGCAGGTTCGGCGGCGGATAACGCTGACGCGTTATTCGCCCTACGTAAGGCGGGATTGCTGTGGCCGCCCTGTAGGAGCGAGGGGGACGCCTGGTTCTTGCTCGCGAACCCAAGTTCCTCTGCAGATGTCGGTTCGCGAGCAAGCTCGCTCCTACGAAAAACACCGCATAAAAAAGCCCCGGCGCAAGGCCGGGGCTGAGCATCGGCGCGGGACTGGCCGACAGTTCACTCCCGCGCCGACGAACCTTCAGCGGGAAACCGAATCCCGCGTCGTTTCGCCGTCCACCAGCCGGGCGATGCCCAGCGGGTTGGCGTCCTTGAGGGCGTCGGGCAGCAGCGCGTCCGGGTAGTTCTGGTAGCACACCGGGCGCAGGAAGCGGTCGATGGCCAGGCTGCCGACGGATGTGCCGCGTGCATCGGAGGTCGCCGGGTAGGGCCCGCCGTGAACCATCGCGTCGCAGACTTCCACGCCGGTCGGGTAGCCGTTGATCAGCAGGCGCCCGGCCTTGCGCTCCAGCACCGGCACCAGGGCGGCGAAGTGTGTGAGGTCGCTCGCTTCGGCGATCAGCGTGGCGGTGAGCTGGCCGTGCAGGCCGTCCAGCGCGCGGCGCAGCTCGGCTTCGTCAGCCACTTCGACGACGATGGTGGTCGGGCCGAAGACTTCTTCCTGCAGCAGTTCCTCACCTTCCAGCAGCAGGCTGGCCTTGGCCTGGAACAGTTGCGGGAACGCCTGCCGGCCCTCCTGCGGATGCCCGGCGAGGTGGCGCAGGCCGGGATGGGTGAGCAGTTTGGCGATGCCCTTCTCGTAGCTTCGCAGGGTGCCGGCGTTGAGCATGGTCTGCGCCGGGCGCTGGCCGATCTCGGCGATCAGGTTGGCGGTGAACAGGCTGAAGGCCGGCGAAGCGATACCGATCACCAGGCCGGGGTTGGTGCAGAACTGGCCGCAACCCATCACGACGGAGTCCACCAGCTCGCGGGCGACCTTCTCGCCGCGCGCTTGCAGGGCGGCGGGCAGCACCAGCACCGGATTGATGCTGCTCATCTCGGCGAACACCGGGATCGGCTGCGGGCGCGCGGCAGCCAGGTCGCACAGTGCGCGACCGCCCTTGAGCGAGCCGGTGAAACCGACCGCCTGGATCGCCGGGTGCCTGACCAGCGGCTCGCCCACGCCGGCGCCATAGATCATGTTGAACACGCCAGCGGGCATGCCGGTGGATTCGGCGGCGCGGACGATGGCTTCGCCGACGAGTTCGGCGGTCGCCATGTGGCCGCTGTGGGCTTTCACCACGACCGGGCAGCCAGCGGCCAGCGCGGCGGCGGTGTCGCCACCGGCGGTGGAGAAGGCCAGCGGGAAGTTGCTGGCGCCGAACACGGCTACCGGGCCGACGCCGGTGCGGTACTGGCGCAGGTCCGGGCGGGGCAGCGGCTGGCGTTCGGGCAGTGCGCGGTCGATGCGCGCGCCGAGGAAGTCGCCACGGCGCAGCACCTTGGCGAACAGGCGCATCTGGTTCGCCGTGCGGCCACGCTCACCCTGGATGCGTGCGGCGGGCAGGGCCGTTTCGCGGCAAACGATGGCGATGAACTCGTCGCCGAGGGCTTCCAGTTCGCTGGCGATGGCGTCGAGGAACTGCGCGCGGCGTTCCGGCGACAGCGCGTTATAGACAGGGAAGGCGGCTTCGGCGGCGCGGGCGGCGGCGTCGACTTCGGCTTCGGTGGCCTGGAGGAATTCGCGCGGCAGGGCTTCGCCAGTGCTGGCGTCGAGGCTCTGCAGGCGGGTGGTGCCGGCGCCTACGCGCTGGCCGGCGATGAAGTTCTGGGCGGTCATGGGTGGGCTCTCCGGTGGAAAAGTGCAGGCGAGGAACGAAAACCCCTCACCCCAGCCCTCTCCCGGAGGGAGAGGGGCCAGACCGAGCGACCGGAGACGCTGGAGTCGGCCGGCCATACAGTGCTCGGAAACCGCGACCGTACCGGCGAGCACCAGGGTTCGAGCCGGCACGTACGGTCCCCTCTCCCCTTGGGAGAGGGTTAGGGTGAGGGTGGTTCAATCGCCACTCAGAGTCCGACGTCAGGCAGCTTCGGCCGGTTCGCCAGCGCCTTGGCCATGATCGTCTCCACGTGCTCGCGATCCGCGCCTTGCAGCGCCAGGCGCGGCGGGCGGGTGAGGGCGGTGCCGCGGCCGGCGATCTCTTCGCAGAGCTTGATGCATTGCACCAGGTCCGGGCGTGCGTCGAGGTGGAGGATCGGCATCAGCCATTCGTAGATCGGCATGGCCTCTTCGTAACGGCCGGCCTTGCACAGGCGGAAGATGGTCTCGCCTTCCTGCGGGAAGACGTTGGACATCCCCGAGATCCAGCCTTCGGCGCCCACGGCGATGCTCTCCAGCACCACGTCGTCGAGACCGGCGAAGAGGATGAAGCGGTTGCCCACTTGATTGCGCACGTCGATGAAGCGACGGGTGTCGCCGGAACTGTCCTTGAAGCAGACGATGTTCTCGCAGTCGGCCAGGGAGATGAGGATGTCCGGGGTGACGTCGTTCTTGTAGATCGGCGGGTTGTTGTAGACCATCACCGGCAGGTCGGTGCTGGTGGCCACACTGCGGAAGTGCGCGGCGGTTTCATGTGGTTTGGAGGAATAGACCAGCGCGGGCATCACCATGATGCCGTCGACGCCGACCTTCTGCACCGCCTTGGCCACCTGCGAGGCGCCGTGGCTGGTGAACTCGGCGATGCCGCAGATCACCGGCACGCGGCCGCCGGAGGCGTCCTTGGCGACTTCGGTGACGGCCATTTTTTCCTCGATGGACAGCGAGGTGTTCTCGCCCACGCTGCCGCACACCACCAGGCCTGAGACGCCGTCGCGCACCAGGTTGGAGATCACCTTGTGGGTGGCTTCCAGATTGACCGAGTAATCGTCGTTGAACTGAGTGGTCACCGCGGGGAACACGCCACTCCAATTGACCTTCTTGCTCATGTTTTTCTCCAATTGTCGTATTTCGTATACGAAACGTCTGAAGGAAATCCCGCAGCATTTCGTCGTCGGGTGCCGCTACGCGGCGAATCAGGGGTGAAAGGGGAAATCAGTAACCGTTGGGCCAGGTGTCCGAGAGCCGGTAGCCTTCGGGCCAGGGATCGCTCGGGTCGAGCAGGTGCTGGTGGGTGCCGGTGATCCAGGCGCGGCCAGAGATGCACGGGTGGATCGCCGGTTTGCCGCCGACGCTGGTGAGGCCGTCGATGCGACAGTGGAACTGGGAATCGATGATCGAGTGGCCGACGAAGCGCTCGCCGTCCTTCAGCTGGCCCTTGGCATGCAGCACCGCCATGCGCGCCGAGCAGCCGGTGCCGCAAGGCGAGCGGTCGATCTTGCCGGGGCGGATGACCACGGCGTTGCGGCCGTGCAGCACGCCGTCGATGCGCTCCACCGGCGCGGTCAGCTGGCAGAAGGAGATGTGCGCCCAGTCGTGGTTTTCCGGGTGCTTGAAGCCCAGTTGCTGGTTCGCCGCCTGGGTGATCTTCAAGCCGGTGGCGACCAGGTCGGCGGCCTCCGAGGCGTGCAGGGTGAAGCCCAGTGCGTGGGCGTCGGCCAGCACGAAGCTGTCACCGCCGTAAGCGGTATCCACCTGCAGCGAGCCCAGGCCTTCCACTTCGATCCAGGCGTCGAGCTTGTCGGCAAAGGAGGGCAGGTTGCGCACTTCCACGCGCTGCACCTTGCCGTCCTTGCAGTCGGCCACCGCTTCGATCAGCCCGCCCGGCGCTTCCAGGGTCAGGCGCGTCTGCGGCTCCTGCATCGGCAGGATGCCGCTGTCGAGCAGCACGGTGCTGACGCACAGCGAGTTGGAGCCGGACATCGGCGGCACGTCGGCCGGCTCCATGATGATCCAGGCCATCTGCGCGCGCGGGTCCTTCGGCGGCACCAGCAGGTTCACGTGGCGGAATACGCCGCCGCGCGGTTCGTTGAGGACGAAGTTGCGCAGGGTGTTGTCGCTGGCGATGAAGCGCGACTGCGCCCACACGGTGTCGCCCGGCGGCGGGGCGACGCCGCCGACGATGACGTCGCCGACCTCGCCTTCGGCGTGGCAACTGACGACGTGGATGATCTTGCTCGAACGCATTGTCTTTCTCCCTACGTTGTGGAGCCCGGCCTCCCTCACCCCAGCCCTCTCCCAGAGGGAGAGGGGGCAGGCCGTGCCGGCTGATGCTGTGGTTTCATCCTGCACCGATCAGTCCCCTCTCCCGCTTGCGGGAGAGGGTTAGGGTGAGGGGCTCTTGTCAGTTCACCGAACGGAGGAACTCCGCCGTCTCCGCCCGCTGCGGGTTGCCGATCACCTGCTCCGGCGAGCCGATCTCGTGGACCAGGCCATCGCGGAAGAACGCCACGCGGTCGGACACATCGCGGGCGAAGCGGATTTCGTGGGTCACCAGGACCATGGTCATGCCCTCTTCGGCGAGCAGGCGCATGGTGTCGAGCACCTCGCCCACCAGTTGCGGGTCGAGTGCCGAGGTGGCTTCGTCGAACAGCATGTAGTCCGGCGACATGGCCAGTGCGCGGGCGATCGCCATGCGCTGCTGCTGCCCGCCGGAGAGCTTCTGCGGGAACACCTTGAGCTTGTCGCCCAGGCCGACGTGCCTGAGTTGCTTCACCGCCATTGCCTCGGCTTCTTCCCTGGACAGGCCGAGCACCTTGCGCGGGGCGAGCATGACGTTCTCCAGCACCGTCAGGTGCGGGAAGGCGTTCCACTGCTGGAAGACGATGCCGATCTTCTGCCGCAGCTTGTTCAGGTCGGTGGTCTTGGCGTGGACCTCGATGCCATCGACGCGGATCTTGCCGCGCTGGATCGGCTCCAGGCCGTTGATGCACATCAGCAGGGTGGACTTGCCCGACCCCGAGCCGCCGATGATCGAGACCACCTCGCCCTTCTTCACGGTGAGGCTGACGCCCTTGACCACTTCCAGATCGCCGTAGGCTTTGTGCACGTTGTCGATTTCAATCATTTTCCTGCCACCTTTTTTCCAGCCGGGCACCGAGGCGCGCCACGACCCAACTCATGAGGTAATAGATGACCCCGGCGACGCACAGCACCAGCAGGGGTTCCTGGATGCGCGTCACGATGGTCTGCGAGGCGCGGAGCAGTTCGACGATGCCGATCCACATGACCAGCGCGGTGTCCTTCATCACCCCCAGCACCAGGTTCAGCCAGCCGGGGAAGGCCACCCGCGCGGCCAGCGGCAGCACGATGTAGCGCAGGTCCTGCCAGTAGGTCAGGCCCAGCGAGCGGCTGGCGCGGCGGATGTTCGGGCCGACGGCGAGGATGCCGCTGCGGATGATCTCGGTGCAGAACGCCGCCGCGTACACGCCCAGTACCAGGCAGCCGACGGTGAAAGCGCTCCAGTTCAGGCCGACGATGCTTTTCAGCGAGTTGAACAGCACGAACTGGATCAGCAGCGGCACGCTTCTGAAGATGTCGAGGAACCAGCCGACCGGCATCGTGGCGCGCGGCAGGGTGGCGCGCAGCCAGCCCAGGACGATGCCGGCGAGGGTGCCGATGAGCATGGCGCCGACGGTCAGCTTGACGGTGACCCAGGCCCCTTGCAGCAGGAACATCAGGTCGTTGACGGTGAAGCTCGTGGAAAACATGCGTGCTTCTCCTAGTAGCGGAACAGCCGCCAGCTCAGCAGGCGGGCGACCACCACGATGACCTTGGCGATGAGGTAATAGAGCACCGCGGCCAGGGCGAAGTACTCGAAGGTGCGGAAGGTGCGCACGTTGAAGTCCTGGGTCACGCCGGTGAGGTCGTTGTTCAGGCCCACCACCACGCCCAGCGACGTCATCAGCACCGCCCAGACCATCTGGTTAGTCAGCGGGTAATAGACGATGCGCAGCAGCTGCGGAACGATGATCATCCGGTACGCCTGGAAGGCGCTCATGCCCAGCGAGCGCGCGGCGCGCATCTGGGTGTCCGGCACGGCCTTGAGGCCGCCGCGGAAGTTCTCCGCGAGGTAGCCGGCGTTGTTGAAGGTGATCCCCGCCAGCAGCGCCACCCAGGAGCTGACATGCAGGCCGAAGGAGCCCAGGCCGAAGTACAGGATGTAGATCTGGAACAGCGACGGGGTGTTGCGCGCAATCGATACCCAGGTGTCGGCGAAACCCTTGAGCAGCGGGTTCTTCATCTGCCGCATGACGGTCAGCAGCAGCGCGATGAGCACGCCGAGGATCATCGACAGGGCGGCGGTTTCCAGGGTTACCCAGGCGCCGCCGAGCATGTCCGGCAGGGCCTTGAAGGCGGAGCGCCAGTGGAAGCTGTAGTTGAACATCAGCGCACCCCCTCGCTCAGCCAGCGCGGCACACCAGCGTCACCGCGCCCGCTGCAGGCCGCCTCGACGCACGCGGCCAGGCTGCCGAAATGCACCTGGCGCCCGGCCAGGCCCGGACCGTAGTGGGCGTACTTCGCCGAATTGGTGATCAGCGTGGTGCAGTCCGGCGGGATCACCGGCTCGCCGATCATGCACCAGCAGGTGTCATTGAGCAGTTGCGCGCCGAAGTCTTCCAGCACCTTCACGTCGCCAGCGGCGCGGGCTTTTTCCTGCACGGCGCGGCCGAGGGCGACGACCAGCGCGACACCCGGATGCTTGCGGCGCCCAGCGAGCAGCCTGGCCAGCTCGGTACACTCGCTGGCGGAGAAGTGCGGGTTGCCCAGGGACACCAGTTGCACGCTGGGTTCTGCCGCGTGGTCCAGCTCGCGCCAGGAGGCGATCAGGTCCGCCGGGGTGACGCGCAGGTGTTGCTGCGGGGCCTTGCCGCCCAGCGCGGTAGTGACGTCCGGCGCTTCCGGGGTGACGCCGGCGATGTGGAACATCGGCGCAGCGGAGGTAGTGGCGAAGGCCGCGCCGAAGGCTTTCAGCGCGTCGCTGTCCGGCGCCAGCGGCTGCAGGCCGTCGACCACCGGGATGCGCGAGCCGCACAGCTCGCCGATGTGGTAGCCGAGCAGCGGGAAGATCGATTCGTCATGGTCGGCCGGCAGCTCGACATCGATCCGCAGCACGGCCAGCCGGCCTTCGTCGCGGTGGCTGCCGACGTTCGGCGCGCGGCCGGTGAGGGCGATGCAGATATCGAGGTAGTCCGGGTATTTAAGGGTCCGCGCGCCGAGCACGCTGTTGGCGTAGACCACGGCGTTGGACTCGGCCCACACGACCTGTTCGCCGAGACTCGGCTTGCTGTCCAGCAGGTAGGGCGCACAGGTGTAGCTCATCTGCGCGCCCATCTCCATGTAGGCATCGCCCAGCGCGGCAGCGGGCTCGCCGAAGGCCTTGTCGACGCCCAGTTCGCGCCAGCGGCGGTGATCCACGGAGATGGAATTGAGGGTGGTCGGCACCTTCACCTTGCCGCCCCAGTCCGCCAGTTGGCGGGCGAAGCGCAGGCTGGCGGGGCCGGTATAGATGCAGCAGTCGATGTGCGCCTGGGCGATGTCCAGCAAGTCCTTCGCGCCTTGCAGCGCGGCCATGCGCAGGACGATCTGCATGGCGGCCTGGGCGGCCTTGCCGTGCTGGCCATCGAGCAGTTCATGGTCGCCGGCGCTGAGCGCCAGGCCTTCCGGCAGCGGGCCGGCATCGCTGGCCATCACGCCCTGCCAGCCATCGGCAGGGCGCTCGGCGGTGAGTGTTACCTGTCCGTCTTCGATACGGGCCCAGCCGCCCGCGGACAACTGCTCGAAACCCTCGTGGCCCAGGCACAGCACCGGGATGGAGCGGCCGAACAACGCCTGCGCCACCAGCACGCCGAGGGTGAGGATCTCGTCCGGCTCGGCCAGCAGCAGGGCTGCCGGCGCGTGGCCGTTGAGCAGTATTTCCAGCATCACGCTGCTGCCGGTACAGGAGCCGCGTCCGCTGGGAATCGCCAGCACCCGTCCGGGCAGGAAGCTGCCGGAGAGCGGATGGTGGCGGTCGATGACCTCGCCCGTGAAAGGCTCGACGCCTCCCCAGAAGCTCAGCCCGGTGTCGGCATGGAGTAGCGCCCCTTCGGCGCTACCCCCCATCAGGACCCGCCCTGTCAGGCGTGAGTCCCGCACCCTTGAAGCCTGCATCGAAGACATGTCGCACCCGCTGTCAGTAGTACACGTGGGGAACGGTGAGATCGACCGGGGCGCCGCCCACCCACTTCTCGTACAGCTCGGCGTAACGGCCGGTGCGGACCTGCTGGTTGACGAAGAGGTTGAGGTAGTGGATCAGCCCGTACTCGTTGCGCGCGGCGGCCAGCGAGACGTAGTCGATCACGTAGGGTGCGTTGCCGACGACCTTCAGGCCCTTGTACTTGCCGGATTTCAGGGTGGAAGCGGCGACGGTGTTGGTGACCACGGTGGCGTCGATGTGGCCCTGGGCGACGGCGAGGATGGTGTCGTTCTGGCTCTGGTAGGCGCGGAAGGAGCCCTTGCCGGCCCATTTCTTCACGTCCTTCTCCAGCGCGATGGCTTCATAGGTGCCGCTGGTGTTGCCCACCGGGCGGTCCTTGAGGTCGTCGTACTTGGTGATGCCGGTGTCCTCGCGGGTCAGCACCACCATCTGGAAGGCGAAGTAGGGGATGGTCATGGCGACCGTCTTGGCGCGCTCCAGGGTGTCGGAGGTGGAGGCGACGATCACGTCGGCGCGGCCGGAAACCAGTGCGGGGATACGATCCGGGAAGGGCGTCTCGACCACTTCGGCGGTAACACCGAGGACTTTCGCCAGGTCGTTGCAGTAATCCACGTCGAAGCCGACCGGGTTGTTCTGCGCATCGCGCGAGCCCATGGGCGGGAAGTCCAGGGTGACGGCGCAGCGCAACTTGCCGGATTCGATGATGTCGTCGAGCTTGTCGGCCTGGGCCTGGCCGACGAGGAACACAGCGGTGAGGGCTAGAGCAATTCGGGTGAATTTCATGGGGGCCTCTCTGAGTCAGTGTTGTGCAGCGATTTTTGTATTATGGATTTCGTATACGATATTTCTTAGAGCAAGGCATGTGCCAGAAACCACCCGGGCGTGACTCATGGGTCGCAGGGCCCGGTGTTTGGGGGATTGCTGGCAGAGAGCCTGCCTAATCAACTGTAGGAGGGTTCCGCGCGCTGTTACCAAATGAAGCAGGAGCGTGTTCCGCTGCCCCGTATGGGAGCACTCACGTGTCGCACGCTGATCGGGGCTGAAGAGTGTTCGCGAGCAAGCTCGCTCCTACGAAGAGCAGCCGCCGCGCAGGCCTTCTGTAGGAGCGAGCTTGCTCGCGAACCGCCCAGGCACAAACTTTCAGGACGTGTAGTCCCGTAGGGCGAATAAAGCGGCACGCTTTATCCGTCGTTTGCGCATTCGTGCCTTGGCTGGCGGCGGATAACGCCACAGGCGTTATCCGCCCTACGCGGAGGGAAGTGTTCAGTTGGGCGAGGTTTGCGACTCGCGATACTGCGTCGGCGACAGCCCGGTCAGCGCGCGGAACTGCCGGCTGAAGGCGCTGTGGTCGGTATAGCCGCAGCGCAGGGCGATCTCGGTGATCGGCAGGTCCTCGCCGAGCAGCCGCGTGGCTGCACCCAGGCGCGCCTTGTGGATCATCTGCCGGGGCGTGAGCTGGAAGATGCGCTTGCAGTGGCGCTCCAGCTGGGCAACGGAGAGGCCGGCCAGCTCGGTCAGTTCGGCAAGGTTGATCGGCTTGTCGAAGTGCTCGCGAATATAGGCGTCCACCGCTGCCAGACGTTGATACGCCGGGTGCGTGGATTGCGCCGCCTGCAGGTCGCTGGAAATCCCCGCCATGCCGATCACCACGCCTTGCGCATCGCGCAGCGCCAGCTTGTGGGTCAGGCACCAGCCCGGCAGGCGGCCGGGGTAGAGGTGCAGTTCCAGCTGGTCGCTGAGCTGGCCGCCGCTTTCCAGTACGCGGCGATCCTGCTCGGTATAGATCGGCCCGAAGCGCGACGGGAAGACTTCCTCGGCGGTGCGTCCGAGCAGCTCGCGGGCATCCTTCACGCCGCAGCGCCGCGCCAGGGTCTGGTTGACCAGCACGTAGCGCGCCGCGGTGTCCTTGATGAAGAACACCACGCCGGGCATGGCATCGAGCAGCGGGGATATCTGCGCAAGGGTCTGCAGCAGGCTGTCCAGGTCGCGGGCATCCTGGGGGATCAGGTCGTGCATCGGGAGGCGAGTCGGCTGTCGGAACATGGAGAATACGGGGCGAAGGGCCTTCGTGGTAGGGCGAATAACGCCTCGGGCGTTATCCGCCGTAGTCAATTTGCAGAGGCAAAGGCGGCGGATAAGACGTGCCGCTTTATGCGCTTTACGGGGTGTGATGCGTAGGGCGCATAACGCCCCAAGCGTTATCCGCCATCCTTCAGTCTTCGGCGAGCTGCAGCAGGGTTTCCACCCGCGCCGGGCTGAACGGCGGGCGCGGCGCTGGCGGTTGCCAGCCGAACAACTGCTTGGCCGCCGCGCCGCACACGCGGCCCTGGCAGGCGCCCATGCCGCAGCGGCTGGCAAGCTTGGCGGCGGTCCAGTCCGGTTTGCCGGCGAGCGCGGAGTACGGCACGTCTTCGCAGCGGCAGACGAGGGTGTCCGCTTGGGCGAGCTGGTTCAGGCGCGGGTCGAGGGCAAAGTCCTTTTTCAGTGCGTCGGCGAAGCCCTGCCAGCGCTGGCGCTGCGACCAGAGTTCGCGGGCACGGTCGTGTTCTCTCACGGCGGCGTGGCCGGCGATGCGACCTTCCACCAGGGCTTTCTCCGAGCCGCCGAAGCCGGTGCATTCGCCCGCGGCGTAGATACCGTCGCGGCTGCTTGCCTGCCAGGAGTCGACGCGGATTGCGCCGTCGTCCACCGCGCAGCCCAGCGCCTGGCCGAGTTGCACGTTGGGGATCAGGCCGAAGCCGCAGGCCAGCCGGTCGCATTCGATTTCCTTCAGCTTGCCACCCTGGCTGATTCGCACGCCTTCCAGGTGATCGGTCCCCAGGGCGGCGATGACGTGGCTGTCGGCACGGTAGCCCGGGTCGTACAGGCCGAAGGACTGCAGCAGCTTGTTCGGCCAGCGCGGCAGCTTCACGGCGAAGCTGGCCAAAGCGGCCCACGAGGCCTGCTCGGCGATGCGCACAATCCTTGCGCCGTTGGCGCGGGCGGTGGCGGCGCTGGCCAGCAGCAGCGGGCCGCTGCCGGCAATCACCACACGCTGGCCGTCCACCGGCACGCCGCCTTTCACCAGAGCCTGCAGCCCGCCTGCGCCGGTGACGCCGGGCAGCGTCCAGCCGGGGAAGGGCAGCAGCAGTTCGCGGGCTCCGGTGCAGAGGATCAGCTTGCCGTAATCCAGCCGCCAGCCACGTTCGAAGTCTTCCAGCAGCAGGCCGCGTTCGCCGGCCAGGGCCACCACGCGGGTGGCGTTGTGAATCCTGATGTTGGCGCAGGCGGCGACCTTTTCGCGCAGCTCCAGAGCGGCGCGCGGCAGGTGCGCATTGGGCCCGTCGCGCCAGATCTGCCCGCCGGGCAGCGGGTTGTCGTCGAGGATGACGATGCTCGCGCCGCTGGGCGCGGCGGCCAGCGCTGCGGACATTCCCGCCGGCCCGGCACCGATGATGACGATATCGACGGACTCGCTCATGGGTGCGTCTCCACCTGCATGCCGTCGCGGCACAGCGTCTGGCAGGCCAGGCGGCGCTGGCCATCGATGGTCACCCGGCACTCCTGGCAGACACCCATGCCGCATAGCGGCGCGCGGCGCTGGCCACTGACCGAGGTGCGTGTAGTGCCGTCGGCACCGAGGGCAAGCGCGGCGGCCACCGTGGTGCCGGCGACGACACGCAGCGGGCGGCCGTCAAGAATCAGCTCAGGCATGGACGGTGGCTCCGAGGAAGCGGCGCGGGGAATAGGGTTCGGCCGGCAGCGGCAACGGCTCGCCGCACAGCTGCGCGGCGAGCAGGTCGGCGGTGCCCGGCGCGGTGGTTACGCCCAGGCCTTCGTGGCCGACAGCGAGCCACAGGCCGGGGCGCTGCGGGTGCTCGCCCACCAGCGGCATGCCGTCCGGGCTGGCGGCGCGGAAGCCGGCCCAACTGCGGATTGCGTTGAGGTTGGCCAGGCCGGGCATGTAGTCCACGGCGCGGCGCAGCATCTTCGCCAGCATCCAGCCTTCCACCTGCGGATCGGTGGTGCCGAACTGCCGGGATGCGCCAATGAACAACTGGCCGGTGGGGCGCGGCTGGATGTTGCAGGCCACCGAAGGCCCGCTGGCGTTGTGCGCGCTGGTCACGTAGCCCAGCTCCACCAGGGTGCGGCGCACCTTGCCGGGGTAGCGGTCGGTGATCAGCAGGTGGCCTTTCTTCGGTTCGATGGGCAGGTCGGCGCAGAGCTGCGTGGCCTGGATGCCATTGGCCAGGACGATGGCCTTGGCGCTCAGCCACTGGCCGTCGTCCAGGCGCACGCGGGGCTCGTCGATTTCCACCACCTTGGCCTGGCGCTGGCGGATCGGCTTCAGCGCCGACTCCAGCAGCCAGGCGGCGGCGCGCGGGGCGTAGAGTATGCCGTCGCCGGTGATCTCCAGCCCGCCGTGCAGGTCGCTGCGCAGCTCGGGTTCCTCCTGCTGCAGCTCGGCGCTGTTCAGCAGTCTTGCGGCGACGCCGTGCTCGCGCAGCACGGCAAGCTTGCGCTCAGCTTCGGCCATCTCTTCGTCATTGGCCGCCAGCCACATCGTGCCGTTGCTGCGGTATGCGCATTCGGCGGGCATGTCCTGGCCCCACTCGCGCCAGCGCTGCAGCGAGTAGTTGCTCAGCGCCAGCTCGGCGGCATTGTCGTCGAGCACCAGCAGGTGGCCCATGCCGACGGCGGTGGCGCCGGGCAGGCGCGCATCCAGCACCAGTACGTCCAGGCCGCGACGGGCCAGGGCGTGAGCGCAGGCGGCGCCGATGATGCCGGCGCCGATGACGATGATGTCCGCATCGCTCACGGGCGAATGCCCCAGGCGAACGGGTCGTCTTCTTCCAGCAGCAGGGTGGCTTCCGCGCTGATGTTGGCGCGCCCGCGGATGGTCGGGATGATGCGCCCCTTGGCAGGCTCGCCGAGCCACTCGAAGCGGCCCTCGAACTGGCTGCCGATCACGCTGGCCTGGCGCCAGGCGGCGCCGGCGGCGAGTTTGCCGTCAGCGGCCAGGCACGCCAGCTTGGCGCTGGTGCCGGTGCCGCAGGGCGAGCGGTCGTAGGCCTTGCCGGGGCAGAGCACGTAGTTGCGGCTGTCTGCTTCGGGGTCGTCGGCGAACAGCTCGATGTGATCGATCAGGCCACCGTCTTCGCCGCGGATGCCCTGGTCTTCCAGCGCCTTCTGCACGGCGACGGTGTAGGCAGTCAGCTCGTCCAGGTTGTCGCCGGCCACGCGCAAGCCGTGATCGGCGATCAGGAAGAACCAGTTGCCGCCCCAGGCGATATCCCCATGCACCAGCCCGTGGCCGGGCACTTGCACCGGTACCTGCTTGCGGTAGCGATAGGAGGGGACGTTGCGCACGCTCACCGAGCGGTCGTCGTGCAGGGTTGCTTCGACGGTGCCCACCGGCGTCTCGATCTTGTGCGTGCCGGGACCGATGCGCCCCAGGTGCGCCAGCGAGACCACCAGGCCGATGGTGCCGTGGCCGCACATGCCCAGGTAACCGGTGTTGTTGAAGAAGATCACCCCGGCACAGGCGCTCGGGTCCACCGGCTCGCAGAGCAGCGCGCCGACCAGCACATCGCTGCCGCGCGGCTCCAGCACGGTCGCGGCACGCCAACTGTCGTGCTCCCTGGCCAGCAGCGCGCGGCGCTCGGCCATGCTGCCCTTGCCCAGATCGGGAAAGCCGTCGAGCACCAGGCGCGTGGGTTCGCCGCCGGTGTGGGAATCGAGAACCTGGATGCGTTTCATACTGCCCCCTGAGGTGGTCTTGTGGTTGACCCTAGGGTGGCGCGGGGCGGGAATCGGAGCTTGAGGGTTTTCCGCCGGGCCGATGATGAAATCGGCACAGCGGGTCTTTTCGATCAGCTCGGCGTTGGCCGGTTCGGCAGGTGCTCGTAGAGCGTGCGGCAGACGCCGTTGATGTGCTCTTCCAGCAGGCGCGCCGCACGATCGGCATCGCCGGCGCGGCAGGCGTCGAGGATGTCGTGGTGCTCGTGGTCGGCGCGTTCCTTGCCGTCGGACATGCTCATCTGCAGGCGCAGGTAACGCTCCACCTTGTCGTGGATCGAGCGGATCAGCCCGACCAGGTATGGCCGCTGCGCCGGTTCGTAGAGGCAGGCGTGCAGCTCCCAGTTCAACTCGGCCCAGCGGCCGATGTCATCCTCGCCGACGAACTCGGCACAGATACTCTCGGCGCGGGCGAAGGTCTGCGCGCTCATGTTGGGGATCGCCAGGCGCAATGCCTGGACCTCCAGGACCACGCGCACTTCGAACATCTGCGCGAGTTCCGGCTCGGAAATCTTCGTCACCAGCGCACCCTTGTTGCGCTGGAACTCCACCAACCCCTCGGCCTCCAGACGCTTGAGCGCCTCACGCACAGGGATCTTGCTGACGTTGAAGATCTGCGCGATGTCGTCCTGGCGGATCGGCTCGTGTTCCGCCATCTGGCCGGAAATGATCGCCTCGCGCAGGTGCTTGGCGATGGTCTCCGAGGCGGAGGGGACGATACCCAGGTTGGGGGCGTTGCGTAGCGGCACGATGCTGTCCGGTCAGGTGGCTAGTGTCGGATATGGTATACGAAATCCCTGCGATGCAGTGAAGCACCGGCGAGCGCTCATCGCAATGGATGAATCTCGGGATTTGCACACGCAATGCGCGTGCCGGGGAATCAGTTGCGGCGTTCGACGATATAGCGGGCGAGGGCGCGCAGCGGTTCGGCGCTATCGCCAAAGCCTTCCAGCGCGGCCAGCGCCTGGTCGCGCAGGGCGAGGGCGTAGGCCTTCGCTTCGTCGAGGCCGAGCAGCGCGGGGTAGGTCGGCTTGTCGTGGGCCTGATCCTTGCCCTGGGTCTTGCCGAGGGTGGCGGTATCGCTTTCCACGTCGAGGATGTCGTCCTGCACCTGGAACGCCAGGCCCACGGCCTCGGCGTAACGGCGCAGGGCTTGCAGCGCGTCGGCGTTGGCGCGGCCGCTGGCCAGGGCGCCGAGCTGCACGCTGGCTTCGATCAGCGCGCCGGTCTTGTGCCGGTGCATGGTTTCCAGCGCCGTCTGGTCGATCCTGCGGCCCACGGATTCCAGGTCGATCGCCTGGCCGCCGACCATGCCGGCGGAACCGGCGGCGCGGGTGAGGATCATCAGCATGTCGAGACGGGTCTGAGCATCCTGCGGATTGAGCTGGGCGTTACCGATCACCTCGAATGCCAATGCCTGCAGGCCGTCACCGGCAAGAATCGCACAGGCTTCGTCGTAGGCAATGTGGGTAGTCGGCTGGCCGCGGCGCAGGGCGTCATCGTCCATCGCCGGCAGATCGTCGTGTACCAGGGAGTAAGCGTGGATCAACTCCACCGCGCAGGCCGCGCCGTCGGCACGTTCGGCTTCGCCCCCGAGGGCTTCGCAGGCCGCGTAGGCCAGTAGCGGACGCACGCGCTTGCCGCCGTTGACCACGCTGTAGCGCATGGCGGCGTAAATGCGGGTGAGTTCTTCGCGGGGGGCGACGAAGAGTTTTTCCAGCGCAGCATCGACACGCGCCTGGCAGCGCGCCTGGTAGGCCGAGATCATGCGTCTTCGCCTTCCGGATCGAAGGGTGCTTCGCTCAGCTCGCCATCGCGTTCCAGCAGGATCTGCACCTTCTGCTCCGCCTGGGTCAGTGCCGCCTGGCAGTCACGGGTCAGGCGAATGCCCTGCTCGAAGGCACCCAGCGAGTCCTCCAGCGACAGCTCGCCGCTTTCCAGGCGCTCTACCAGCGTTTGCAGCTCGGCGAGGGACTGTTCGAAGTCGAGGGAAGCTTTCTTGCGGGCCATGCGGACATCTCGGCGGGGGTATTCGGAAACCTCGCGACACTAGCAGAGACGGGCCTTGCGGGCAAATCCCCGGTCAGTCGGCGGCTTGCCGCGCAAGCATCGCCGGCGGCTTGCCGGGGCCGGTGTTCTAGTCGCCGCCGTCGCGGACGCCCTGGTGTTCCGCCACCAGTTTCAGCATGCGCAGCGATTCGAAGGGAGCGTCCACCACGAACTGGTTCGCCAGCCAGGACGGCACGCTGCCGCCGGGTTCGCCACGCATTTCATAGGTGACTTCGGTGAGCTTCGGGCCCTTCGGGGTCATCTGCCAGGTGCCGGAAAGCGATGGCACGCGGATGCGGCCCTGCACCGGCGGAATGTAGTCCGGCGCGGCCTGCAGGTGGCGGATCATGCCGCCGTCCGGGGTCTGCTCGGTGCTCACCTTCAGCACCAGGTCACGCGGGGCGGCGGGCCAGGGGAGCTTGGTGTCGAGGTAGACCCAGATGGCTTCGTCGCTGTACTTGAGCAGGCGCATCTGCGCGCAGGCATAGAGCCACGCGCAGGAAACGCGCAGGTTCTCCTGCAAGTGGCCGAGCGTGGCGACATCGGCCTTCACCAGCGTCACGCCACGGAAGCTCTTGTAGCGCGAACCAGGCACTTCGCTGAGGTAGACCCGCACGCCGTCCTGGTCCTTGGCGAGCTGCCAGTCGCTGCCTTGGGCCTGGACGAACAGAGGCGTCATGAACGGTATGGCGAGTAACAGCAGAATAGATTTCATGACGAGGTCACCACGAAAGACGTTGGTCGACTCCAAGTGCGTACCCTGGCAACTGCGTGCATGAGAACTCTAACCTGCAGTCGGGGCCCTCTGCGCTGTGCCGGGCTTTCTTCAAGGTCGGAAGTCATGTGTAATGGCCGGCTATTCGTGCTGGTTTTCGCATGTGTCTGTGCGGCGCAGGCTCGGTGTCTCTATTCGAATGGCGGTCCGTATCCTGTGTCGACTCTATCCCCACTGTATCGCCGATTTCGGCGTAGTGCCTGGATGATTCCGCTGCTGGCACTGCTGGGGGTAGTGGCGGTGAATCTGCTTTGCCTTTTTGGCGCCAGACTGCTGGCAAGCTATGGGTTCTGGCAAGAGAACAAAGTGTGGAAAGGGCTGCTGCTCGACGTTCAGAGTCCACCGCCCGACGTCGTAATAGTTGGTTCATCGCGGACGTTGAACCAGTTCGATACTGTGCTGATGAACCGTTCCGGAATGCGCTTCTTCAATTTCGGTATTCCCGAGGTTTTGCCCGATGAGATGCCCGGAGTTTTGGAGCAGGCTGCCCGTCGTGCGCAACGAACCGTGGTTATCCCGGTACCGGCACAGTTTCTGTTCTCCGCTCCTTCATGCCCTCGGATGTGGACGTGGGACGATCTCCGCTTCTACGCATCCCATGCCCCGCAATGCGTCGGCTCGCTGTCGCTCACGGATTGGTTCGGGCTGCTGCCGATCAATACGCTGTTCACGGCGGTGACGCCGGATATACGAGCCCTGCCTTGCCGGCGAGCAGGGTTGGCCGATGAGCTGGCGCGCCTCGGTGCCGTTCTTGGCGGTAACCCTTGTGACGATCCGCGCAGGCCGATGCTGCTGCGTGGCAACGCGCAGCGCAGCGTTGTGGTGTATGCCAACGGAGATGGTGTCATCGTTTCCACGAGCACTACTGACTGGCAGCAGCAAGTCGTTTGGAGAGATCGCCGGGAGGAGGCCTATGACTCCGAACGGGTTGTGCAGTTGCGCAACCTGATTGCGATCGTTCGCGGGCATGGCAAGGAACCGGTACTGCTCATCGAGCCTGACCCGATTGAGCATTCACTCATTCGTCAGGATCTTGGGGCACTGTTGGGCGTTCGGATGCTTTATCTGAACGAGTGGACCTTCGGCAACGACGAGATTGCCGATCTCCATCACCTCAACCGCAAGGGCGGTGTACGAGTAAGCCAATACGTTGCCAATGAACTGTTGCCTTAGCCGATAGGCGAGGTCTCCAGTTCCCGGAGCGGAATCAACTGTCTGCTCATTACCGGCGTGTGATCGAAGCGGGCTGGCAGATCGCCCCAGAACAACTGGTGCCACAGCTTCCACAATTGCAGCCACTGATCGAAATCCTTGCCCCGCCGGGAGCTGCGAGTCTGCCGTTGCAACGCGCTCCCCAGCGACTGCGCATACAGACGGCAAGATTGGCAGGCGATGTTGGGAGTGCAGCATTTCACTTCACCGGCGTCGCTGAGGTCGACGTGAAAGTGCCGATAGTGGTGGGTAACGCGGGCGGCGCAGTTGGTGGCGATGCCCGTCTGCGGGTCGATGTCATACAGGCTGTTCTGGTGGACCCACTGGTTGAACCGGGCGTTGTATAGAATGTGCCCGGGGTACTCTTCCAGCGCCTCTGCAATGAGCGATTGCGAGCGGGCGAGATGTTCCGGTTCGAGCAATAGATTGTCTTGGTCATCGCTGAACCGGAAATAATCGGAGCGCTCCCTGGCGCCTTGCTGCAAGCGGGTTAGATAGTCCTGGGTCGGGCTGTAGTGGTTGAAGCTGAGTCGGACGCCTTCATCCGCACAGAATCTGGCCATCTCGGGAATGCTGGAGATGTTCTGGCGCGTTACCGTGAAGACGAATATAGCTCGCGGGTCGTTGCGGTAGTTGCGCAGCTGCTTGCCGACGATATTGGCGCCGCGCAGCTTTCGGCTTTCCTCCGGCAGCCCCCAAAGCGAGATTTGCAGACGATAATTGAGTTCGTTGCTTAGCTTGCGTGTCCCGTTGGTATAGATCACGCCTCGTGGGATGTGTCTCGCCATGACCAGCAGCTTGTTCTCCACAAGAGCCGGCTCTGCACCGGCCACTTCCGCGTAGTTCACGCCGCGTGCCGCTTCCCCTGCGAAAAAACGGTCGACCTTGTCCAGATCATTTTCCGGTACATGACCGTCATGATCATCTCCCGCGAAGAACAGACAGCCCTCGCAGACAAGGTTGCAGGTATTCGACAGGTCGTACTGGGAAGGACGCAATGGAAGCACTTCAGCCCGCAGGTACTTGAAGAACGCGCGAGACCATTCACTCGAGTCCAGTGGTTGTTGTCTTTGTTGTTTCAGGCTCATGGGATAGCTCCGTCGAAGACTTCAAACTGTCGACAGTGGAACGTGTGTCGGACATTTTTGTGCCGCCGATACTACGGGGCAATCTGGCATCCGGCCATTATATGAATGTTTCAACTCTGATACTTGGGCGTGAGCGGGGGCGGAGCGGAAAACCGGGCTATTCATGTGTTCACCAATGGTGTGGAATACCCAGCTTTGGCTATGTGAGGCCGCCCTTGCAGTTTGCCGTGAACTTGTGTGGATGGTTCGACAAGGAACGTGGATGCTCTTCAATACCCTTCAGTTCATGCTGCTCGCGGCCTGCGCGCTCTCGCTCACACTCTTTGTACGTCGCGCCGGTCCGGCCGCGCCAAAATTCTGCTTGATAGCGGCGTCTGTTGGCTTCTATGGCTTGTGGAATCCGCATGACATCCCGGTCCTGCTGTTATCCCTGGCAGGGAATTATTGGCTTGCAGGGGTACTGTGTGGTGCGGCGAAAGAGCAGCGACGTTCCTGGTTGGCCATTGGAGTGGTGGCCAACCTGCTGCTGCTGGCATGGTTCAAGGTTGGCCATACCTGGGGTGGATACTTGGCCCTGGTTTGGCCGCAGTTCCCGGTGCCTGCGGAACGCGCTTTGCCGTTGGGAATTTCGTTCTTCACCTTCCAGCAGATCGCTTATCTGGTGTCCCTCGGCAAGAGTGGCGAGCGCATTCGTCTGCCGGACTATACGTTTGTCATCTGCTTCTTTCCGCATTTAGTCGCGGGGCCGCTGGTTCGTCATCGGGACATGCTTCGGCAACTTGGGCGGCCGAGTACCTTTGCCCTGCGTGCTTCGAATCTTTTCGCCGGAATCAGTCTTTTCATCATTGGCTTGGCGAAGAAGGTGCTTATTGCCGATCCGCTGGGGCTTTACTCCACGGTGCTGTTCCGCGCATCCGATGCGGGCCAGTCCCTGGACCTGCTGTCGGCATGGATCGCGGCAGTTGCCGGTTTCCTCAACTTCTATTTCGATTTCTCAGGTTATTCGGACATGGCCTGTGGCCTGGCACTCGTCGTGGGAATCCGATTGCCGCTCAATTTCTACTCGCCTTTCAAGTCGGTCAGCATGGATGAGTTCTGGAATCGCTGGAACATCACCGTCACCCAATTCATCCGCGAGCATGTGTTTCGGCCTCTTGCCGGCCGACGATTGGTCATCAGGCGACACCTTGCGGCCTTGCCGATCACCATGATTCTGGCTGGTATGTGGCACGGGGCAAGTTTGACGTTCCTGGCCTGGGGGGCGCTGCATGGCGTCATTGTCACGGCACAGCATGCGCGCCGACTGGTCTGGCGCAAACGCGCGACGCGTAACCTGGGCCGTGCACGTCAATGTCTGGGGTGGGCGCAGACTCAGCTCCTGCTGATCGTCCTGGGCTGCTTTTTCATGTCGCACAATCTGGGGGGAGCCTGGCGCATGCTGGAGGGTATGGCGGGCGCTAGCGAAGCGGCTGCGCTTCCCATGTTGCCGTCGTTGCTGCCCGCGCCGATGACGCTGGCGGTTGGCATGCTGGCCGGGATGGGAGGCGGTGAGTGGGTGACTGCCTGGATTGGTACCGTCGAGGCGCTGCTTTTCATCGCATTGGCCTGGGGTATCAGCGCCTGCGCGCCGAACTCCATCCAGCTTCTGGGGCGCTACCGCCCGGTCCAGGATTCCACCAACCTGCTGCATGCGGGCTTGATACCCAGGCTGCCGGGTGTCCAGTGGTTTGGCCGTCAGGTCGTAGTACCAGGGCCATTCTGGACGCTTGCCCTGGGAGCTGTCTTTGCGCTGTGCCTGTTGCGAATCCTGTCCAACGCAGCCTCGCCATTCAACTACTACAACTACTGACGGGTAAATCGCAGGCATTAAAAAAGCCGGCTTGTGGCCGGCTTTCAGGGGGTGGTCCAACCTTACTTCTGGTAGGGCAGACCGCCTTGATTCTGTGGCGATGCAGTGAGCTGCTCGCGGGGCGCAGATGGTAACAAAGTCGGGACGAAAAGCCTAATCGCGGTCACAAAAAAGCCCCACCGGGGCGGGGCTTCTTCACGGCGGGGGTTACCCCGCAACCATCACTTGGCCTGGAAGGCGGCGACGGCCTTGGTGATGTAGTCGTGAGCCTGGGCGGCGTCGCCCCAGCCTTCGACCTTCACCCACTTGCCCTTCTCGAGATCCTTGTAGTTCTCGAAGAAGTGCTTGATCTGCTCCAGCAGCAGGGCCGGCAGGTCGGTGTATTCCTTCACGTCCTTGTAGAGGACGGTCAGCTTGTCGTGCGGCACGGCGATCAGCTTGGCGTCGCCGCCGGCTTCGTCGCTCATGTTCAGCACGCCAACCGGACGGGCGCGGATCACCGAGCCCGGAGCGACCGGATACGGGGTCACGACCAGCACGTCCAGGGGGTCACCGTCGTCGGCCAGGGTGTTCGGGATGAAGCCGTAGTTGGCCGGGTAGAACATCGGGGTGGCCATGAAACGGTCGACGAACAGGCAGTCGGTGTCCTTGTCGATTTCGTACTTGATCGGCGCGTGGTTGGCCGGGATCTCGATGGCGACGTAAATGTCGTTCGGCAGGTCTTTGCCAGCCGGGATGCTGCTGTAGCTCATGGACGACTCCAGATAGTGGTCGGGCCGAAAAAGTGCGGCGGATTATAGGCAGATTGCCGTGTCCAAGCCACAGACATCGCCTAGTGCGCCTGAGTTTCCTGATATTCGGGGTGCTCGGCTTGTAGCCGGTGCAGGCGCGAGAGCGGATCTTGCCGGTAGAACAGCGAAAGCTGCTCATAGACTTTGGGGTAGGCCGCCTGAAGGAGGTCCGGAGCAGTAAAGAAGTACTCGCTGGTGACGGCGAAGAACTCGGCAGGATTCTCGGCCGCGTACGGGTCGATAGCGGTGTGCGCCTGCGGGTCGCGGTCGAGCTGGCGGTTCATGTCGTCGTAGGCGGCCTGCATGGCCGCGGCCCAGTCGGCGACGCGCATGTCGCGGTGCAGTGGTGGCAGGCCGTTGGCGTCGCCGTTGAGCATGTCGAGCTTGTGTGCCAGCTCGTGGATCACCAGGTTGTAGGCGTCCCAGCCGCCACCGCTTTCCACGCCCGGCCAGGCGAGGATCACCGGACCCTGCAGCGAGGTTTCGCCAGCGCGCTCGTCGTCGAATTCGTGCATGACGCCGGCGGGGTCGCGGTGCTTCTGTGGGCTGACGAAGTCGTCGGGATACACCACCAGCTCATGGAAACCGCCGTACCAGTTGAGGTCCGGCAGGTGCAGCAGCGGTAGCTCGGCCTGGGTGGCCAGCAGCAGGCGGCGATAGTCATCCAGTTCGATGCCGGGCAGCGGTGAGAGGCGCTTGTCGCGCAGGAACAGCCGCGCCCGCTCGCCGAGCCGGCGCAGTTCCTCTTCGCTCAGGCCGTCGAGGATCGGCAGGTGCTGGCGCACCTGCGTCCACAGCTCTGCGTCGAGCGGATAGCGGGTGAGGAAGCGCCGGCGGCGCCAGGCGCTGAGGGACCACATGGTGGATCAGTGCTCGCCGGGTTGGGCCTTGGCCGCGGGGCGCAGTTTGTGGCGGATGAAGCCGATCAGCATGGGCACCAGCGAGAAGGCAATGATGGCGACGATCATCACCGAGAGGTTCTGCTTGATGAAGGGCACGTTGCCGAAGAAGAAGCCCAGGGTCACCAGGCCGCCAACCCAGGCGATGCTGCCGGCCACGCTGAAGAACAGGAAACGTGCGTAGGGCATGTAGGCCATGCCGGCGACGAAGGGCGCGAAGGTGCGCACGATGGGCAGGAAGCGCGCCAGGGTCACGGTCTTGCCGCCATGGCGTTCGTAGAAGGCGTGGGTCTGGTCGAGGTAATCGCGGCGGAAGACCTTCGAGTTCGGATTGCTGAACAGGCGCTTGCCCAGGGTCCGGCCGATCACGTAGTTGGTGCTGTCGCCGCTGATGGCTGCAATCAGCAGCAGGCCACCGAGCATCCACGGGTCCATGCCGCCGGTGGCGCAGATGGCGCCGGCGATGAAGAGCAGGGAGTCGCCCGGCAGGAAGGGGGTCACCACCAGGCCGGTTTCGCAGAAGATCACCAGGAAGAGGATGGCGTAGATCCAGGTGCCGTAGTTGGCCACCGCCAGCGACAGGTAAGTGTCGAGGTGGAGAATCAGGTCGATCGGGTTGAATTCCATGAGAAGCCTGTCTGACAACAAGGAGAACGGCCGGGCCGTCCATTATAAGGCGCGGTCGGGCTGCCGGGGGCACGCTCCGTCGAATCCTGCGACGAAGGTCTGCGGGAGGATATTACAGCTTCTGCGTGAAAATCCTGTCGCTGTTGGCGCGGCAACGCCTTGTGACAAATGCTGGAGCGCTACGCAATGGCTGCTCAGAGCAGGCTGGCCTGCCAGCTCAGCAGGTCCGGCGTGGTCCTGGGCGACAGGGCCGCACCGTGCTCCGCGCCGGCCTTCGGCAGTTGCTCGGCCAGTGGGTGGGCGGCGACTTCGCGGGTGTTCATGGCCGTTTCCAGGCGTGCCTCGGCGATCAGCTGCTGCAGGCGGCCACTGCGGCGCAGGGTGCGCAGGCCACGGTCGAGGCTGGCGGCCAGGGCTTCGCCTTCGGCGCGCTTCTTCGGCACCAGCACGTAGAGCGGCTTGACCTCCAGCGGCGGGTCGACGAACTCCAGTTGTTCGCGCAGCGCCGGGGCGTTCTGGCTGAGCAACTGGTAGCCGGTGTAGCGGTCGACCACGGCCAGGTCGATGCGCCCGCGCAGGAGTTTTTCCAGGTTCTGCCAGTCGCTGCTGACCACGTCCTTGTTGAGGAAGTCGGCGGCGTCGAAGCCCACCTGGTTGACGTAGCCGCGCACCACGCCGATGCGGTAGGGACGAAGGCTGTCGAGGTCGCGGGGGTTGATCGGCAGGGCACGGTCGCGGCGACGGAAGAAGCCGAGCTGGGAGTCCAGCAGCGGCATCGAGGTGTAGAAGTCCTGGCTGCGGTCCGGCGACAGGTAGGCCGGCATCAGCGCGTCGAAGCGGCCTTCGCGGGTTTCGTTGAGCGCCCGTTGCCAGGGCAGGAAGACCAGTTCGGCCTTGTCGCCATTGAGTGCCAGGGCTTCGTTGAGGATACGGCTGGCCAGGCCATTGCCCGGCAGGTCGCTGCCGACGTAGGGCGCCCACTCCAGGGTGGCGACGCGCACGGTCTGGGCCTGGGCCGTGGCGCCCAGGAGCGTTAGGCAGAGGCAGGCGGTGCGCAGAACGTGCAGGGAAATACGCATGGGATCCCTTCATGCGGAGGCCGCGGAAATTCCGATACTGGCACTCTAATGCTCCGGGCCCGCTGATGCCAGCGGGCCGGTCCCGGCCTCAGTTCAGGTCGTCGCTGATCGGCAGGATGTAGTTCTTGAACTCGCTGTCCTCGCGGAAGCCGATGGACTCGTAGACCTTCTGCGCCACTTCGTTGTTGACGCTGGTGGATACGCGCATGCGCACCGCCTGGGTCTCGCGGGCCATCTGCCGGGCGGTCTGCAGCAGGTGGTCGGCGACCAGTTGGCGGCGGGCATCTTCGGCGACGTAGATGTCGTTGAGAATCCACACGCGCTTGAGCGACAGCGAGGAATAGCTGGGATAGAGCTGGCAGAAGCCCAGCAGCTTGCTGTCGTCGTCATCCGGCAGGGCCAGGTAGATCACCGATTCCTTGCGGCGCAGGCGCTTCTCGAGGAATTTCCGCGAGGACTCGGGGTAGGGCAGCATGCCGTAGAACTCGCGGTATCTGACGAACAACGGAGCGAGCAGATCGAGGTGGTCGAGCGTGGCTTGCACGATGCGCATAAGCGGGCCTCGGCGGGAGGTGGGTGGGCTGGTATGGCAATGCAGGGGCTATGCCAGCGAATAGCCATTGGTCCGATGCTGCACCAGAATTTGTGGAAAGCGCAATCCAAGCGAGCGTTTGATCAGCGCCAGCAGCTATCCACGCTGCCGGCGCTGGTGCCGCGCTGGCCCTGGTGGTCGAGAGTGAAGTCGCCGCACTCGCTGTCGCTCTGCTGAACGCCATGGCGCATGGCGCTCAAGCGGTAGCTGCGGGTGTTGCCGTCCACGTACTCGATCGCCAGTTGGTAGAGCTGGCGCGTGGAGTAGCGCTTGCCGTCGCTGGCGAGTGGGTAGGTGAAGGCCAGTTTCGCGGGCGTGTCGGTGTATTTGCTGTACTGCGCCAGGTAACGCTCCTGTTGCGCGGCGGCATCGCGCAGGAGTGTCTGGGCTTCGCTGCGGTTGGCGCGCAGGACGTACTGCCGGTAGGTGGGGATGGCGATGCCGGCCAACAGGGCGAGGATGCAGAGCACCACCATCATCTCGATCAGGGTGAAGCCGCTGGGCCGGCTTGAACTTGAAAGCGCTACGCGCCGTGTCTGCCGGGGGTTCATGGATAACTCGTGGGCAGGTTGAAGTTCATGATCCGCCAGTTGAAGCGTCCCTGGTTCTGCGGGTCGAACAACTGCACGGGGATGCGGTTGCCCGCGGGGGTATAGAGGTTGTCGCCGATGCGCGTCACCGGCCCGTCGATCTGGATGCCGCTGGCGGTTTCGCTGTAGGTGCCGTCGCCCGCCAGGTCGAACACGTTGAAGTTCAGGGCGCCGCCGGTCTTCGGATCGACCGCCAGGAGCCAGTAGGTGATGCCCGCACTGCAGGGATCGGCGTTGGGTTGGCTGACAGTGACGAAGAGCACGTCGCCGAGCATGAACGGTTGGTCGAGAATCATCTCGCTGTCCGCCAGATCGAAATACCAGCCGCGGATACCGACGCCGCGCTTGCCGCTGCTGTCCCAGGCGACGCGCTCGCTGCTCAGTTGACGGACTCGGGTGCTACCGCCGCTGTGGTTGACGGTTTCCTCGCTCAGGGTCTGGCGTTGCAGGTCGGCCAGCTTGCTCAGCACTGCCGGGCTGCCGGCGCCGTCGACATGGGCGAGGTAATCGGTCTGGTCCCAGAAGCCATACAGCGACTGCCGGTCGGCGGAGCCTTCCTTGTCGCTGCCTTCGAAGTACTTGCCGGTGCCGGCGATCACCAGTTGCCCGCCGCGAGGGTGCTGGGTGACTTCGGCGAGAGCACTCAGCGGCTGGCTGCGCGAGGCCGGTATGCTGCTCAGCAGGCCGGACCCGGTGTCCAGGGCGGATTGTCGATAGAGCTGTCCCTGCAGGCTGCCGTAGTAGCGCTGTGCGAGCTCGCCGGGGCTGGATGCGAGGGTCCAGGCGACCGTGCCGCCCAACTCGCCGTCACCGGCGGCTGATTGGCTGGCGGTGGTGATCCGGCCGTCCTCCAGGCGAATCGACAGGGAGTAGCCTTTGGCGGCCCCGTAGCCGTTGCCCGTCAGCACGTAGGGAACGCCACCGGAGAAGGTGATGACCGGGCGATCGAGCAGGTAGCCGAACTCGACTTCCTTGCCGTCGTGGCTGTTCACCTTGGTGGCGTGCTCCCAGAGCAGCTTGGGAGCGTCCGCGTCGGTGATGTCGAGGGCGAACAGGCCGCGCCCGCCGCGCCCGGGGGCCAGCACCAGGACGGTGCGCCACTGCCCGTCGAAGTAGACGTCGCGGGTGACGGCGCTGCCGTCGACGTAGAAGCGGTGCAGGCTGTTGGTGTTTTCCTCCTCGGAGCGGGCCGCATAGTCGGGGGAGGACAGGTAGTTGAGCTTGTCGAACACCGCCGCGGGAATGAACGCCCACTGTTCCCCGCCGGTTTCATCGAAGGCGTGCAGCATGCCGTCGTTGGCGCCGACGTAGAGGCGCTTCTTGCGGGACGCCTGTTCCTTGCGGAAGGCCTCGTAACCGGTGGCGCCAGCGGCCTTCTCCAGGTAGTAGGTGACGGCACCCGGAGGACCGACGACGACTGGTGAGGAGTAGATGATGTCGCCCAGCAGGTGATTGCGTGCGCGGAAGATCGAACCTTCGTCGCTGCGATCCCCGCGCAGCCAGGCCACCCGTTGCTGTCCCAGCTGATCGTCGCGGTGGGTGCCCGGGGCGGCGTTGAGAAGAGCCTGCTGGGAGGCGTCGAGGTTGTCCCAGGTGAACGCCTGCAGCTTGCCTTGGACATTGTCTGGCGCGGTGTTGGCGTAGATCTTCCGGCTACCGGGTGAGCGCTGGTTCAGCAGGTTGCGGAACGACAGGGCCGTGTTCGCCTGGGCGTTGCCGCTGGCATCCAGGCGGTATTGCAGGATGTCCCCGCTCCAGTCGGTGGACTGGTAGCTGGCGCGGTACAGGAAGGTGTCGGTGTTCAGCGACGTGGAGCTGGCACCCGCCGCCGCGACCGCCAGCTGGCCGCTGGAGATGCTGCTGACGATGGCCTGGAACGCCTGCACCAGTTCGTTGGTGGAGTCGGCGCTGAAAAACTCTCCGCGCGAGTTCAGCGCCCCATGCCAGAGCGCCGCCACCTTGCCCTCGTTGGCGGTCACCGTCATGCCGTCCAGGCTGGTGCTGCCGCTGGGGTTGGGCCAGCTCTTGCGGCCGTCGAGCAATTGCGCGTAGGAGCCCGAGTAGGTGTCGCCGTCCCATTGCAGGTACTTCAACGTGGGGCCCAGGCCGAGCCCCACGGTATAGGTAGTGACGTGCTGCCAGGTGGCGGGGTCGTTCTTCGGATTCCAGTAGTCGTTGCCCTCGCGGTAACGCGGCGGGACCTTGTTATCCAGGTCGGTGCGCGCATCGGTGGCCCAGCCGATGAAGATGTTGTCGGCCAGCGTATTGGACCACTTGTCGTAGTAGGGCGCCTGGGCGGCGAAGGATTTGCCGTCCGGCAGCGTGCGAGTGGTGCCGTCGGCGTTGCTGCCACCGGAGCCATCACCGAAGCCATCGGTCATCAGCAGGTGGTAGGTGGGACGGCAGGCGTACTCGGTCTTGACGTCGCGCGTGCTGCCCGGCGCACGGGCATAGGGGTTGTAGGCGGTGGTGTTGCCCAGGTAGCTGTTGACCCGGTTCTGCGCGGTGCCCAGCGGCGTTCCGCCACTGGCGGCCAGGCGGCTGGTGAAGTTGAAGAAGTCCGCCTTGTGCTGGTTGGCGAAGGCGGCCAGCGTCTGGTTGCCGCAGGCCGTGGAGCTCTGGTTGAAGTTGGTGCTGTAGCAGCTGTTCAGGGCTTGCCAGGTGACACGGATGTGATCGGGCAGGTCGAACAGTGCCAGGTTGGCGGCAGTGCGCGTGGCGAGCTGACGGGTGCGGTAGAAGGAAAACCAGTTGGCGTAGTTCTGCTTTTCCTCTGCCGTGCTGACCCAGCGCGGCGCGAAGCAGCTCTTGGTGCAAGCGTTGGCGTTGCTGTACGAGGAGTCGGCGGCGCAGTTCTGTACCGCGCTGAGCGTGCTGGTGGCGGTGTTGCGGGCATGCGGACAGGCAGCGTCGAACTGGTAGTAGTGGGCGTACTGCTTGTAGCTGTCGGTGGTGTTGACCGTCTGGATCGAGTTCTGCCCGTAACCGTTGCCGGTGTACTTGTTCAGGTCCAGCGTCCCGGTCTGGATGGTGAGGAAGCCGTCGTAGAACGCCTTGTCGAACGACGTGGTGTAGCGCTCGCTGAGCAGCCGGCCGCCGCTGAAGGTGACCTTCCAGGGCGCTTCATAGGTGATCGCCGGGTTGTAGTACATCGGGTTGTACGACGAGGAACGGTTGGCGATGGTGTAGGAGCTCATGCCGTCGGGCGTATAGGCGCTGGTCATGCTGCCGGAATCGTCGAGGGTGACGATCAGGTTGGGCGACACGCCTTCGACCAGGAACAGTGGCGCCTGACTGGGCGACGCGCTCCAGCCGGGGCCACTGGCAAGCACCAGGGCAACGCCGAGGACAGCCCCACGCCATGCCGGCCAGAGGATCGAGTCAGCGTTGGACACGGGCGTACTCCTGAAGCCGGACCAGGGCCTGGTCGGTGATGCCGGTGGCGAGGGCGTTCATCTGCAGCAGCAACGTACCGTTGCCCGCCAGGCAATCGGCCAAGGCGCTGGAGGAGCGGCTCTCGCACTGTGCCGCGACATACCAGCGTGGCGCGCTGCTCAGCTCTGCCAACTGATCGGGCGCTCCGAGGTTGTTGCCCTGGTAAGTGCGTGCCTGGGTGAGCAGCGCCGCGCTGTCGGAGTTGCCAGGCTCCAGCCAGAGCCGGTCGCAGAGCAGCACTTGCTGCTGATCCTGCTGGGTGCTGGCGCAGGTAGCGGTGTCGCCGACCGCCATCGACTGGCTGTAGCGCGTCCGGTCCAGTGCCTCGCTGATTGCCGAGCCGGCACCGCCCTGCGCTGCCTGGAAGTCCCGCGATTCGGCCAGGGTGTTGTCCAGCAGCATGCCGCTGCGCAGGTTGCCCAGGGTGAGAATGCTCAACCCCAGCAGCAGTATCAGGGCGACCAGCAATATCTGACCGCGTTGTCGGTTCATGGCTGGTTCCTCAGGTAGAGCGTCTGCGCGAAGGCGCTGCACAGGCCGCGTGTGTCGGTGCTTTTGTTCGTGGCGGTATTCAGTGGGTCCTGGTAGGTGCAGTTCTCCGGCAGCAAGGCACGGGTCGAGGTGAGCACCAGGCCGGCGCGAATCTGGTTGGTCGAGCCAACGGCGAACATCAGGTCATGGATGCCGCCAGCCAGGGCGATCTCGCCGGCAGACCGCGGGTTGTTGGTCTTGCACAGCAACTCACCGTTGGACAGCCGAAGATGGCTGACCAGCGTCTGTGGCGTGGCGCTGTCGTCATCGCCGTAGAGCGCGCCGCCGGTGCAGTCCTGGTGGATCTGCGCATCGTCGCGTTGAGCGCGCTGGTAGCGCAGGCAGATTCCCCGGCCCCCGGCGTCGAGGCTGGCGACCTGCCCGGCATTGAACACGCAGCCGGTGGCCGTGTCGGTGAGGCTCGGGAAGGGGGCCTCGCGGTCGATGACGAAGTCGTACTGCTGGTCGTCGTCAGCCGAGACGTGGCGCTCCCAGGCGCTGTAGCCGGCATGGCCGCTTTCACGCTGCAACAGACTGAGGATGAAGCGGGCGTTGGCCTGGTTCTGTTGCTGGGCATGGTTGAACGCGGCGTGGTCGCTGCCGGACAGGTAGACCTGCAGGACGCCCAGCAGGACCACGACACTCAGTGCGATGGCGACCATCAGTTCGATCAGGGACAGGCCCGACTCCCGGCGCAGGTTCATGGCTGGAAACTCAGGCGATAGCGCTCGATGCCGCCCTTGTCGCTGCCCGACAGGCAGGCAGCGCTGGCATCGTCGACGGTCGTCGGGCTGCCCGCCTGGCAGTTGCGGCTGTGCCAGGCCAACTGCACCAGCAGCAGCGGCTGGAGCGAGCCTGCAGCGCAGGTCCGACCGTCGCGGGTGGGGCAGATGAACGTGGAATCGCTCAGCAGGGTATCGTCGGTATTGAGCTTGAGCCGCACCTGCGCGGCCCAGCAGGCAAGTTCGCGCTGGGCCTTGTCGGCGCGTCCCAGCCCGCTGGTCG
The DNA here is from genome assembly GCF_029840045.1 of Pseudomonas sp. GD03903. Taxonomy (NCBI): domain Bacteria; kingdom Pseudomonadati; phylum Pseudomonadota; class Gammaproteobacteria; order Pseudomonadales; family Pseudomonadaceae; genus Pseudomonas; species Pseudomonas sp. GD03903. The sequence goes on along the minus strand of NZ_JAOCBT010000006.1, from coordinate 133,090 downwards.
AGCAGCTCTCGCCACTGCCCAGGCTGGGGAAGGTGCTGCCGGCGGCCACCAGGTAGGCGGAATCGGTCTTGAGCTTGCCTTTGCTGACCAGCGATTCGCGGTTGGCCTGGATGCTCCGGGCAAGGTCCGCGGCGAGCAGGATCGCATTCTGTCGCTGTTGGCTGTCATGGCTGTAGGCGATGCTGCGGCTCTGCAAGGCAAGCATGCCAAGCAGGGCGACGCTGGTGAGCATCACCGCGACCATGACCTCGATCAGATAGAACCCCTGTTCGTTCGCGCGCGCCAAGTCGGTCAGTCGCATGAGTTCGCCACGCCGCTGCGTTGCAGGCAGATCTTGCTCACGTAGCTGCCCGCGGTGAGGGTGAACACCCGGGGGAAATCGCCTTCGCCCATGGCGATGCCATTGCCGTCGAACGCTACGGTGGCGGCCTTCTCCTGAGCGATGAGCAGTTTTCCCGAGTCGTCGAGCCGATTCCTGCGCAGTTCGATCTCCCGATGTCCGCTCAGCTCGCCGCCGCGTAACCGGGTGACCAGTAGTGGCGACGTCCAGTCACCCTCGGTTTGTGGCTTGACGTGTACCGGCTGGCGGCCGATCTGCGCCTGCGCGCGGGCGTACTGCAGCACCGCGAGCAATTGCTTGGCGGTGCTTTGTGCGCGGTTGCGGTTGGTCAACAGGTCGAAGGAGGGCACCGCGATACCCAGCAGGATTGCCAGAATCGCGATGGTGACCAGGGTCTCGACCAGGGTGAACCCGTGCTGGGTGCGCCTGATGGTGGCCGGCGTGATGAGCCGGAGAGTGTTCGCTGAATCCATCTGTTCGCCATCGATACGAAGCGCGGCGGATCGGCGCTTCCCTGCGTGCCCGAGGCACGGTGCGTGATGGCTTGGTTTTTATCGCGACGAACGGGAGGGGCGATTTAAGACAAATCTTAAAGACCGCTTCCGAGTGCGCGGCATGTGGTCGCGCGAGCCTCGGAGCGTGTCGGGCGTACTCAGCCGCTGATGAGGAAGTTGCCGCGTGACGGCGTGTCTTCGCCTTCCAGAACCGGAACTTCCGCTTCGTCCTTCAGGTTCACTCCCGACAACTGCCGGCAGCACGCCTCGCGCATCAGGTAGAGCAGGCGGTGCGTGGCCAGGCCGTAGCTCAGACCTTCCAGGCGCACGTTGGAGATGCAGTTGCGGTAGGCGTCGTTCAGGCCGACCTTCGGCGCCCAGGTGAAGTACAGGCCGAGGCTGTCCGGTGATGACAGGCCAGGGCGCTCGCCAATCAGGATGACCACCATCTTCGCCCGTAGCAGCTCGGCGACTTCGTCGGCGACGGCGACGCGGCCCTGTTGCACCAGTGCGATCGGCGACAGGCTCCAGCCTTCGTTGCGCGCCTGTTCCTCCATGCGTTCGAGAAAAGGCAGGCTGTGGCGTTGCACGGCCAGCGAGGAAAGGCCGTCGGCGATCACCACGGCGAGGTCGTAGCCTTGCGGATGGCGGTCGGCATGGCGGCGCAGGATCGCTACCGATTCCTCGTTCAGGCGGCGGCCGAGATCGGGGCGTTGCAGGTAGGTGTCGCGGTCGGCGGCGGCGCTGTGCAGCAGCAGTGTCTCGCGGCCGCGTTCTGCCAGTTGCGCGGCGAGACCATCGCGGTCGAAGGGCAGGTGCACGGCGTCGCGCGCCTGGGCGTGGGCGAACTGGAAATCCAGTTGCGCGCCGGTCGGCAGGCTGGTGCCGGCTCGGCCCAGGGCGATGCGCGCGGCGGTCAGGCGGCGCAGTTCCTGCCAGGGGTTGGGGGTGAAGCTATCGCTCATCGAAAACTCCTCTGGCGAATGGTCTTCATGACAGTTGCGCGAGCGCGTGGCGGAAGGCGCCGGGCAGCTGGCTGGCCATGTGCACGCGGCCGTCCTGCTGGCGGAGGATATCCATGCGCGCCAGCCATGCCTCGAATTCCGGTGCCGGTTTCAGGCCCAGTGTCTGGCGCGCGTAGAGCGCGTCGTGGAACGAGGTGGTCTGGTAATTGAGCATCACGTCGTCGGAACCGGGGATGCCCATGATGAAGTTGATGCCGGCCACGCCCAGCAGGGTCAGGAGCATGTCCATGTCGTCCTGGTCGGCCTCGGCGTGGTTGGTGTAGCAGATGTCGCAGCCCATGGGCACGCCGAGCAGCTTGGCGCAGAAGTGGTCTTCCAGGCCGGCGCGGATGATCTGCTTGCCGTTGTACAGGTACTCCGGGCCGATGAAGCCGACCACGGTGTTCACCAGGAACGGCTTGAAGTGCCGCGCCACCGCGTAGGCGCGGGTCTCGCAGGTCTGCTGGTCGACGCCGTGGTGGGCGTTGGCGGACAGCGCGCTGCCCTGGCCGGTCTCGAAGTACATGAGGTTGTCGCCCCGGGTGCCGCGCTTGAGCGACAGCCCGGCCTCGTAGCCTTCCTTGAGGATCGACAGGCTCACGCCGAAGCTGGCGTTGGCCGCTTCGGTGCCGGCGATGGACTGGAATACCAGGTCCAGCGGTGCGCCGCGGTTGATCGCCTCGATGGAGCTGGTGACGTGGGTGAGCACGCAGGACTGGGTGGGGATCTCATAGCGCTGGATGATCGCGTCGAGCATCTCCAGCAGCGTGCAGATCGATTGCAGGCTGTCGGTGGCCGGGTTGATGCCGAGCATGGCGTCGCCGTTGCCGTAGAGCAGGCCGTCGAGCACGCTGGCGGCGATGCCGGCCGGGTCGTCCGTGGGGTGGTTGGGTTGCAGCCGCGTGGACATGCGCCCGCGCAGGCCCATGGTGTTGCGGAAGCGGGTGACCACGCGGATCTTCTGCGCGACCAGCACCAGGTCCTGCACGCGCATGATTTTCGACACCGCCGCCGCCATTTCCGGCGTCAGCCCCGGCGCCAGGGCGCGCAGGCTGGTTTCGTCGGCGGCATCGCCGAGCAGCCAGTCGCGCAGGCCCCCCACCGTGAGGTGGCTGACCGGCGCAAAGGCCTGGCGGTCGTGGGTATCGATGATCAGCCGGGTGACCTCGTCGCTCTCGTAGGGGATCAGCGCTTCGTCGAGAAAGTGCTTGAGCGGGATGTCAGCCAGCGCCATCTGCGCGGCGACGCGCTCGGCGTCGCTGCCGGCGGCGACCCCGGCCAGGCGGTCGCCGGAACGCGCCGGGCTGGCCTTGGCCATCACCTCGCGCAGGCTGTCGAAGCGCCAGGTCTGGCCACCGACGCTGTGGACGAATCCGGACATGGCGCTTCTCCTCAACCCTGGCTGGCGAACGATGCGTCGGTGCCGCGATTGAGGCTGATGACGATGCTGCAGCAGGAGCAGCCGCCGATCATCAGCACCAGGAATACCGAGGCGATGACGCTGTTGAACCAGAGCATCGCGGCCAGGCAGACCAGCGCCAGCACCAGTGCAATGGCCGGCACCACCGGGTAGCCCGGCGCGCGGAAGCTGCGCTCCAGGTCCGGCTCGCTGCGGCGCAGCTTGAACAGGCTGAACATGCTCATGATGTACATGACGATGGCGCCGAACACGCTCATGGTGATCATCGCCGCAGTCAGGGTCATGCCCTGCAGGCTGATCAGGCTGTCGCTGAAGATCGCCGCGATGCCCACCGCGCCGCCGGCAAGAATCGCCCGGTGCGGGGTCTGGAAGCGCGACAGCTTGGCCAGGCTGCGCGGCAGGAAGCCGGCACGGGCGAGGGCGAAGAACTGCCGCGAGTAGCCGAGGATGATGCCGTGGAAGCTCGCCACCAGACCGAACAGGCCGATCCATACCAGCATGTGCATCCAGGTGGAGTTGTTGTCGACTACGGCCTTCATCGCCTGCGGCAGCGGGTCATTGATGTTCGACAGCGCGCGCCAGTCGCCCACGCCGCCGGCGAAGATCATCACGCCGATGGCCAGCGTCACCAGGGTCAGGATACCGGCGATGTAGGCACGCGGGATGGTGCGTTTCGGGTCCTTGGCCTCTTCGGCAGCCATGGCGGCGCCCTCGATGGCGAGGAAGAACCAGATGGCGAACGGAATGGCGGCGAAGATGCCGGCCATGGCCGGGGCGCCGAACACGTCCGAGCCGGCCCAGCCGTTGAGCACGAAATTGCTGAAGCTGAAGCCCGGTGCGACCACGCCCATGAACACCAGCAGCTCGGCTACCGCCAGCACGGTCACCACCAGTTCGAAGGTGGCGGCGATGCTGACGCCGAGGATGTTCAGGGTCATGAAGATCAAATAGGCACCGGTGGCCGCCCACTTCGGATCGAGGCCGGGGAACTGCACGTTGAGGTAGGCGCCGATGGCCATGGCGATGGCTGGCGGGGCGAAGACGAACTCGATCAGCGTGGCGATGCCTGCGACCATCCCGCCGGTCTTGCCGAAGGCCCGCAGGCTGTAGGCGAAGGGGCCGCCGGCATGAGGAATGGCGGTGGTCAGCTCGGTGTAGCTGAAGATGAAGCAGGTGTACATCACCGCGACGATCAGCGTGGTGACGAGGAAACCCAGGGTGCCGGCGGCGGCCCAGCCGTAGCTCCAGCCGAAGTACTCGCCGGAGATCACCAGGCCCACGGCGAGCCCCCAGAGGTGCAGGGTGCCAAGCGTTGGTTTGAGTTGTGATGCGCTCATTGTTGTTATTCCTCTCTCCGCAAGGGATAGGCCGCAGATGGCGGGTCGCAGGGGCGTGGACGGATACCTGAGACTCGATGGTAGTGGCGCGCTGCCGCGCAAGACTTGACCGCTGGAACCGGCTTTCGCCGCGCAGGGTCAACTGGCTGTTACCCATCGCCCCACACCGCGCCCGGCGCCCGATTGTGGTGCCGGATTTGCCCTGACTGCCCCCGCTGTGGCAGCTGCAGGCCAGGCGCGGCGCCGTATGCAGCTGAGCGCTAATGCATGGCGAGGCACGGGAATTGCTTTGTTTATTCGTTCCCTTGTTTCCGGGAGCCATGTGCCCTGCGTGTCTCAAAACAAGATCGGTAATCGACATGAGCCAGCCTCTGTTTTCCCCGTCCGGCCTGAGCCTGCCCCTGGCCAGCAACATCGGCGTGCTGTCCGCCGCCGCCAGCGGCCTGGGTCGCTTCATCGGCGACCAGGGTGGCGACATCGACCGCGTCTTCGGCCGCGCCGGCATCGACCCCGAACGCCTGCTGCATCCCACCCTGAGCCTGGCGCTGACCAACTACTGCCAGGTGCTTGAGGAGGCCGCGCGGCAGTCGGGTTGCGACAACTTCGGGCTGCGCTATGGCGAGCAGTTCCTGCCTCGTGAGCTGGGCCTGCTGGGCTATGTCGGGCTGTGCTCGGAGACGCTGGAAGACGCGCTGAAGAACTTCGCCGCCGCCTTTCCCTATCACCAGCACGACACGCTGATCCGCCTGGTGGATTGCGGTGAGTGCTATCGCTTCGACTACCAGGTGCGCCACGGCGCGATCCTCGACCGCCGGCAGGATGCCGAGCTGACCCTGGGCATGGCGCTGAACCTCATGCGCCACGCGCTCGGGTCCGAATGGGCGCCGCGTGCGGTGAGCTTCGAACACGCGCGGCCAGAGAGCTGGCAGGAACATGGCCGGGTGTTCGACGCGCCGGTGCTGTTCCAGCGCGGCTGCAACTCGATGCTGATTCCCAAGCGCGACCTCCATGGCCGGCAGATGCCCGAGCGTGACGCCAACCTGCTGTTCCTGGTGCAGGACGTGATCCGTCGCCTGGGCGAGCACGGCGGTGCGCCCAACCTGGTGGAGGACGCCGGCACGCAGATTCGCCTGGCGCTGGCGGATGGCGAGCCTTCGTTGGAGATCATCGCCGAGCAGCTGGAACTCACCACTGCCGGTTTGCAGCGGCGCTTGCGCGAAGCGGGGCTGAGTTTCAGCCAACTGGTGGAAAACACCCGCCGCGAACTGGCGCTGCATTATCTGCGTCAGCCGCAGCGGCCAATTTCCGAGCTGGCGCCGTTGCTCGGCTACTCCGAGACCAGCGCCTTCTCCCGCGCCTTCCGCCGCTGGTTCGGCGTGAGCCCGCGGCAGTGGCGCAGCGACGCGCATTGAGCCGTTTTTGTAGGAGCGAGGGGGCGCCTAGCTCTTGCTCGCGAACGGATTCCCCGGCGGTTTCTTTAGCTCGGCAGTTTCGCGAGCAAGCTCGCTCCTACAGGCTTCGCTTCGCGCTTGAACCTTGCGTAGGAGCGGACTTTGTCCGCGATCGATTTTCCCACCACGCCGAGCCGGCCGGTTGCACATCGCGGACGGAGTCCGCTCCTACGGAAAGCCTCTTTTTCCGAGCATAAAAAAGCGCGGCCCGTGGGCCGCGCAAAGATCGATTCGGGGGAGACCGCCCGGCGCACCGGGCGGGGTCAATCAGCAGCGCGCGATCAGAAGAAGCCCAGCGGGTTGATGTCGTAGCTCACCAGCAGGTTCTTGGTCTGCTGGTAGTGGTCGAGCATCATCTTGTGGGTCTCGCGGCCCACGCCGGATTTCTTGTAGCCGCCGAAGGCGGCGTGCGCCGGGTACAGGTGGTAGCAGTTGGTCCACACGCGGCCGGCCTTGATGCCGCGACCCATGCGGTAGGCGCGGTTGATATCGCGGGTCCAGACGCCGGCGCCCAGGCCGTACTCGGTGTCGTTGGCGATCGCCAGTGCTTCGGCTTCGTCCTTGAAGGTGGTCACGCCCACCACCGGGCCGAAGATTTCTTCCTGGAACACGCGCATCTTGTTGCTGCCCTTGAGCAGCGTCGGCTGGATGTAATAGCCGGTGGAGAGGTTGCCATCGAGCTTCTCGACCGAGCCACCGACCAGGATCTGCGCGCCTTCCTGCTGGGCGATGTCGAGGTAGGAGAGGATCTTCTCGTACTGCTGCTGCGAGGCCTGGGCGCCGACCATGGTGTCGGTGTCCAGCGGGTCGCCGCGCTTGATCGCCTTCACCTTCTTCATCACCACGTCCATGAACTGCGGATAGATGGACTCCTGCACCAGTGCGCGGGATGGGCAGGTGCACACCTCGCCCTGGTTGAAGAAGGCCAGCACCAGGCCTTCGGCGGCCTTCTCGATGAAAGTCGGCTCGGCCTGCATGATGTCTTCGAAGTAGATGTTCGGGCTCTTGCCGCCCAGTTCCACGGTGGACGGGATGATGTTCTCCGCGGCGCACTTGAGGATGTGCGAGCCCACCGGCGTGGAGCCGGTGAAGGCGATCTTGGCGATGCGCTTGCTGGTGGCCAGCACTTCACCGGCTTCCTTGCCGAAGCCCTGGACGACGTTGAGCACGCCCTTGGGCAGCAGGTCGCCGATCAGCTCCATCAGCACGCAGATGCCCAGCGGGGTCTGCTCGGCCGGCTTGAGCACGATGCAGTTGCCGGCGGCCAGCGCCGGGGCGAGTTTCCACGCGGCCATCAGCAGCGGGAAGTTCCACGGGATGATCTGCCCGACCACGCCCAGCGGTTCATGGATGTGGTAGGCAACGGTGCTGTCGTTGATCTCGGCAGCAGACCCTTCCTGCGCGCGGATGCAGCCGGCGAAGTAGCGGAAGTGGTCCGCAGCCAGCGGGATGTCGGCGTTGAGGGTTTCGCGCACCGGCTTGCCGTTGTCCCAGGTCTCGGTGACGGCCAGCAGTTCCAGGTTCTGTTCGATACGGTCGGCGATCTTCAGCAGCACCAGCGAGCGGTCCTGCACCGAGGTGCGGCCCCAGGCGTCGGCGGCGGCATGGGCGGCGTCCAGCGCCTTGTCGATGTCTTCGGCGGTGGAGCGGGGGAATTCGGCGATGGGCTGGCCATTCACCGGCGAGGTATTGGTGAAGTACTGACCCTTAACCGGCGGGACGAACTCGCCGCCGATGTAGTTGCCGTAGCGCGCCTTGAACGAAACGATGGCGCCTTCGCTACCGGGATGGGCATAACGCATGGTCGGATCTCCTGGGTCTTGTGCTTGTTGGGGAGGACGTTGAACAAGCGTAGAGCAAGGGCCGGGCCATGCCAGTGAAAGGCGCGCCGCGCATGGCCTGGGCGGGTCGCCGGGAATGCCGCGGAAAGCCGCGCTGTCACGCGGCTGGGGCAGTGCCAGGTGACACTTTGTCCCGTATTCGTGACAGTCGTGACCTGACGGTCGGCCGGGCGTTGCATTGGGCTGGCGCGTGGGGGATGCTGTCCTGCGTTCCGACGAATTGTCTGACAGAAATTCGCTGGAACCCGGGGCTGCCTCCCCGTCCCCCAAGCGGAGAACAACAACAATGCGCGCCAACGATTTGAGCCGCCACGCCCGCCAGGTCATGACCGTGGCCGAGGGCAAGGCCCGCGCCGGAGCCCCCGGTGCGGACCCGTCCATCGCCCGCTCCTGGATGCGCTGCCTGGAGCAGTACCACCTCGACCCGGCGCAGCCCATGGCGCCGGCCGTGCTGGAACACGCGCGCATGCTCGAAGTGCGCGAGCGCCACCGCCAGGTGCTGGAGATCGCCAGCGGCGAGATGAACAGCCTGCACCAGCAGCTCTCCGGCGCCGGCCATGCGGTGCTGCTCACCGATTCCCGCGGGGTCATCCTCAACTGCGTCAGCGAAGCCGCCGAGCGCCGCACCTTCGAGCAGGCCGGGCTGTGGCTCGGCGCCGACTGGAGCGAGGCGCGCGAGGGCACCAACGGTATCGGCACCTGCCTGGTGGAGCGCCAGGCGCTGACCATCCACCAGGACGAACATTTCCGCAGCCGCCACACCGGGCTGACCTGCTCGGCCAGCCCGGTGTTCGACCCGCAGGGCGAACTGCTGGCGGTGCTCGACGTTTCCTCCGCGCGTCGTGACGTGTCGCGGCAGAGCCAGTTCCACACCATGGCGTTGGTCAACCTGTCGGCCAAGGCCATCGAAAGCTGTTACTTCCTGCGGCATTTCGAGGACCAGTGGCTGCTGCGCTTCCACCTGCAACCCGACGGCCTCGGCCTGTTCAGCGAAGGCCTGCTGGCCTTCGGCGCTGACGGGCGCATCCACGCGGCGAACCAGAGCGCGATCAACCTGCTCGGCAGTCGCCGGGATAACCTGATCGGGCGCTCCCTGGAGCAATTCTTCGATTGCCGGCTGGACGACCTGTTCAGCCGCGCCGACCCGCAGCCCAGTGCCAGCTGGCCGCTGCGTACCCATGCCGGGCGCACCTTGTATGCCGTGCTGCGGGGCCAGCGTCCCATCGCCGCTGCGCCGGTGCTGCCGCGCGCCCCGCTGGCGAAAGGGTTATGCATCGACGATCCGCAGCTGGCCCATGATTTCCGCCGAGCGCTGAAGGTCTACGCCCACGACGTGCCGCTGCTGCTGCAGGGCGAGACCGGCACCGGCAAGGAAGCCTTTGCCCGCGCCGTGCACCTGGGCGGCGAGCGCGCCGGCAAGAGCTTCGTTGCGCTGAACTGCGCGGCGATCCCCGAGACCCTTATCGAAAGCGAGCTGTTTGGCTACCGCGGCGGCAGCTTTACCGGCGCGCGCAAGGAGGGTATGCGCGGCAAGCTGCAGCAGGCCGACGGCGGCACGCTGTTCCTCGACGAGATCGGCGACATGCCGCTGGCGCTGCAGACCCGCCTGCTGCGCGTGCTGGAAGAGCGCCAGGTGGTGCCCATCGGCGGTGAGCCGCAGGATGTGGATATCCGCCTGATCAGCGCCAGCCACCGCAACCTGGAGGCGCTGGTGGCCGCCGGGCAGTTCCGTGAAGACCTCTACTATCGCCTCAACGGCCTGGTCGTCGGGCTGCCGCCGCTGCGTGAGCGCGAGGACCGTGGCGCGCTGCTCGACCATTTGCTGGCCGAGGAGAGCAAGGGCCGCTCGGTGCGCCTGGATGATGACGTGCGCCGGCACCTGCTGGATTTCCCCTGGCCGGGCAACGTGCGCCAACTGCGCAACGTGCTGCGCACGCTCTGCGCGTTGTGCGAGGGTGGACGCATCCAGATGGCCGACCTGCCGCCGGACCTGCGCCGGGTTTCGCCTCCTGCCGTTGTCGAGGTGGCGACAGTCGAGGAGGGCGGCGACACCCTTGGCGCCGCCGAGCGCGACGCGCTGCTGGCGGTGCTGGAAGCGCAGCGCTGGCACGTCAGCCGCGCCGCGCAGCAGCTGGGCATCAGCCGCAACACGCTGTACCGCAAGCTCAATCGCCATGGCCTGAACCGGAAAACTCTTTCGTAGGATGGCGTGGAGCGCAGCGATACCCATCAAGGCAGCGCGCCGAAACAGCATGGGTATCGCTTCGCTCCACCCATCCTGCGGTCCTCGCCTGTGACGGCTTTCGCTGCGCACCGGGAACCGCCTCCCCACCTCGTCGTCTGATGCCCCGGCGGCGGGCCGCGCGGGGGCGCGCTGTGCTACTCTGCCGCCCATTCGAAGCGCCTGGAAAGGCTTGATTGCAGGAGTCTGCATGCATATCCACATCCTCGGCATCTGCGGCACCTTCATGGGCTCGCTGGCCGTGCTGGCGAAGGAGCTGGGCCACCGCGTGACCGGCTCCGATGCCAGCGTCTACCCGCCCATGAGCACCCAGCTGGAGGCCCAGGGCATCGAGCTGATGCAGGGCTACGATCCCGCCCACCTGGAGCCGGCACCGGACCTGGTGGTGATCGGCAACGCGCTGTCGCGCGGCAACCCGGCGGTGGAGTACGTGCTGAACAAGGGCCTGCCCTACGTGTCCGGCCCGCAGTGGCTGGCCGACCACGTGCTGCAGGGCCGCTGGGTGCTGGCGGCCGCCGGCACCCACGGCAAGACCACCACCAGCAGCATGCTGGCCTGGGTGCTGGAGCATGCCGGCATGAGCCCGGGCTTCCTGATCGGCGGTGTACCGCAGAACTTCGGTGTCTCCGCGCGCCTGGGCGGCACGCCGTTCTTCGTGGTCGAGGCCGACGAGTACGACAGCGCCTTCTTCGACAAGCGCTCTAAGTTCGTCCACTACCACCCGCGCACGGCGATCCTCAACAACCTGGAATTCGACCACGCGGACATTTTCCCCGACCTCGCGGCCATCGAGCGGCAGTTCCACCATCTGGTGCGGACCATTCCCGGTGAAGGCCTGGTGATCCATCCCACCGCCGAAACCGCGCTCAAGCGCGTGCTCGACATGGGCTGCTGGACCCCGGTGCAGACCACCGGCGAAGGCGGCCAGTGGCAGGCGCGCCTGCTCAGTGAAGACGGCTCGCGCTTCGACGTGCTGTTCGACGGCAAGCCCCAGGGCACCGTGGACTGGGAACTGACCGGCCAGCACAACGTCGCCAACGCCCTGGCCTGTCTCGCGGCGGCCCGCCATGTCGGCGTGGTGCCGGAGCTGGGCTGCGCCGCGCTGTCGGCCTTCAAGAGCGTCAAGCGGCGGATGGAGAAGGTCGCGGAAGTCAAAGGCGTGACCATCTACGACGACTTCGCCCACCACCCGACCGCCATCGCCACCACCCTCGACGGCCTGCGCAAGCGCGTCGGCGACGCCAAGGTGATTGCCGTGGTCGAGCCGCGCTCCAACTCGATGAAGCTCGGCGCCCACCGTGACGGCCTGCCGGAATCCGTGGTGCAGGCCGACAACGTGTTCTGGTACGCCCCGCCGAACCTCGGCTGGGACCTGGCCGCCACCGTGGCCGGCTCCACCGTGCCCACGCAAGTGTGCGATTCGCTGGACGCCATCATCGAGGGTGTGAAGGCCATCGCCACGCCGGGCACCCAGGTGGTGGTCATGAGCAACGGCGGTTTCGGCGGCCTGCACGGCAAGCTGGCCCAGGCGCTGGAGGGCTGAGCATGGCGGGAGCCGAACGCGTCACTCTTGCCATGACCGGCGCCTCCGGCGCCCAGTACGGCCTGCGTCTGCTCGACTGCCTGGTACAGGAAGACCGCGAGGTGCACTTCCTCATCTCCAAGGCCGCGCAACTGGTGGTGGCCACCGAGACCGACGTGACCCTGCCGAGCAAGCCGCAGGCGATGCAGGCCTTCCTCAGCGAGTACACCGGCGCAGCGCCGGGGCAGATTCGCGTCTACGGCAAGGAAGACTGGATGGCCCCGGTGGCTTCCGGCTCCGGCGCGCCGAGTGCGATGGTGGTGGTGCCCTGCTCGACGGGGACGCTCTCGGCCATCGCCACCGGCGCCTGCAACAACCTGATCGAGCGCGCCGCCGACGTGGCGCTGAAGGAGCGCCGCCAACTGATCCTGGTGCCGCGCGAGGCGCCGTTCTCCAGCATCCACCTGGAGAACATGCTCAAGCTGTCCAATATGGGCGCGGTGATCCTGCCGGCTGCTCCGGGCTTCTATCACCAGCCGCAGACGGTGGACGACCTGATCGACTTCGTCGTGGCGCGCATCCTCAACCAACTGGGCATTCCCCAGGACATGCTGCCGCGCTGGGGCGAACACCATCTTGTCAGTGACGAATAAGCTCCTCGCCGCCCTGCTTCTGATGCAATTGGGCGGTTGTGCCACCGTGAATACCCTCAATGACAGCCGCCCTGGCGATCCGCTGATCTACGCCGGCACCCGGCTGGACTGGTACTCGCTGAATGGCGGCTGCTGCCCGAAGGATCATTTCGGCACTGACGCGCCGGCCTATCCCGGCCTCGACCTGCCCGGCAGTGCGTTGCTCGATACGTTGCTACTGCCGCTGTCGATCGCCGCGGAACTGGGCATCGGCCTGCAGGTGTGGGGCGGGAACTGAGTCCGTTCAGGTAGGGGCGAGGAGTGGCGGATAACCTGCTCCAGGTTATCCGTCCGACAGAGCAGGCTGCCCTGATGAGCGTTCAGAGTGAGACCTCGTAGGATGGGTGGAGCGGAGCGATACCCATGCGGTCATCAGTGTGATTGATGGGTATCGCTCCGCTCCACGCCATCCTACAAAAGCGTTGTACGCCCTGCGGTTGTGGGGTTACTTGCCCAGTTTGCGCAACTCGTCCGATTCGACGACGCGGGTACCCTTGCCGGTTTCCAGCGCCAGGCGCCAGAGCGCGCGGGCCAGGGCGATGGCTTCGATGCCGTGCAGCTTGCCCGGCAGGATGCGCGAGAAGGGCGCGGCGAGCAGCTCGGCGAGGCGGACTTCGTCGCGCTGACCGAGCAGCAGCGACGGCCGCGCAATGGTCAACTGCTGCCAGCCTTGCTGGCGCAGGGCATCCTCCAGCTCGCCCTTGACCCGGCTGTAGAAGATCGACGACTTGCTGTCCGCACCCAGCGCGCTGACCACTATGTAGTGTCGTGCGCCGAGGGCCAGACCGCGCTCGCCGAGGGCCAGCGGCAGGTCGAAGTCAACGCTGCGGAAGGCTTCCTCGGAACCGGCTTCCTTGAGCGTGGTGCCCAGGCAGCAGAACACCGTGTCCACCGGCTGGAGCAGGTGCGGGATGAGCTCGGCCAGTGGGCCGATGGGGTTTTCCAGGCGTGGGTGCTCCGCCAGCTTCCTTCGGGCCGGAGCGATGACGCGCTTGACCGTGGGCTCGTTGAGCATGCGGTCGAGCAGATGTTCACCGGTCAGGCCGGTGGCGCCCGCTAGCAGGATATTCGTCGGTTTCGAGTACATCTGTGTTTCCCCTCTGACACACATTCCAGCTTAGTTGCCGCCTGGGCGTTTTTCCTGCGCATCGCCGTTGCCGAGTGCCAGCGCTGCGTGTGATTGCTCTGCGCGCAGGGCCTGCCAGCGAGTAATGACCGCGTCCGGCGCCCAGAGTTGCGGCTCCGATGCTTCGAACTCTTCCTCCTTCTCGCGCTTGGCCACGGTCGCGCTGGCCAGCGTGAAGGCCTGCCTGAGGTCGTCGGTCTGCTGGAGCGCCTTGGCGAACAGCGCATCGCCGAAGTAGGTGAAATCGGCTTCCTCGGAGCAGCCGAAAGACACCCGGTCGCTGCGCGCGGCGGTCATGATCAGGGTCTTGTCGTCCTTGAGCACGGGGATGAAGCCGCCGCTGTAGCAGGCGGAGATGACCAGCACCTTGTAGCGGTCCTTCAGCGGGGCAAGCAGGCTGGCCAGTTCGCTGGCCGGCAGGTCATAGAGCTTGAGCCCCGGCATGTCCAGCACCAGCTGGTGGTCATGGGAGCCATGGCTGGTCAGGTAGATGAACACCAGGTCTTCCGGGCCGCTGCGTTCGGCGATGGTGCGCAGGGTGCGGGCGAGGGTTTCGCGGGTGGCCATGGGGCGGTCGGCGAGGTGATCGCGGTGGTTCACCAGGCGTACCACGCCGCGGGCGCCGAAGCGCTCGCCGAGCAGGTCGGCGACGTAGTCGGCCTCGCGCAGGAACACGCTCTGCTTGCCGTCGCCCCCCAGGCTGACGCCGTAGAGTTCGATTGCCGGGGTGGACTGCGGGATAGCGGCCAGCGCCTTCTCCAGCATTGCGCCCTGCTCCAGCAGGCCTACCTCCAGCGGGTTGGGCAGCAGCTTGCCGGCGGCGTCCTGGCGCAACTGGCCGTCGCGCCAGATGCCTTTCTGCAGGCTGCCATCACGGCGGGTGAGGGTGCCTTCCCCCGTGTATTCGCCACGGGCGAAGCCGCCCTGGTAGGTCTGGCCGTCGGGCTGGGTCAGCGTGCCCCTGCCGTGGAAGCGCCAGGCGCGGAATTCGCCCTTGTAGCGGCTGCCGTCGACGCCGCTGAATTCGCCCGGTCCGCTCAGTGCGCCTTCCTTGAAACGACCGAACCAGACATCGCCGTTGGCGTTCTGGAAGCGCCCGGTGCCGTCGAACTGGTCGTTGCGGAATTCGCCGCTGTAGTAGTCGCCGGCGTCGTCGCGGAAGGTGCCCTTGCCCTCCAGCACGCCGTTCTTGAACTGGCCGCCGTACTGGTTGCCGAGGCTGTCCTGGCGGGCGCCTTCGCCATTGGCCTGGCCCCTGGCGAAGAAGCCCTGGTGACGTGTGCCATCGGCCTGTTCGAGGTTGCCCAGACCGTCGTAGAGCCCCTTGCGGAAGGCACCGCTGTAGGTGGTGCCACCCTGGGTAAGACGGCCCTCACCATCGAATTCACTGCGCTTGAACTGGCCTTCGTAGACGCTGCCGTCCGGGTACTGCAGGCGTCCGTGGCCTTCGAACTGGCCGTCGCGGAATTCGCCTTCATAGACCGTGCCGGTGCTGTCGACCCACTTGCCCTGGCCGCTTTGCAGCCCCTTGTCGAAGCCGCCCTCGTACCAGGCGCCATTGCTGTAATCGAGCCGCCCCGGGCCCTGCAATTGACCGTTGACCAGCTCCCCGCGGTAGCGCGCGCCGTCGGGCAGGCGGGCGTCCGGTGGCGTCAGCGGTTCGCCCTCGCCGCAGGCGGCAAGCAGCAGGACGAGGCTCAAGGGCAGGAGTTGGCGTGGCATGGGGACTCTCGAATCGACGGTGGGGCGCCGATTGAGTGTGACGGAAAAAAGCCCGCGATCGCGGGCTTTTTTCTCAGACCTGCATGGCACGTCGATGGCGAGGCATCAGACGAAGCACAGGCTCAGCGATTCGGCGATGTAGGCAGGCTTGGGCAGGCCTTCGATCTCCAGGGTGCAGCGCGCCTTGATCAGCCACTGGCCGGGGTTCTTCTCGGTGATGTCGGTGATGGTCACCTGCAGGCGCACGCGCGAATCCACCGGCACCGGCTGGATGAAGCGCACGCTGTCCAGGCCGTAGTTGACCACCATCTTGGGGTTCTCCGGCAGGACCAGCAGGCCCTCGCAGAGTTTCGGGATCAGCGACAGCGACAGGAAGCCGTGGGCGATGGTGCCGCCGAAGGGCGTCTTCTTCGCCTTCTCCGGGTCGACGTGGATGAACTGGTGGTCCTCGGTGCACTCGGCGAACTGGTTGATGCGCTGTTGATCGACGGTGATCCACTGCGAATGGCCCAGGTCCTTGCCGATGTAGTCCTTCAGTGCGCTTACGGGTACGAATGCCATGTTTCCTCCGGGGATATCGTTGTTCTTCTAGTGCGGCCTGCGTAAGAGTCCGACAACAGATCAGCATGGGGTCCGCGGCCGGTCAAGCCGCAGCGGCATTCATGCTTTGGGCGAATGCCGCGCCATAGCGGGCGCCGGGCGGGCATAATGGCGTCTCCTTGCGCTGGAGATGTTCCCTGATGTTGCTACGCGGCCTGACCTGGCTGGTGCTGTTCCAACTGCTCGGCACGGGCCTGAATGCTCTCATCCTGCACATGATTCCCGGCCCCATCATTGGGCTGGTGCTGCTGTTCGCCTTCCTCGTCTGGAACGGCGAGGTGAGCAAGCCGGTGAACGAGGCCGCCGCCTCGCTGCTGCGCTACCTGCCGCTGTTGCTGGTGCCGGCGGCGGTGGGCGTGATGGCCTACGCGAAGCAGATCGCCGCGGACTTCTGGGCCATCGCCGGGGCCCTGGCGCTGTCGCTGCTGGTGTCCTTCGTGTTCGCCGGCTGGCTGATGCAGAAGCTCATCGACCGCCAGCGCAAGCAGAAGGAGAACGCCTGATGTTCGACTGGCAAGGCGCGCTGAACGCCGTCATTCATCATCCGCTGTTCTGCGTCGGCGTCACCCTGGGCGCTTATCAGTTGGCGCTGGCCGCCTACGAGCGCACGCGCTGGGTATTCCTGCAGCCGGTGCTGGTGTCGATGCTGATCGTCATCGCGGTGCTGCTGGCCTGCGGCATCGACTACAGCGAGTACAGCAACAGCGCCAAGGTGCTGACCATCCTCCTCGGCCCCGCGACCGTCGCCCTCGCCGTGCCGCTGTTCCTCAACCTCAAGCGCATCCGCCAGCTGTTCTGGCCGACGCTGATCACCCTGCTGGTCGGCGGCCTGTTCGCCACTGCGCTGGGCATCGGCCTGGGCTGGCTGTTCGGCGTCGACCATGAACTGCTGATGAGCCTGGCGCCCAAGTCAGTGACCTCGCCCATCGCCATGCTGGTGGCCAGTCAGATCGGCGGCGTGGCGGCGCTGGCGGCGGTATTCGTGCTGATCACCGGGGTACTCGGCGCCATCCTCGGTCCGGAATTGCTGCGCCGCGTCGGTGTCCATCACCCGGCCGCGCAGGGCATGGCGCTGGGCATGACCGCCCATGCCGTGGGTACCTCCCGCGCCTTGCAGGAGGGCGAGGAGTGCGGCGCCTTCGCTGCCCTGGCGATGAGCCTGATGGGCGTGGCCACCGCTGTGCTGCTACCGTTGGCGGTAGCGCTGATCGCCTGAGAGCCTGTTGACGATCTGCTGCGCGTCGGCCGTAGGGCGTTGGCAAACGCCCTCAGGTGCTCATTTACAGCAGTAAACTCCGCTCTTCAGGCGCTTGCCGCCTACTACGGCTCAAGCTCGCACGATCGTAAACAGGCTCTGATCGAAAATGGGAGTACCCATGAGTTTTCCGCTCTTCCCCCTCAATACCGTGCTGTTCCCCGGCTGCCGCCTCGACCTGCAGATCTTCGAGGCGCGCTACCTGGACATGATCGGCCGCTGCATGAAGCAGAACGGCGGGTTCGGTGTGGTGGCCATCGTCGAGGGCGAGGAAGTCGGCGATGCGCCGGAGCATTACAGCCTGGTGGGCTGCGAAGCCCACATCAAGGACTGGAAGCAGCAGTCCAACGGCTTGCTGGGCATCCGTGTCGAAGGCGGACGGCGCTTCCGTGTGCTCTCGGCAAACGTGCAGCCCGACCAGCTGACGGTGGCCGAGGTGGAGTGGCTGGACGAGCAATCCGACCAGCCGCTGACCAAGGAGCACGACGACCTCGCCGCGCTGCTCGAAGCGCTGTCCATGCACCCGATGGTGTCCGCCCTGGAGATGGGCGGCGAGGTGAATGGCCAGCAGGCCCTGGCCTGCCAGCTCGCCTATCTGCTGCCCTTCGAACGTGACCAGAAGCAGGTATTGCTGGAGATGGACGATCCCACCGTGCGCCTGGCGCGCATTCAGGTGCTGCTGGAGCAGCTGCAGGGCGATTTCGTCGCCTGAGATTGGGGCGGCAGGCTACAGGCTGCAGGCAAGAGCTTTGCCTGCCGCCTGAAGCCTACCGCTTGAAGCCGCCTTTAGAACGAATCGCCCGGTACCCGTACCCAGCCTTCCATGAGGATGCGCGAGCTGCGGCTCATGATGGCCTTGGTCACGGTCCACTCGCCGTTCACCTGCTTCGCCTCGGCGCCCACACGCAGGGTGCCGGAGGGGTGGCCGAAGCGCACGGCGCTGCGTTCGCCACCGCCGGCGGCGAGGTTTACCAGGGTGCCGGGAATGGCGGCGGCGGTGCCGATGGCCACGGCCGCGGTGCCCATCATGGCGTGGTGCAGCTTGCCCATGGACAGCGCGCGGACCAGCAGGTCGATGTCGCCGGCCTGCACTTGCTTGCCGCTGGAGGTGACGTAGTCCTTCGCCGGCGCGACGAAGGCGATCTTCGGTGTGTGCTGGCGGGTCGCGGCTTCTTCCGGGGTCTTGATCAGGCCCATGCGCAGGGCGCCGGCAATGCGGAATTGCTCGAAGCGCGCCAGTTGTTCGGGGTCGCCATTGATCGCTTCGCGCAGTTCGGTGCCGGTGTAGCCGATGTCCTGGGCGTTGACGAAGATGGTCGGGATGCCGGCCGTGATCATGGTCGCCTTGAAGGTGCCGATGCCGGGGACTTCCAGGTCGTCCACCAGGTTGCCGGTGGGGAACATCGAGCCGCCTTCCTCGCCATCGTCGGACGGATCGAGGAATTCCAGCACGATCTCGGCGGCCGGGAAGGTCACGCCGTCCAGCTCGAAGTCGCCGGTTTCCTGGACCTGGCCGTTGCTGATCGGCACGTGGGCGATGATGGTCTTCTGGATGTTCGCCTGCCAGATGCGCACCACGCAGGTGCCGTTGTCCGGGATGCGCGACGGATCGACCAGGCCGGCGTGGATGGCGAAGGAGCCGGCAGCGGTGGAGAGGTTGCCGCAGTTGCCGCTCCAGTCGACGAAGGCCTTGTCGATGGAAATCTGCCCATAGAGGTAGTCGACGTCGTGATCCGGCTGGGTGCTTTTCGACAGGATCACGCATTTGCTGGTGCTGGAGGTTGCGCCGCCCATGCCGTCGATGTGCGCGCTGTACGGATCGGGGCTGCCGATCACGCGCATGAACAGCTTGTCGCGGGCTGCGCCAGGCACCTGGCAGCGCTCGGGCAAATCCTGCAGGCGGAAGAACACGCCCTTGCTGGTGCCGCCACGGATGTAGGTGGCGGGGATCTTCACTTGGGGTACGTGGGGCATGGGACTCGATCCTGTTTGCTTTTCGTAGGAACGTGGGGGGCGCCTAGCCCTTGCTCGCGAACGGCCTCACTGCGGACTTTGGTTCGCGAGCAAGCTCGCTCCTACAGAAGTTGTGCCGGCCCGCGAGCGGGCCGGCGGTTACATCACGCTACCGCGCCTTCCAGGAAGTCCTTGGCGAAGCGTTGCAGCACGCCACCGGCCTTGTACACCTTCACTTCGGCGGCGGTGTCGAGGCGGCAGGTGACCGGGACTTCGACGACTTCGCCGTTGCGGCGGTTGACCACCAGGGTCAGGTCGCAGCGCGGCGAGACTTCGCCTTTGATGTCGTAGGTCTCGGTGCCGTCCAGGCCCAGGGTCAGGCGCGTGGTGCCCGGCTTGAACTCCACCGGCAGCACGCCCATGCCCACCAGGTTGGTGCGGTGGATGCGCTCGAAGCCTTCGGCGACGATCACTTCCACACCGGCCAGGCGAACGCCCTTGGCCGCCCAGTCGCGGGACGAGCCCTGGCCGTAGTCGGCACCGGCGACGATGATCAGGTTCTGCTTGCGGTTCATGTAGGTTTCGATGGCTTCCCACATGCGCATTACCTTGCCCTCGGGCTCGACGCGGGCCAGCGAACCTTTCTTCACTTCACCGTTGACCACGGCCATTTCGTTGACCAGCTGCGGGTTGGCGAAGGTGGCGCGCTGGGCGGTCAGGTGGTCGCCGCGGTGGGTGGCGTAGGAGTTGAAGTCCTCTTCCGGCAGGCCCATTTTCGCCAGGTACTCGCCGGCGGCCGAGTCCGCCAGGATGGCGTTGGACGGCGACAGGTGATCGGTGGTGATGTTGTCCGGCAGGATCGCCAGCGGCAGCATGCCCTTGAGCGTGCGCTCGCCCGCCAGCGCGCCTTCCCAGTATGGTGGGCGGCGGATGTAGGTGGACATCGGGCGCCAGTCGTACAGCGGGCTTTCGGCTTCCTGCACGCTGCCCAGGTCGAACATCGGGATGTAGACCTGCTTGAACTGCTCGGGCTTGACGCTGGAGGCGACGATGGCGTCGATCTCTTCGTCGGACGGCCAGAGGTCCTTCAGGGTGACGGGGTTGCCTTGACTGTCGGTGCCCAGCGGGTCCTGCTCGATGTCGAAGCGCACGGTACCGGCGATGGCGTAGGCGACCACCAGCGGCGGCGAGGCGAGGAAGGCCTGCTTGGCGTAGGGGTGGATACGCCCGTCGAAGTTGCGGTTGCCCGAGAGCACGGCGGTGGCGTACAGGTCGCGGTCGATGATCTCTTTCTGGATCGCCGGGTCCAGCGCGCCGGACATGCCGTTACAGGTGGTGCAGGCATAGGCGACGATGCCGAAGCCGAGCTTCTCCAGCTCCGGCAGCAGGCCGGCTTCTTCCAGGTACAGCTTGGCGACTTTCGACCCGGGAGCGAACGAGGTCTTCACCCACGGCTTGCGGATCATGCCCAGCGCGTTGGCCTTCTTCGCCACCAGGCCGGCGGCGATGACGTTGCGCGGGTTGGAGGTGTTGGTGCAGCTGGTGATGGCGGCGATGATCACGGCGCCATCGGGCATCAGGCCTTCGGCTTCCTCGACCCGGCCGGACTCCAGCTTGGCTTCGTCGGCGATGCCGCGCTCGGCCAGTGCCGAGGTCGGCAGGCGGCGGTGCGGGTTGGACGGGCCGGCCATGTTGCGCACTACGCTGCCCAGGTCGAATTCGAGCACGCGCTCGTACTCGGCGGTTTCCAGGGCGGTGCTCCACAGGCCGAGGGTCTTCGCGTAGTTCTCCACCAGCTCCACCTGCTCGGGCTCGCGGCCGGTGAGCTTGAGGTAGTCGATGGTCTGGCCGTCGATGTAGAACATCGAGGCGGTGGCGCCGTATTCCGGGCACATGTTGGAGATGGTCGCGCGGTCGCCGATGGACAGGCTGTCCGCACCCTCGCCGAAGAACTCGACATAGGCGCCGACCACGCGCTCCTTGCGCAGGAACTCGGTGATCGCCAGGACGATATCGGTGGCGGTGATGCCCGGCTGGCGCTTGCCGGTCAGCTTCACGCCGACGATGTCGGGCAGGCGCATCATCGACGGGTGGCCAAGCATCACGGTCTCGGCCTCGAGGCCGCCGACGCCGATGGCGATTACGCCCAGGGCATCCACGTGGGGGGTGTGCGAGTCGGTGCCGACGCAGGTGTCGGGGAACGCGATGCCGCCACGTGCCTGGATCACCGGGCTCATTTTCTCCAGGTTGATCTGGTGCATGATGCCGTTGCCGGCCGGGATCACGTCGACGTTCTTGAACGCGGTCCTGGTCCAGTCGATGAAGTGGAAGCGATCCTCGTTGCGGCGATCCTCGATGGCGCGGTTCTTCTCGAATGCGTCGGGGTCGAAGCCGGCGGCTTCCACGGCCAGCGAGTGGTCGACGATCAGCTGGGTCGGCACCACCGGGTTGACCTTGGATGGGTCGCCGCCTTTCTCGGCGATGGCGTCACGCAGGCCGGCGAGGTCGACCAGCGCGGTCTGGCCGAGGATGTCGTGGCAGACCACGCGCGCCGGGTACCAGGGGAAGTCGAGGTCGCGCTTGCGGTAGACCAGCTGCTCCAGCGAGGCGGTGAGGTCCGCCGGCTCGCAGCGGCGCACCAGCTGTTCGGCCAGCACGCGGGAGGTGTAGGGGAGCTTGTCCCAGGCGCCGGCCTGGATCGCCTCGACCGCCTCGCGGGCGTCGAAGTAATCCAGCGCGGTGCCGGGCAGGCGCTTGCGGAATTGGCTGTTCACGGAAGTAGTCATGTTGTTATCCAGGAAGGCTATTTGCGGTCCTTGAGCGGCACGAACTTCAGGTCTTCAGGGCCTGTGTAGTTGGCGCTCGGGCGGATGATCTTGCCGTCGATGCGTTGCTCGATGACGTGGGCGGACCAGCCGGCGGTGCGGGCGATGACGAACAGCGGGGTGAACATCGCGGTGGGCACGCCCATCATGTGGTAGCTCACGGCGCTGAACCAATCGAGGTTGGGGAACATCTTCTTGATGTCCCACATGATGGTTTCCAGGCGCTCGGCGATGTCATACATCTTGGTGTTCGACTGCTCGTTCGACAGCTGCTGGGCGACTTCCTTGATCACCTTGTTGCGCGGGTCGGACACGGTGTAGACCGGGTGGCCGAAGCCGATCACCACTTCCTTGCGCTCGACGCGGGCACGGATGTCGGCCTCGGCTTCATCCGGGTTGTCGTAGCGCTTCTGGATCTCGAAGGCCACCTCGTTGGCGCCGCCGTGTTTCGGGCCGCGCAGCGCGCCGATGGCGCCGGCGATGCAGGAGTAGATGTCCGAACCGGTGCCGGCGATCACCCGGGAGGTGAAGGTCGAAGCGTTGAATTCGTGCTCGGCGTACAGGTTCAGCGAGGTGTGCATGGCGCGCACCCAGGACTCGCGCGGCTTCTGCCCGTGCAGCAGGTGCAGGAAGTGGCCGCCGATGGAGTCGTCGTCGGTCTCGACGTCGATGCGCTTGCCGTTGTGGCTGAAGTGGTACCAGTAGAGCAGCGCCGAGCCCAGCGAAGCCATCAGCTTGTCGGCGATGTCACGGGCGCCCGGATGGTTGTGGTCGTCCTTCTCCGGCGACAGGCAGCCGAGCACGGACACGGCGGTGCGCATCACATCCATCGGGTGCGCCGACGGCGGCAGGGTCTCCAGGGCGGCCTTGACGCCGGCCGGCAGGCCGCGCAGGGCTTTCAGCTTGGCCTTGTAGCCGGCCAGCTCGGCAACGTTGGGCAGCTTGCCGTGGACCAGCAGGTGGGCGATTTCCTCGAAGTCGCAGCGGTTGGCGAAATCCAGGACGTCATAGCCACGGTAGTGCAGGTCGTTGCCGGTGCGGCCGACGGTGCACAGGGCGGTGTTGCCAGCGGCGGTGCCACTCAGGGCCACGGACTTCTTGGGTTTGAAGGCGGTGGTGGTTTCTGCGGTAGCGCTCATCGCGTGTCTCCTCATCAAATCCGGTTGCTTGTTCTTGTTCCGCCGGCATTGGCCGTGCGGTCGGTTCGAATCTGGTTTGGCGGATAACGCCTGTGGCGTTATCCGCCCTACGGTGGTTCAGGTTCTGGCGTAGGGCGAATAACGCGAAGCGTTATCCGCCGTCACCGCCAAGGGTGGATAACGCCGATGGCGTTATGCACCCTACGGTTTGTACAGGCTCGCTTACTTCTTGCCGGCGGCGAACAGCGCGTCGAGCTTCTGCTCGAAGGCGTGGTAACCGATGCGGTCGTACAGCTCGGCGCGGGTCTGCATCAGCTCGATCACGTTCTGCTGGTGGCCTTCCTCGCGGATCGCGGTGTACACGGCTTCGGCGGCCTTGTTGGCGGCGCGGAAGGCCGACAGTGGGTAGAGCTGGATGGCCACGCCGACCGAGGCCAGCTCGTCGCGGGTGAACAGCGGGGTGGCGCCGAATTCGGTGATGTTGGCCAGGATCGGCACGTTCAGCGCGTCGACGAAGCGCTTGTAGGTCGGCAGGTCGTAGGCGGCTTCGGCGAAGATCGCATCGGCGCCGGCCTCGACGTAGCGCTGGCAGCGCTCGATGGCGGCGTCCACGCCTTCGGCCTGGATGGCGTCGGTGCGGGCGATCAGGAAGAAGTTCGGGTCGGTCTTGGCGTTGGCGGCAGACTTCACGCGGTCGACCATCTCCTGGGTGGAGACGATTTCCTTGCCCGGACGGTGGCCGCAACGCTTGGCGCCGACCTGGTCCTCGATGTGCGCGGCAGCAGCGCCGGCCTTGATCAGGGCCTTCACCGTGCGCTCGATGTTGAAGGCGCTGGGGCCGAAGCCGGTGTCGATGTCCACCAGCAGCGGCAGGTCGCAGACGTCGGTGATGCGGCGTACGTCGGTGAGCACGTCATCCAGGGTGTTGATGCCCAGGTCCGGCAGGCCGAGGGAACCCGCTGCCACGCCGCCACCGGAGAGGTAGATAGCCTTGAAGCCGGCGCGCTTGGCCAGCAGCGCGTGGTTGGCGTTGATCGCGCCGATCACCTGCAGCGGCTTTTCTTCGGCAAGGGCGTCGCGGAAACGTTGGCCGGCGGTCTTGTAGCTCATTGTTCACCTCGTTCGTTGGCTGTCTTGGCTTGGGCGTCCAGGTAATGGCGCTCCATATTGCGTTTCGAGGCGCCGATGTGACGGCGCATCAGCAACTCGGCCAGTTCGCCGTCACGATCGGCGATGGCATCGAGAATCCGGTGGTGTTCGGCGAAGGCCTGGCGCGGCCGGTTGGGCGTCGCCGAGAACTGCAGGCGATACATGCGTACCAACTGGTACAGCTCGCCGCAGAGCATGCGGGTGAGGGTGCGGTTGCCGCTGCCCTGGATGATCCGGTAGTGGAAGTCGTAGTCGCCTTCCTGCTGGTAGTAGCCACGGCCGGCCTGGAAGGCTTCGTCGCGCTCGTGGGTGTCGAGCACCCGGCGCAGTTCATCGATCTCGGCCGGCGTCATGCGCTCGGCCGCCAGGCGGCAGGCCATGCCTTCGAGGGACTCGCGGATCTCGTAGAGCTCCAGCAGCTCCTCATGGCTGAGCGAGACGACCCGTGCACCGACGTGCGGTACGCGCACCAGCAGCTTCTGGCCTTCCAGGCGGTGGATCGCCTCGCGCAGTGGGCCGCGGCTGATGCCATAGGTGCGCGCCAGCTCCGGCTCGGAAATCTTGCTGCCGGGGGCGATGTCACCCTTGACGATGGCCGACTGGATCTTGCGGAACACGTGTTCCGAGAGGGTCTCGCCGTCGTCGCTGGCGGGGGTGGGCAGAATCAGGCTATCGCTCATGGTGTCGACAATCTTCTTGGTGTGCGGCGAAAGCTACCCCTGGAAAAGCCTTCGGTCAATGAAGATCTGATGAATTGTCGACAATCGTCTAATGAGCTACCCGGCTTATGCGTGCGGGTTCATCGCCGCAAGACGCAGCGCCCGGGTTCTGCGAGTATGCGTTTGCGCTGGCTGGCTCAGGGAAGGCAATTCAGGTGAAGGAACGCGTTGGACGAGTCGCTGCCAGCACCCTCGGGTTTCTGGCGTTGGGATGGCTGCAGGGCTTCTGGGCATTGCGTGCCTATGGGGAAAACCTGCCTGCCGACATGGCTGACCGAAGCATTTCCGCTGAAATGATGCCGTTGCTGCTGTTCTGGGCGGTGTTCATCGGGCTGCTGGCGTGGCCGATGAGCTGGCGCCGCGGCTGGCGCGTCGGCCTGTCGTCCGGTTTTGCCCTGGTCGGTTGGTTCTGGGTCGATCTTTGTGTGTATGACAGCCGCGTGGCGAGCTGGAGTACTTACACGCTTGCCGAGCTGGCACTGGAAGTGGCCGAGCTGTGTCATCGACCGTTGCTGCTCGCGGCTGCTTTCTATCTGGGGGGATGGGGCCTGCTGGCCTGGAGGAAGACGCGTGATCAGAAGCTGGTATGACCGCCACGCATTGCCGCGCTTGATCGACTTCGCCTGCGGCATGGGCGATGTGATGAAGCAGCGTTCGCTGTTGGTGCCCCGTGCGCACGGGCGGGTGTTGGAGATCGGCATGGGCACCGGGCTGAACCTGTCGTTCTACGATCCGGCGAAAGTGTCGACAATCGTCGGCGTCGACCCGGCGGCACAGATGCAGAAGCTCGCCCGCCATCGCGCCGAGGCGATCGCCATTCCCGTGGAGATGGTGGCACTGGAGCTGGGGCAGATCCGCGCCGACGCCGGCAGCTTCGACAGCATCGTCTGTACTTTCACCCTCTGCAGCATTCCCGACGCGGAGGCAGCACTGAAGGAAATGCGCCGGGTGCTCAAGCCCGGCGGCGAATTCCTCTTCTGCGAGCACGGCCTGGCGCCGGATGCCGGTGTGCGCGCCTGGCAGCAGCGGCTGACGCCGGTATGGAAGCCGCTGGCGGGCGGCTGTCACCTGGACCGCGACATGCCGGCGCTGATCGAGTCCGGCGGTTTCAACCTGCGCGAACTGATCCAGGACTACCTGCCGGGGCCGCGCCCAATGACCTACGTCTATCGCGGCATGGCCGACTGAGGCGGCGGCAGGCGGTCGAGGACCTCGATGCTGAGGATATAGGCGCTGCGCAGGAACAGATCTTCCGGCCGCTGGACGAAGCCCGAGTCCGACTGGCAGTCGTTCAGGCGCACGACGCCGGGAGCGTGGCCGCTACACAACGCGCGGTAGTCGCCCTGGCTGATCCAGCCCTGAAGCACAGAGGACTCGCGGTTATGCGCGCGAACCACGACTTCGACCTTGAGATGCTCGTTCATTGCCACGTCGCTCCACCGAAAGTGAGAAGAGGTGGCAGACCTTAACGTCGGTCCTGTACGGCCTCTGTCAGGTTCCTCTGAATGGCCTGTGGGACTATCCCCGGTACTTCAGGCCACCCGCTCGGCCGGGGTGACATTGAGGATGTGCGTGCCGCTGAGGAACAGGTCCTGCACCGGGCCGGTGGGGCAGTGGCGGCTCTGGCAGTCGCCCAGGCGCACCTCGAAGGGCGCGCGGCCATCGCGCAGGGCGAGGTAGTCCTCGCGGCTGATGCGGCCGTGGAGGATGCGTTGCGGACGATAGGGAGACCAGGTCTCCACATCGACCCAGAGACTGTCGGAAGCGTGGTTCATGGCGGTGGTCCGGCCGTTTGCAAATGGGCGAGTACTCTAGACAGCGGACCAGCGCCAAATTCATCGGAGCCTTCCGAGATATTTGTAGGAAATTATGTTGCCAGACTGGCGGCGCTGTCTTACGGCAAGGCTCGATAGGCCTCGGCCCAGGCGAGGGCGAACTCCTCGAAGCGCGTCGCCGTGGTATTGGCCGGCGTGCGCGCCTCCTGCGCCCGAACCCGCCCGCTGCTGATTGCCTCGGCCAGTTCGGCGTAGCAGGCGGCGACGCTGGCAGAGCAACCCGCCTCCTGCAGCGCCACGGCCAACTCCTGCGACGACACCGGCACGTAAGGCAGGTCCGGCCGGCCGATGGCCGTGCCCAGCAGCCGGGTCGCCTCGGCGTAGCTGATATCACGCTGGCCGAGCACTTCACGGGTCACGCGGCCCTGCCAGTCATGGTCGAGCAGGGCGCGGCTGGCGGCATCGGCGACATCCTGCGTGGCGACCATCGGCACCGCTACATCCGGCGCTACGGCGTCGCTGTAGCAGGCGTAGGCACGGACGATCTCCAGCGCGCCATACAGGTTCTCGAACAGCGCGCCGGAGCGCAGCATCAGCACGCTCACCGCCGGCGGCAACTGCAGCAGACGCTGTTCCTGGTCGTGCATGCTGATGATCGGCCCCGTGCCGGAGGGCACCTCGGCGCCCACGCTGCTCAGGAATACCACCCGGCGCACGCCGCTGCTGCGGATGGCGGCGAGGATCGCCTCGCCCTGGGCCGCCTGCTGATGGCGGTAGTCCTCGGTGTCCGGGCCGTAGGCGAGCAGGGTGTAGACCGCCTCGGCGCCACGGAAGGCCTGGCTGAGGAAGGCGGCATCATGCGGTTCGCCCACGGCGATCTGCGCGCCGGCAGCCGCCAGCGGCGCCAGGCGCTCGGCGTTGCGGCCGAGCGCACGGACGGGCACGCCGGCCTCCAGCAGGGTCTGGCAGATTCTCGAACCGGTGCGCCCGGTGGCTCCCATTACGCTGATCATGATGCTGTCCTCGTTGCTGGCCGCCCCGCGGCGCCCGCCGCAGATTCGTTGGCCTGGGCTCAGTTTCCTGCTGAACGACTGGACGGTTAATGCCTGAAAGTCGGTCCTTTATGCTCATTCGTCCAGGAATGCTGGACGCCGCCCAATTGCCGGGCCAGTCTCCAGGCGATGAACGCACTCGACGCCATTGCGGACCTGAGCGACGCCTGGGTTTCCACCGATCCCCTGGGCGAGGCCCTGCATTTCCTGCGCATGAGCGGCACCTTCTACTGTCGTTCGGAGTTCAGCGCACCCTGGGGGCTCGACCTGCCGGCCATGCCGCAGTGTCTGATGTTCCATGTGCTGACGGTGGGCGAATGCTGGCTGGAAGCCGAAGGTAATGAGCCGCGCCGGTTGGCGCCGGGCGATCTGGTGCTGGTGCCCCACGGTGAGGGCCACCGCTTGGTGAGTGCGCCGGGCGAGCCTGCGACGGGGTTGTTCGACCTGCCACGCGCCTACGCCAGTGACCGCTACGAAGTGCTGCGCCAGGGCGGCGCTGGCGAGCCGACGGCGATGCTCTGTGGCGCGGTGCGCTTCGACCATCCCGCCGCGCTGCAACTGGTGCGCCTGCTGCCACGGGTGCTGCAAGCCCAGGTGCGCGACCCCGCGCAGCACGACTGGCTGATGAGTACCCTGCAACTGATGGAGAGCGAGGCGCGGGCCATGCGCCCCGGCGGCGAAACGGTGATCACCCGGCTGGCCGACATCCTGGTGATCCAGGCCATTCGCGCCTGGATCGCGCAGGACCCGGCGGCGCAGACCGGCTGGCTCGGCGCCCTGCAGGACCGGCAGTTGGGCCGTGCGCTGAGCCTGATCCATCGCGAGCCTGAGCGGGATTGGAGCCTCGCAGCCCTGGCCGGCGCGGCGGCCATGTCGCGCTCGGCCTTCGCCGCGCGCTTCGCCGAAAAGGTCGGCATGCCGGCGATGCACTACGTGACCCGCTGGCGCATGCACGTGGCACTGGGCTGGCTGCAGGAGCGGGAGATCACGGTGGCAGAGCTGGCCGAGCGGCTTGGCTATCAGTCGGAAGCGGCGTTCAGTCGAGCGTTCAAACGCTGTATCGGCGTTTCACCGGGAAGCGTGCGGCGCTCGGCGCAGGGCTTTGCACATCGGCAGGGCGAATAATCTGCGGCAGGTTATCCGCCGTTGGTTTCACGGTGCGGATAACGCTGGCGCGTCATGCGCCCTGCGTGACGCGCCAGCGGATCAGAGCTGGATATCGTCGCGGATCAGCACGCAGGTGCAGCCGTGCTCGTCTTCGCGCCAGTCGTGGAGGAAGTACATCTGGATCTTGCCGGCGTCCATCACCGCCAGGTAGTCGCCCACTTCCGGGACGAAGAAGCCCGAGGTGCCCGGCTCGGCTTCGCATTCGATGCGTACGCTGAAGAACAGCGCCGGGTCGGCGTCGTCGAAGAAGTCCTCGCGCTCGGCGGCGTCCCACTCGGTGGGCGCTTCGAAGGGGCCGAGGAAGAGGACCTTGGCGTCGCCCATGTCCAGCTCTTCGGCGTCCGGATCGTTGTCGTCCGGGCGGTAGACGGTGGCGTCCAGCGCGCTGCTATCGGCGAGAATGGAGCGGCGCGCGGCCATGCGCTGCTGCGGGTCGACGCCGGCGTCGGCGCAGAGCTGGTTCCAGAGGATTTCGGCTTGGGTGGACATGAGGGCTCTCGCTCGTGCGGCCGGTTCAAAGGTGGGTAGTGTCCGGGACCGGACGGCGCAGATCAATGGGAGCGGCTCTTGCAGCTGATGCCGGCCCCAACGGGCATGTAGGAGCGGACTCCGTCCGCGATTGGTCCAAGGCCGCTCAGCGGGCGGAAAATCATCGCGGACAGAGCCCGCTCCTACGAGATACCTCTGCGCTTGGGCCATCCCTCACCCTGGCCCTCTCCCAAGGGGAGAGGGGACCGTTCGGTGCAGGATGAAACCTCAGTGTCAGCCGGCTCGGGCTACCCCTCTCCCTGAGGCGCGGGGCGCGCAGCCAGGGTTGGGGTGAGGGGGAAGACGCAGCGACGGACAATTCAGAGAAGACAGCTGCTCCTGCGCGACGTGGCATCACGGGGCTAGCCTGCAGCTTCGCGGGCGTGGGTCATTCGCCCTTGAGGCCGTACTTCTTCACCTTGTCGAACAGCGTGGTCTTGGCCATGCCCAGCGCGTGGGCGGCCTGGCTGAGGTTGCCGGCGTGGCGTTCCAGGGCGGTGGACAGCAGGCTCTTCTCGAAGGCCTCCACGGCTTCGGCGAAGCGTGGCTCGCCGGCGTCCGGGCCGAGGTTGCCGCCGGCCAGCACCGGCAGGCCGAGGGCGAAGCGTTCGGCGACGTTGCGCAGCTCGCGCACGTTGCCCGGCCAGTCGTGGGCCATCAGGGTGGCCGCGGTGGCATTGTCGATGTCCGGCGTCGGGCGGTCGAAGCGCAGCGAGGATTGCTGCAGGAAGTGCTCGAAGAGCATCAGGATGTCTTCGCGGCGCTCGCGCAGCGGCGGCAGGTTCAGGGTGATGACGTTGAGGCGGTAGTAGAGGTCGCTGCGGAAGCTGCCGTCGCGGCCCATGGCGGCGAGGTCGGACTTGGTTGCGGCGATTACCCGGCAATCTACGCGGATCAGCTCGTTGGAACCCAGGCGCTCCAGCTGCTGTTCCTGCAGCACGCGCAGCAGCTTGATCTGCAGGTTCAGCGGCATGCTCTCGATCTCGTCGAGGAACAGGCTGCCGCCATCGGCGTGCTCGATCTTGCCGATCCGCCGCTTGCCGGCGCCGGTGAAGGCGTGGGCCTCGTGACCGAAGATTTCGCTGTCGATCAGGCTTTCCGGCAGGCCGCCGCAGTTGAGTGCGACGAAGGGCTTGGCCTGGCGCCGGCTGTAGTCGTGCAGGCAGCGCGCGACCAGTTCCTTGCCGGTGCCGGTCTCGCCCTCGATCAGCACGTTGGCGGAAGTGTCGGCGACGTTGGCGATCAGCTCGCGCAGCGCCTGCATGGCCGGCGAGCGGCCGATCAGCCGGCTGTCCAGGGCCTGCTTGCCGGCGAGCTGCCGGCGCAGCTGGCTGACTTCGCGGGTCAGTGCGCGCTGGGCGAGGGCGCGGCGCGCGGTGTCCACCAGCTTTTCCGGAGAGAAGGGTTTCTCCATGAAGTCGTAGGCGCCGTCGCGCATGGCCTTGACCGCCATGGCGATATCACCGTGGCCGGTGATCAGCACCACTGGCAGGCTGGGGTCGCGTTCCTTGAGCTTTTCCAGCAATTGCAGGCCGTCCATGCCGGGCATGCGGATGTCGCTGACGACGATGCCGGGGAAGTCGGCGCCGACTTTCTTCAGCGCTTCCTCGGCGCTGCCCACGCTGTCGGTCTCGATGTCTTCCAGGGCCAGCGCCTGCTGGCAGCCGAGCCGTACGTGCGGGTCGTCCTCGACGATCAGGACGCGCAGGGATGGATCGCTCATGCGGGTGTCTCCAGGGCGGGCAGCAGCGGCAGGTGCAGCTCGAACGCGGTGCCGCCGGTTTCCGGGTAGGCCACGCCCAGGGAACCGCCGGCGGCGGTGGCGAGGCTGGCGGAAAGGGTCAGGCCCAGGCCCAGGCCGAGTTCGCCGGGCTTGGTGGTGAAGAACGGCTCGAACAGGTGCACGCGGGCGTCCGGCGGGATACCGGGGCCGTTGTCGCGCACCACGAGGCGATAGTGGTCGCCACCTTCGCTGCGTCCCTCCAGCCAGAGCTGGCGGTCGCTCTGGTTGCTCATGGCGTCGAGGGCGTTGGCGATCAGGTTGACCAGTATCTGTTCCAGACGCGTCTGGTCGATGGCCAGCTGGGCATCGGGGTAGTCGCGATGCAGCGTCACCGGCACTTGCGAAAGGCGCACCTGCAGCACCATCACGGCGGCATCCACTGCCTTGCTCAGCGTGGCCTGGCCGTGGTCGTCGGCGCGTCGGGCGAAGGCGCGCAGGCTGGCGGTGATGCGGCCCATGCGGTCGACCATCTCGGCGATGGCCTCGAGGTTGCTGCTGGCAACGTCGAGCTTGCCGCGTTCGAGGAAGCGCACGCTGTTGCTCGACAGGGTACGCAGTGCCGCCAGCGGCTGGTTGAGTTCGTGGGCGATGCTGGTGGACATCTGCCCGATCACCGCCAGCTTGCCGGCCTGTACCAGGCGGTCCTGGGCCTTGCGCAGGGTGTCCTCGGCCTGGCGGCGCTCGCGGATCTGCTCGCGCAGGTGCTGGTTGCTAGCGCGCAGGTCGGCGGTGCGCTCGGCGATGCGCCGCTCCAGGGCGTTGTTGGCCTGCTCCAGCGCCTCGCGGGCGGCAAGGCGGGTGGCGATGACCTTGCGCCGCTCGTTCCAGGCGATCAGCAGGAAGGCGAACAGGGCGAAGCCGGCGGCGGCGAGCATGCCGTGGATCAGCGCTTCACGGCGCAGGTCGGCCAGCGGCGTGAGCAGGGTGAAGTTCCACTGCGTATCGCTCAACTGGCGCGTCTGCATCAGGTAGCTGAGTGGCTTGTGGCTGTCGGCGTGTTCGCCCGGCGGGAAGCTGATTTCCTCGACGCCGGCGCCGAGCGGTTGGCGCGCCAGTGGCTGCCATTCGTTCAGGGCCCACCAGTAGTACTGCAGGCTGCGGGCCAGGCGCTCCTTGTCCGTATCGCTGAGCGGGCGCACGGCCTTCAGGCGCAGGGTCGGGTCGCTGGAGAGGATGATGATGCCGTTCTCGTCGCTGACGAAGGCTTGCAGGCGGGCCTTTTCCCAGCGCTCTTCAAGGGATTCCATGCGCACTTTCACCACGGCCACGCCGACGATCCTGCCGCCGTGGACCAGGCCATGGGCGAGGTAGTAGCCGGGTTCGCCGGTAGTGCTGCCGATGCCGTAGAAGCGGCCGGGGCGGCCTTGCACGGCTTCCTGGAAATAGGCGCGGAAGGACAGGTCTTCGCCCAGGTAGCTGTCGGTGTCCTGCCAGTTGCTGGTGGCCAGTACGCGGCCGGAGGTGTCCAGCAGGTACACCGCGCGGCTGCCGGCGCGGCGGTTGAGGCCTTCGAGGTAGTGGTTGACACGGTCGCGGTGCAACGGCGTCGGGTCCACCAGCAGGCGGCTGACGCTGCCTTCGAGTTCGAGCAGGCTGGGCAGGTAGGTGTAGCGGCTGATCTCGCTTTCCACGCCGCGGGCGTGCAGTTCCAGCTGGCGTTCGCCGGATTCGATCAGGCTGCGGGTGCCGGCGCCTTCGCTGATCAGGTAGCCGCCGTAGCCGAAGCCCAGGGTGAGCAGGAGCAGCAGGAAGGGCAGCAGGTAGTTGCGCACGAGGCGTGGCTTCACGGTGAGCGGCGGCGGCAATGGGCTGGAAGCGCATTGCAGCACAGTCGTCGGGGCCGAGCCAGCCCAACGCCGGGGGGCGGCGATGGACTGGCTCGGGTACCACACGGTGCGCGCTCGCGCGGATTACGGAGTAACCACCAGACCGACGCCGCGGCCGCGCGGATCGGAGGCGGTTTCCAGGGCCTTGCCGTTCACACGGATGGCCTGGATGTCACCCATGTTCCAGCCCTGGTCTTCCAGGGTGTAGCCCATGGCCTTGAGCTCGTCGGCGACCTTGCCGGTGAGCGGTGCGTACGCGTCGTAATAGATGGTGTCTTTCGGCAGCAGCTGATGATGCACACGCTGCGCGGCCACGGCCTTCTCCAGCGGCAGGTGGAAGTCGTAGACGTTGTTCAGCACCTGGAAGATCGAAGTGAAGATCCGCGAGCCACCCGGGGTGCCGAGCACCAGGCTGACGTGACCGTCGCGGGTGACGATGCTCGGGCTCATGGAGGAGAGCATGCGCTTGCCCGGCTCGATGGCGTTGGCATCGCTGCCCACGACGCCGAAGGCATTGGCCACGCCCGGCTTGGAGCTGAAGTCATCCATCTCGTCGTTGAGCAGGAAGCCGGCGCCCTTGACCACCACGCCGCTGCCGAAGTCCCAGTTGAGGGTGTAGGTGTTGCTGACGGCATTGCCGTCCTTGTCGACGATGGAGAAGTGCGTGGTCTGGTGCGGTTCCAGCCCCGGGCGGACTTTTTCGGTGGCCGAGATGGCGTCCGGGTTCACTTCCGTGGCGCGCTTGGCGATGTATTTCGGGTCGGTCAGCTGGGCCACCGGCACCTTGGAGAACTGTGGGTCGCCCAGGTAGTCGGCACGGTCGGCGAACACGCGCTTCTCGATCTCCGAGAGCAAGTGGATGTACTTCGCGGAGTTCAGCTCCACGCCTTTGAAGTCGGCGGCGCGCTGTTCCTTGATGCCGATCAGCTGGGCCAGGGCGATGCCGCCGGAGCTGGGAAGCGGCGCGGTGTAGAGGGTGTTGCCCTGCCAGTCGATGCGCATCGGCTCGCGCCACTGGGCCTTGTAGTCGACCAGGTCGTCGGCAGTGATCAGGCCGCCATCCTGCTTCATCTGCGCGACCAGCAGCTTGGCGGTCTCGCCCTTGTAGAAATCGTCCGGGCCGTTGCCTGCGATGCGTTCCAGGGTCTTGGCCAGTTCCGGCTGCTTGAACACTTCACCCGGCTTCATGGTGCCGAAGTAGTCGCCGAAGTTGGTCTTGCCGTTGAACAGCGCGATGGCGTCCTGGCGGTACTGGTACTGCTGGTCGGCGACCTTGAAGCCGCTCTGCGCGTAGCCGATGGCCGGGGTCAGCAGCTCGCTCCACTTCAGCTTGCCGAAGCGCTGGTGCGCTTCCCACAGGCCCATCACGGTACCCGGCACGCCGGCGGCCTTGGCGCCGACCAGGCTGAGGTTCTCGATCACCTCGCCCTTCTCGTTCAGGTACATGGTCTTGGTCGCGGCCTTGGGCGCGATCTCGCGGTAGTCGAGGAAATACGGCTTGCCGTCGACGTACAGGGTCATGAAACCGCCGCCGCCGATGTTGCCGGCCTCGGGGTAGGTGACCGCGAGGGTGAAGGCGGTGGCGACCGCGGCGTCGACGGCGTTACCGCCCTTCCTGAGGACCTCGGCGGCGACTTTCGCGCCGTACTGGTCCGGTGCGGCAACCGCACCGCCGTCGAGGGTGACGGCGAATACCGACGAACTCGCCGCGAGGATCGCGACGCCCAGGGGCAGCTTGCTGAAGTGGAACACGCGCATGGGACTTCCTTATTTATTCTTGTGCTTGCGGTGAGGTTGAGTGCCCCGGCGAGCCAGGGCACTCGGGTAGAACAACAGCGGGATCAGTGCGGCAGGATCTTGGCGAGGAACTGCTGGGTGCGCTCGGCGCGGTTCTGCAGGTCACCGAAGAATTCCTCCTTCGGGCAGTCCTCGACGATCTGCCCGCGGTCCATGAAGATCACCCGGTCGGCGACCTTGCGGGCGAAGCCCATCTCGTGGGTCACGCACATCATGGTCATGCCTTCCTGGGCGAGCTGGACCATCACGTCGAGCACCTCGTTGACCATCTCCGGGTCGAGTGCCGAGGTCGGTTCGTCGAACAGCATGACGATCGGGTCCATGGCCAGTGCGCGGGCAATCGCCACGCGCTGCTGCTGGCCGCCGGAAAGCTGGCCGGGGTGCTTGTGGGCGTGAGCCTGCAGACCGACGCGGTCGAGCAGCTTCATGCCCTTTTCCATCGCCTCTTCCTTGCTCCGCCCCAGCACCTTGCGCTGGGCGATGGTGAGGTTTTCGGTGATGGTCAGGTGCGGGAACAGTTCGAAGTGCTGGAACACCATGCCGACCCGCGAACGCAGCTTGGGCAGGTCGGTCTTGGGGTTGGCGATGGAGGTGCCGTCGACGGTGATATCGCCCTTCTGGAAGGGCTCCAGCGCATTGACGCACTTGATCAGGGTCGACTTGCCCGAGCCGGACGGCCCGCAGACCACCACCACTTCACCCTTGGCGACCTTGGTGTTGCAGTCGGTGAGAACCTGGAAGTCGCCGTACCACTTGCTGACGTTATCGATGGAGATCATACGGTTAACCTTTTCTGCAGGCGCTTCACGCCGAGGGACGCGGCGAAGCTGATGACGAAGTAGACGAGACCGGCGAAGATCAGGAATTCATGGGGCTGGCCGATGATGTCGCCACGCGAGCGGGCGGCATTGAGGAAGTCCATCAGGCCGACCGAGTACACCAGCGAGGTGTCCTGGAACAGGATGATGCTCTGCTGCAGCAGCAGCGGGGTCATCTTGCGGAACGCCTGGGGCAGGATGATCAGGCGCATGGACTGGCCGTAGGTCATGCCCAGCGCGTAGGACGCGCCGATCTGGCCCTTCGGGATGGCCTGGATGCCGGCGCGGACGATCTCGCAGTAGTACGCCGCCTCGAACATCATGAAGGCCACCAGGCACGAGGTGAACGCGCCCACGGGAGTGTCCTGGCCGGTGATCCAGCGCAGGATGAACGGCACCGCGAAGTAGAACCAGGTGATCACCAGCAGCAGCGGGATCGAGCGGAAGTAGTTCACGTAGAAGCCGGCGATGTTCGACAGCAGCTTGCTGTTGGACAGGCGCATCAGCGCGAGGATGGTGCCCAGCACCACGCCGCCGAGCACGCCGAGGATCATCAGCTGCAGGGTGGTGAGCATGCCTTCCCAGAGGCCGGGGAGGGCGGGGACGATCTGGCTGAAGTCCATCATTTACCTCCCACGGAGATCAGGCCCGGCACGGCGACTTTCTTCTCGACCATGCGCATGATCAGCATCAGGCTCATGTTCAGGGTGAAGTAGATCGCGGTGGCGAGGGTGAAGGCCTCGAACAGGTTGGCGCTGAATTCGGCGGTCTGCTTGGTCTGCGCCAGCAGCTCCATCAGGCCGATCAGCGAGGCCACCGAGGAGTTCTTGAAGACGTTGAGGAACTCCGAGGTCAGCGGCGGAATGATGATCCGGAAGGCCTGTGGCAGCAGCACGTGGCGGTAGATCGAGGGCAGGCGGAAGCCCACGGCGCTGGCGGCGGCGAGCTGGCCCTTGGGCAGCGCCTGGATGCCGGTGCGCACCTGCTCGCAGACCCGCGCGGCGGTGAACAGGCCCAGGCACACGACGACGCTGATGAAGGCCGAGGTTTCCGGGGCGATGCCCAGTTTGAACCAGTCCTGGATCGGCTGTGGCAGGTAGTCCGGCACGAAGAAGTACCAGAGGAACAGCTGCACCAGCAGCGGCACGTTGCGGAACAGCTCCACGTAGGCCGTGGCGATGCCCGACAGCCAGCGGTTGGGCAGGGTGCGCATCACGCCCAGCAGCGAGCCGAGCGCCAGGGCGATGACCCAGGCCGCGAGCGAGACGGCGATGGTCCAGCCCAGGCCGGTGATGTACCAGTCCAGGTAGCGTTCGTCGCCGATCCCGGTGGACTTGAAGAACACGCCCCAGTCCCAGTTGTAATCCATGACGGGTTTCCCCTCGATTGCTTTGCACGGTGGCTTTGTTCGGTACGGGGCCGGATGCGGGCACAAGGTCGCCCGCCACCCGCGGGTAGCGGGTGTTCCGGCATCGTCATCAGGAGTAGTGGGCCGGGAGCGCATGGCGTGCGCTCCCGATCCCCCGCGTGGCTACGCCTTGTGGGCGCAGCTACGCGCGACCGTTACATCTGCTCGGCAGACTTGTCGGTCGGATTGGCGATCAGCTTCTTGAGCTCATCACTCATCGGGAAGTTGAGGTTCAGGTTCTTCGGCGGGATGGGCTGCATGAACCACTTGTCGTAGATCTTGTTCACCTCGCCCGAGGCGAAGGTGTCGGAGATGGCCTTGTCGACCACCTTCTTGAACGGCGCGTCGCCCTTGCGCACCATGCACGCGTAGATCTCGTAGGACTGCGGCTTGCCGACCACGTGCCAGTCGTCCGGCTTCTTGGCCTTGGCCATTTCGCCGTAGAGCAGCGCGTCATCCATCATGAAGGCCACGGCACGGCCGGACTCGAGCATCAGGAAGGACTCGCCATGGTCCTTGGCCGAGATGATGTTCATGCCCATCTTCTGGTCGGCGTTCATCTGCTTGAGCAGGCGCTCGGAGGTGGTGCCGGCGGTGGTCACCACGTTCTTGCCCTTGAGGTCCGGGAAGTCGTTGATGCCCGAGCTGGTCTTGGTCAGCAGGCGGGTACCGACCTCGAAGATGCCGACGGAGAAGTCGACCTGCTTCTGGCGCTCGAGGTTGTTGGTGGTGGAGCCGCACTCGATGTCCACGGTGCCGTTCTGCACCAGCGGGATACGGGTCTGCGAGGTCACCAGGTTGTAGCGGACCTTCAGGTCGGGAGCGTTCAGCTCTTTCTTCAGGGCTTCGACGACCTTGATCTGCAGGTCGTGGGAGTAACCTTCCGGCTGGCGCGGATCGCTGCCGAGGTAGGAGAAGGGGATGGAGGCGTCACGGTGGCCGAGGACGATGGTGCCGGAGTCCTTGATCTTCTTCAGGGTACCGGTCAGTTCTTCGGCGACGACGGGAGTGGCGAGCAGGGCCGCGACAATGGCGACACCCAACGCACGGGGTGCGAAACGCATGGAGACTACCTCGACTGGTTGTGTTTGTTATTCAGTCCTGCGCCGACGAGGCTCACTCCAGGCCGGTCGCATGTTCGAGGTAGAGCACAGCAGGCTCCGTGCCAAAGCTCGTGCATTTATTTAACTTGTTGAATTTAAACGACTAATTAGTTCCTTTCGGCGCTGATTGGTGCGCGCGGTGTTCGGCCAGCCGGATATTCGTGCAATTGTCGTTCGGAAATCCGAACGTGGCGCCGGCTCAAACGTCCGGCTGGGCGGCCCACTGGCCACGCTGATAGGGCTGGTCGCGACCGGCCAGGTGCGCGGCGATGCGCTCCAGTAGCTGGTGCGTCGGGGCCCGTACGCCAGTGACCGTCTGCCCGAGAGCGAGCACGACGACCAGCATCAGGGCGACAGGATGGAAACCCGGCAGATGCGCGCGACTGGCGGCGAGGAAGGCTGCGCTGGTGCCCAGGCCCAGCGCCAGCCCGGCGCAGACCTCGGCGGGCGAGTGCACGTTGATCGCCAGTCGCGACAGGCCGACCAGCACGGCGATCATCGCTGCCAGCGCGGCAGCGATCAGGCCGCTGCGCCGACTGCTGAAGAGCTGCGCGGCCAGCGTCGGCAGCACGGCACCAGCCAGCATGCTGTGGCCGGAGATGCCGGTGAAGTTGAGGTTCGGAATACCGACTCCCCAGCCCATGAACGCCAGCTTCGAACCCACCACCAGCGTGGTCGAGAATCCGAACAGCAGCAGCCACAGCCCGGCCTTCGCGGTCTCGCGGCGATACAGCAGCCAGCAGAAGACCAGCACGGCGGCTGGCGCCAGCAGGGAGCTGTCGCCGAGGCGGGTGATCAGGGGCCAGAAATCCATGCGGTTCCGAGGAGGGGCGGGGAGAGGCCGGAACCTTAGCACGACGCTCCCGCGCCCCGTGCGTGACCGAGGTCAATCCGCCTCGGCGGCCTGACCAGCGGCATGCTCCTCGCGCCGCAGCAATTCACGCTTGCGCGGCAGGCCCCAGCGATAGCCGCCTTCGCCGCCGGCGCCGACCACGCGGTGGCAGGGCACCAGCAGACCGACAGTGTTGCTGGCGCAGGCGCGGGCGATGGCGCGCGGATGGCTGCCCAGTTGCTCGGCCAACTCGCCGTAGCGCAGTGTCGCGCCGCTGGGAATGCGCGTGAGGGCGCGCCAGACGCGTAGCTGGAAGGCGCTGCCGTGCAGGTCCAGCGGCAGGTGTGCCGCTTGCTCGGGTTCTTCCAGCTGGGTGATCACGGCACGCAGCCAGTCGCCCAGCCCGGCGTCGTCGCGGGTACGCTCGGCGGCGGCGAAGCGTTCGGCCAACTGGCGTTCCAGCTCGCTGGCGTCGTCGGCGAAGAGCAGGGCGCAGACGCCCTTGTCGGTGGCGGCCAGCAACACCAGTCCGAGCGGGCAGGGCGCGATGGCATAGCGCAGGCGCTCGCCGGCGCCTTTCTGCCGTCGCTGCGCGGGGCTCAGCGAGGTACTGCCTTCATACAGGGCGCGGGTTCCGGAGTAGCCGGCTTCCAGTGCGGCATCGAGCACCGAGCGCGCTTGCGGCAAGACGGCGGCCAGTCGCTGTTCGCGGCGGGATTCCGCCCAGGCGCGCGGCGTGAGGCCGGTGCGCGCCTTGAAGGCGCGGGCCAGGTGCGAGGCGGACAAGCCGATGCGCCCGGCGAGCTCATCCAGGGTCAGCGGCTTCTCGGCCT
Source organism: Pseudomonas sp. GD03903 (assembly GCF_029840045.1). Taxonomy (NCBI): domain Bacteria; kingdom Pseudomonadati; phylum Pseudomonadota; class Gammaproteobacteria; order Pseudomonadales; family Pseudomonadaceae; genus Pseudomonas; species Pseudomonas sp. GD03903. The sequence continues at coordinate 93,337 of NZ_JAOCBT010000006.1, read as the reverse complement.
GGTCGAGCAGTTCGCAGGCTGCGGCAACCAGCGCATCCAGCTGTTCACGAGGGCTCGGGCCGCGCGGCGAGCAGCGTTTGCACGGGCGGAAGCCGGCCGCTTCAGCCGCTTCGGGGGCGGCGTGGAAGGCCACGTTTTCCCGCGACGGCCGGCGCGCCGGGCAGTTCGGCCGGCAATAGACACCGGTGGAGCGCACGCTGAAGACGAAACGCCCCTCGTAGCGCGCATCGCGCTCACAGACCGCCTGCCAGCAGCGCTCGGGGTCAAGCTGGGTGGTCGTCATGGCAGCTCTCCGGGGTAATGGCTGTTGGGCAGATTCTCCGTCCCGACACGGCGTGCAGCAATCCGCATCGCGTTTTCAAACTCGAAGCGTGGCGGCAGGGACTACGCTTGCTGGGTATTCCCTGAAGAAGACTCCATGCCCTTGCGCCGATTCTGCCTGTGCTGCCTTCTGCTGCTGCTCGCGCTGAGCGCCCAGGCCCGTGCCGCGAGCCTGGAGCTGAGCGAGCAGGAGCGAGCCTTCATCTCGGCCCATGAGCCGATTCGGGTCGGGCTGTTCCGCGCCGGCTGGCCGCCGTTCGAGGTGATCGACGAGTTCGACCAGTTCCACGGCATCAGCGCCGACTACCTGCAGTTGCTCTCCGAACGCCTGGGCATGAAGGTCCAGCCGGTGCTCTACAACACCTGGGAGGAGGTGCTGGCGGCGGTCAAGGCCGGCGAGGTGGACCTGGTGCCGTCCATGGCCGCCACCGAGGAACGCCAGCGTTTCCTGAGTTTCACCCAGCCCTACGTGACCACCAGCAGCCTGATCTTCGCCCGGCGCGACAGCACCATCCGCACGCTGGACGATTTGTCCGGCCGCCGCGTCGCGGTGGAGCAGGACTATGCCGTCCATGAACTGCTCAACAAGGCGGTGCCGGGCATCGACTTCGTGCTGGTGGAGGATTCTCCCAGCGCGCTCAAGGCGGTCTCCACCGGGCGCGCCGATGCCTACGTAGGCAACCTCATCACCACCACCTTCCTGATCGAGCAGCTCGGCCTTTCCAATATGGAAGTGCGGGGCGACAGCGGGCTGGGCAACAGCCAGGTGCGTTTCGCCACGCGCAAGGCGCTGGAACCGCTGGTGCCGCTGCTGGACCGCGCGCTGGGCAACATCACCCGGCATGAGCAGGAGGCGATCCAGGCGCGCTGGCTGCCGTCGCTGGATGTGTTCGACTGGATGCATCTGCTGCAGATCGCCTGGCCCTGGGTAGTGGGCGTGCTCGCCCTGCTGACCTTCGTGCTGGTGTGGAACCGCCGGTTGTCGATCCAGGTGGCCGAGCGCGCCCGCGCCGAGGCGGAGGAGCGGCGCCAGCGCAGTACGCTGCTGGCGCTGATCAACTCGATCCCCGACCCGATCTGGTTCAAGGACACCCAGGGCCGCTACCTGGGGGTCAACCAGGCTTTCGCCGACTGCCTGGGGCGGCCGCCGGAGGACATCGTCGGGCGCAGCGACCAGCAGATGTTCAGCCGCGCCGCCGGTGCCGGCCGGCAGGAGCGCGACCGCCAGGCGCTCAACGAGAGCGAGCCCTATGCCAGCGAGGGCTGGGTGGTCTATCCCGATGGCCGGCGGGTGCTCTTCGATACCCTGCGCAGTGCCTTCCACGATGATCACGGCCGGCTGCTCGGCCTGGTCGGCGTCAGTCGCGACGTCACCGCGCGCAAATCCACCGAGCTGGCGCTGGCCCAGGCTCGCGACCTGGCGGAGGAGGCGGCGCAACTCAAGAGCGACTTCCTGGCCAACATGAGCCATGAGATCCGCACGCCGCTGAACATCATCATCGGCCTGGCACACCTGCTCCAGGAGACCACCCTGGACCCGCAACAGGTGGACTACCTGGGCAAGATCCAGGGCTCGGGCCAGTACCTGCTGGAGCTGATCAGCGACATCCTCGACCTGTCCCGTGTCGAGGCCGGCAAGCTGGAGTTCGAGCATATCGGCTTCGATCTGGAGCGCCTGCTCGGCGAGCTGTTCGACCTGTTCAACATCCGCGCGGCGAGCAAGGGCCTGGCGGTGCGCTGCGAGATCGACCCGCGAGTGCCCGCCCAGGTGGTGGGGGACTCGCTGCGCCTGCGGCAGATTCTGATGAACTACGGCAACAACGCGCTGAAGTTCACCGAACAGGGCGAGGTGGTGCTGGTCGTTCGCCTCGAGGACGAGGACGAAGACAGCCTGCAGCTCTACTTCGCCTTCCGCGACACCGGTATCGGTATCTCCGAGCCGCAACAGGAGCGCCTGTTCGAGTCCTTCCAGCAGGCGGACAGCTCCATCACGCGCCGCTACGGCGGCTCCGGCCTGGGGCTGGCGATCTGCAAGAAGCTGGCGGAGGCGATGGGCGGCAGCGTCGGCGTGGAGAGCGAGCCCAACCGCGGCAGCCTGTTCTGGTGCCGGCTGCCACTGGGGCGAGTGGACGACTCGGTCAGCCTGAGCCTGCAGAACATCAGCCACGAACCGCTGCCGGTGCCCATGCTGCCGGCCGCCGCAGCCGCACCAGCGATGCTGGAGAGCGGCAACGTTGCCGAGGTCGAACAGGTCTGCCGACGACTGGCGCACCTGCTGGCGGCAGACGATCCGCGCGCCGGACGGTTGCTTGGCGAGCGTGCAAGCCTGCTGCGCAGCGTCTTCAATGAGGGCTACGAAGGTATCGCTACCAGCGTGCGACGCTTCGAGTTCGAACGGGCCCTGGAAAGTCTGGTGAACCTCGCGAGGGAGCGCGACATCCGCATATAGAGAAGCGGGCTATGAACACGCGGACAGGGCCGTGGTCCGATCACCCATGGCATGTCACGAATCTGACCGATGCGAGGAGTTGCGATGGACAGCATGCTGGACCGGCCGGAACAGGAAATGATCCTGGTGGTGGACGATCAGCCCGACAACCTGATGCTCATGAGCGAGCTGCTCATGGACCGTTACCAGGTGCGTGTCGCCTCCAGCGGGCCGAAGGCGCTGCGCCTGATGCAGAGCGACCCGCGCCCGGACCTGGTGCTGCTCGACATCATGATGCCGGAGATGGACGGCTACGAGGTCTGCCGCCAGCTCAAGGCCGATCCGCTGACCCGCGACATCCCGGTGATCTTCCTCACCGGCATGGTCAGTTCCGCCGACGAGCAGAAGGGCCTGGACCTGGGCGCGGTGGACTATCTGACCAAGCCGATCAGCCCGCCGGTGACCCTGGCGCGCATCCGTGCTCACCTCAATCTCAAGGCCAACGCCGACTTCCTGCGCGACAAGAGCGAGTACCTGGAACTCGAGGTGCGCCGACGCGCCCGCGAGTTGCAGGCCATCCAGGACGCCACCCTGGAAGCCATGGCGACGCTCTGCGACCTGCGCGACAACCCGCACAGCAACCACCTGGTGCGCATCGAACACTACATGCGCCTGCTGGGCAGTTCGCTGTCGCTGCACGACGAGTTCGCCGCCGAGCTGTCGGTAGAGAACATCGAGCTGCTGGTGCGCTCGGCGCAGTTGCACGACATCGGCAAGGTTGCCGTGCCTGATCGCATCCTGCACAGCCCCGGGCAGCTCGAGGAAGCCGATCGGCTGATCCTCGAAGGCCACACCACCGTGGGGCGTGACGCCCTGGCGGCGGCCGAGCGCAAATTGGGCTCGCCGGTGGATTTCCTGCGTTTCGCCAAGGAAATCGCCTACAGCCACCACGAACACTGGGACGGCAACGGCTTCCCCGAGGGCCTGGCTGGCGAGCAGATTCCCCTGGGCGCGCGGATGCTCTCGCTGATCGACTGCTATGACGAGCTCACCTGCCGCCACGCCTACCGCACCTCGCTGACCACCGATGAAGCCGCCGAACGCATCAAGGCCGCCGCTGGCAGCCAGTTCGACCCGCGGGTGGTGGAAGCCTTCGTCGAGGTCGCCGAAGGCTTCGCCAGCATTGCCCAGCGCTACGCCGACAGCGATGCGGCGCTGGGCCTGGAGCTGCAGCGGCTGGAAGATGCGGTGACCGAAAGCATCGAGCTGATGCCCCCGGAACCCTGATCGCGCTGGGCGGTTGTCGACGATTGCCGTATAAGGAGCGCAGCGCCCCAGAGAGGTACGCCAGGAAGCCCGATGAAGACCCCGAAACGCCTAGAGCCGTTGATCGAAGACGGCCTGATCGATGAAGTATTGCGGCCGCTGATGAGCGGCAAGGAAGCAGCGGTCTACGTGGTGCGCTGCGGCGAAGAGCTGCGCTGCGCCAAAGTCTACAAGGAAGCCAACAAACGCAGCTTCCGCCAGGCCGCCGAGTACCAGGAAGGCCGCAAGGTGCGCAACAGCCGCCAGGCCCGTGCCATGGCCAAGGGCACCAAGTATGGCCGCAAGGAGCAGGAAGAGGCCTGGCAGAATGCCGAGGTGGCCGCGCTGTTCCGCCTGGCCAGCGCCGGTGTGCGTGTGCCCAAGCCGTACGACTTCCTCGACGGTGTGCTGCTGATGGAGATGGTCGCCGACGAAGACGGCGACGCCGCACCGCGGCTGAACGACGTGGTGATGGAGCCGGAGCTGGCTCGTGACTTCCACGAATTCCTCATCCGCCAGATCGTCATGATGCTCTGCGCGGGCCTTGTGCACGGTGACCTGTCGGAGTTCAACGTGCTGGTCGGCCCGGATGGCCCGGTGATCATCGACCTGCCGCAAGCCGTTGACGCCGCCGGCAACAACCACGCTTTCCGCATGTTGGAGCGCGACGTGGGCAACATGGCTGCCTACTTCGGCCGCTTCGCCCCGGAGCTCAAGTACACCCACTACGCCAAGGAAATGTGGGCGCTCTACGAGGACGGCAAGCTGCAGCCGGACACCCCGCTGACCGGGCACTTCGATGATCCGGAAGACGAGGCGGACGTGGACTCCGTGCTGCGCGAAATCGCCGAGGCGATGCGCGAGCAGGAACGCCGTGAGGCCGGCCGCGCCGCCCAGGACGGCCCGCAGCAGCGCGACGAGCCGCCCCCCCCACCGTGGGAACAAGCCTGAGCCAGATGCCTGGCGAGGCAGCGCTTCTCGCGCTGATCGCCGGGCAGCCTCAACGCATGCACCTGCTGCGGGGCGTGCGCGATCACGGCCCGCCAGGTGCCTGGGTCGCCGCCGGTTTCGTGCGCAACGCAGTGTGGGATGCCTTGCATGGCTACGGCGAGCCCACGCCACTCAGTGATATCGACGTGCTGCATTTCGCGGCCGACAGCCTGGAGCCCGAGGCGGATTACGCCTGGGAGCGCCGGCTGCTGGACGTTTGCCCGGACGTGCCGTGGTCCGTCCGCAACCAGGCACGGATGCACCTGCGCAATGGCGATTCAGCCTACCGTGATTGCGCTGACGCCATGCGCCACTGGCCGGAAGTCTGCACGGCAGCTGCTGTGCGCCTGTGTGGTGAAGCCCTGGAGTTGCTGGCGCCATTGGGCACCGACGACCTCTGGGAACTGCGCGTCCGGCCGACCGAACACTTCCGCGGCAAGCCGCACCTCTACCGCGAACGAATCGCCGCCAAGCACTGGCCGGCGCGCTGGCCGAAACTGCGCATCGAACCACTCTGAAATCCTTCTCGCCGACCCCCTCGGCGTAGGATGGGTGGAGCGCAGCGATACCCATGCTGCCGTTCGCCGGACTCGATGGGTATCGCTGCGCTCCACGCCATCCTACAAACAGTTCCCACTGTGGCTTGGGCGTGGGCTATCTGGGTTCCCGCCCGGTCATGTGAAAAAACTGTAAGCCCGCAACTGTATCCATACATTTCAGGCGTGGACTGGTAATTTTTCCCTATCCCACCCCGAGCGCTCTGCCATGCCCCTCCGCCACATTCTCCTCGCCCTGCTGGTCACGCTGATCTGGGGCGTCAACTTCGTCGTGATCAAGGTCGGTCTGCATGACTTTCCGCCGCTGCTGTTCTGCGCCTTGCGCTTCGCCCTGGCGGCGCTGCCACTGATCTTCCTGCGCGGCCCGCTGCCGGCGCCGTTCTGGCGTATCGTGCAGATCGGCGTGCTACTGGGGGTGGTCAAGTTCGGCCTGCTGTTTGTCGGCATGCACATCGGCATGCCTGCCGGCCTGTCGTCTCTGGTGCTGCAGAGCCAGGTGTTCTTCACCGTGCTGATCGCCGCTGCCTTCCTCGGCGAGCGTCCCAGCGCTCGCGCCCTGCTGGGGCTGGCGCTGGCTGCCGGCGGGCTGCTGCTGATCGGCCTGGAGCGTCCCATGGGCGACAGCCTGGTGGCCTTCCTGCTGGTGATCGCCGCAGCACTGGCCTGGGCCTTCTCCAACATCGCCACCAAGCGCTCCGGTGCCAGCGACATGCTGCGCCTGATCAGTTGGGTCAGCCTGATCCCGCCATTGCCGCTGCTGGTGCTTTCGTGGATCTTCGAAGGTCCGGAAGCCATCGAGCGCGCCGTGCTCAATATCAACTGGACCGGCGCTGGCGCGCTGCTCTACATCGCCTTCCTCGCCACCACCGTGGGCTTCGGTCTGTGGAGCTTCCTGCTGCGCCGTTACCCGGCCAGCCAGGTAACGCCCTTCGCGCTGGCCGTGCCGGTGTCCGGGTTGCTGTCGGGCTGGTTGTTCCTGGGTGAAGACCTCACCACCCAGGACTGGATGGCCTGCGTGCTGGTCTTCGTCGGGCTCGCCGTGACCGTACTGCCGGCGTCGATCTGGCGCCGCCGTGCGGTGGCCAGCGCCTAGGGATCATGCCTTACCTGTAGGAGCGAGCTCGCTCGCGAACACTGGTCGACATCGGGAACCGACCTGTTCGCGAGCAAGCTCGCTCCTACGAAAAGCCAGTGCGTAGGGTGGATAAAACGGAACGCGTACGGTTGGGTTGTCAGACTGCCTCGCCGAGACGGTCGACTACCCACTGATTGATGCTCTGGTTGCTCAATTCAGCCTTGATCGCCACCTGTGCGTGCAGTTGTGGGTCCAGGCGCAGGCTGAGCTTGCCGGAGAACGGCCGCTGCGGTTCGCGGCCGAGTTTCTCGCAGGTCGCCAGATAGTCATCTATCGCTTCTTCGAACGCTTCGCGCAATTCGTTGACCGATTCACCATGGAATCCGATCACGTCGCGGATCCCGGCAACATGACCAATGAACAGCCCGTCATCGTCGCTGTATTCGATGCGCGCCGCGTAGCCTTGGTACTTCATGGGAGTCATGGATGGATTCCTGCCTGTTCGAGCAAGGTGCGTGTATCACGGACCTGATAGGGCTTGGCTTCCTTGGCTGGATGCGGGCGATGGAAGGTGGCGACTATGCCGTTCAGTTCGAAACGCACCCGTGCGCCATTGCCCTCGATCATCTGGGCGCCGAGCGCGATCAGCAGCGACTCGATGCGCAGCCATTCCAGTGATGCCGGGACGGGGAGGGAGTAGATCAGCTCCAGTGTCCTGCGTTGCCGGGCATTCATCCCGTGCTCCGCCAATTGGTATCAGATTATGCTACCAATTAACGTCGTGAGCCAGATGTCGGACAGATCGCCGAGCGCCGCCTGAATTGTCCTCAGTGACAGCACGTCCCCGACTCCAGGTCCTTGAGGATCGGGCAGTCCGGGCGGTGGTCGCCCTGGCAGTGGTCGCTCAACTCCTGCAGGGTGTCGCGCAGGCTGCTGAGCTCGGCGATCTTGCGGTTCAGTTCGTCGATATGCCGGGCGGCCAGGGCCTTGACGTCGGCGCTGGCGCGCTGGCGGTCCTGCCAGAGGGCGAGCAGTTGGCCGACTTCTTCCAGTGAGAAGCCGAAATCCCGCGAGCGGCGGATGAAGGCCAGGGTGTGCAGATCCTGCTCGCTGTAGTGGCGGTAGCCGCTGGCGCTGCGACCGGCGGGGGCGAGCAGGCCGGTGGATTCGTAGTAGCGGATCATCTTCGCGGTCAGGCCGCTCTTCTTCGCCGCTTCGCCGATGTTCATGCCGATTTCTCCTGAGCGAACGCCCCCGCCTTCAGCGTGAGGGCGCGTGTCTTATTGGTGATCCTGTGGCTTCCAGCGCTTGAGCAGCAGGGCGTTGCTCACCACGCTGACGCTGGAGGCGGCCATTGCCGCGCCGGCGACCATGGGGTTGAGCAGGCCGAAGGCGGCCAGCGGGATGCCCACCAGGTTGTAGATGAAGGCCCAGAACAGGTTCTGGCGGATTTTCGCGTAGGTGCGCCGCGAGATATCCAGCGCTGCGGGGACCAGGCGCGGGTCGCCGCGCATCAGGGTGATGCCGGCGGCGTGCATGGCCACGTCGGTGCCGCCGCCCATGGCGATGCCGACGTCCGCCGCGGCCAGCGCCGGGGCGTCGTTGATGCCGTCGCCGACCATCGCCACGACTTTGCCTTCCTGGCGCAGCGCGCCAACCACGGCGGACTTGTCGCCGGGCAGTACCTCGGCGTGCACGTCGTCCAGGCCCAGCGCGTCGGCCACGACCTTGGCGCTGCCACGGTTGTCGCCGGTGATCAGGTGGCTGCCGATACCGCGTTCGCGCAGGGCGTCGATGGCGGTCTTCGCGCCTTCCTTGAGGCTGTCGCCGAAGGCGAACAGGGCGATCACGCGAGCCTGCGGCTCGCGTTCGATGAGCCAGGACAAGGTGCGGCCCTCTGCTTCCCATTGCGCGGCGGAGTCGGCCAGCGCGCCGGGTGGCAACTGCGCTTCGTCGAGCATCCGCCGGTTGCCCAGGGCAAACAGGCGGTCACCGATGCGGCCTTGGATACCTCGTCCGGTAAGTGCTTGGGTAGCCTCGGCGGCGGCCGGGTTGAACCCGCGTTCGGCGCATTCATCCAGCACGGCTTTAGCCAATGGATGCTCGCTGCCGCGTTGCAGTGCTCCGGCCAGTGCCAGTGCCTGCGCTTCGTCTTCGGTGGCCGCGAGGTTGGTGATGCGCGGCTGACCGGAGGTGAGAGTGCCGGTCTTGTCGAAGGCCACTGCAGTCACAGCGTGGGCGATTTCCAGGGCCTCGGCATCCTTGATCAGGATGCCGTGCTTGGCCGCCACGCCGGTGCCGGCCATGATCGCGGTCGGTGTGGCAAGGCCGAGGGCGCAGGGGCAGGCGATGACCAGCACGGCCACGGCGTTGATCAGCGCCTGTTCCCAGCCGGCGCCAGCGATCAGCCAGCCGACCAGGGTGACCAGCGCAACGCCGATCACCACCGGGACGAAGACATTGCTGACCTTGTCCACCAGCTTCTGGATCGGCGCCTTGGCGGCCTGGGCGTCTTCCACCAGGCGGATGATCCGTGCCAGCACGGTTTCGCCGCCGAGCGCGGTGGTTTTCACGCGCAGCACGCCTTCGCCGTTGATGGCGCCGCCGGTGACCGGGTCGCCAATGTCCTTGGGCACCGGCAGGCTCTCGCCAGTGATCAGTGCCTCGTCGGCGTGGCTCTGCCCGGAAAGGACTTCGCCGTCCACCGGGAAGCGCTCGCCGGGGCGCACCAGCACTTCGTCACCCAGGCGCAGTTCGGCGATGGCGACGTTTTCTTCCACGCCATCGCGCACGCGGGTGGCGCGCTCGGGGCGCAGGGCTTCCAGCGCCCGGATGGCGGCGGCGGTCTGGCGCTTGGCGCGGCTTTCCAGGTACTTGCCGAGCAGGATCAGGGTGATGACCACGGCGCTGGCTTCGAAGTACAGGTGCGGCATCTGCCCCGGCAGGGCGGCGTACCAGAGGTACAGGCTCAGGCCGTAGCCGGCGCTGGTGCCGAGGGCGACCAGCAGGTCCATATTGCCACTGCGGGCGCGCACGGCCTTGTAGGCCGACACGTAGAAGCGCGCGCCGATGATGAACTGCACGGGTGTGGCGAGGAGGAATTGCGCCCAGGCCGGCAGCATCCAGTGCTGGCCGAACCAGTCACCGACCATCGGCAGCACCAGCGGCAGCGACAGCAGGATGGCAGCGGCCAGCCACCAGCGCTCGCGCGCCAGGCGCGCCACCGCCGGGTCCACGGTGGGCTGGTCGGGTTCGATCGGCCGGGCCTTGTAGCCAGCCTTGTCGATTGCGGCGATCAGCGTGGCGGCATCCACCGCGCCGAGCAGTTCGACGTGGGCGCGCTCGCTGGCCAGGTTGACGCTGGCCGAGCGCACGCCGGGAACCTTGTGCAAGGCGCGCTCGACGCGGCCGACGCAGCTGGCGCAGGTCATGCCCTCGATGGCCAGTTCCAGACTGTGGGCCGGCACCTGGTAACCGGCCTGCTCGACGGCGGCGACCAGTGCCGGCAGGGTCTCGCCGGTTGAGGGGGCGGCGAGCTGTACGCGAGCCTGTTCGCTGGCGAGGTTGACGCTGGCATCCTGCACACCGGGCACTTTGCGCAGGGCGCGCTCGACCCGGCCGGCGCAGCTGGCGCAGGTCATCCCGGAGACGGGCAGGTCGAGTTCAATGGGGTTGGCGCTGCTCATGGGGCTTTCTCCCTGAAGTTCCCCGGTAGCATCAACCTTGACACGAGGGTAAGGTCAACCCTCGTCTGTTGCCATCTTGTCGCAGGTCAAACCGCTGGGCGGAGGGACCGTCAGCTGCCGCTCGAAACGGGCATCAGGTAGAGGCCGCTTTCGCTGTTGGCGATGCGGAACTTGCGGACTTCACCCGCGTGCAACTGCACGGACTGGGCGCGCAGCGGCTGCATGCCGCTGCGGCAGAGGCCGGAATTGGCGGCCTGCAGGCGCAGGGAGACTTCGCCCGGCGGCAGGTTGAGGGCGATTTCACCTTCGGGTTGCAGGCGCGAGACCTTCTGGTCCTGCACGTAGAGGTCGATGTCGCAGGCGGTGCCGGTATCCACGCGTTCGCGGCTGACGATCAGCACGGCGTAGGTCACCGGCTGCGCGTCGGGCACCGGCCAGGAACCGGGCGTGCTCGGGGGCGGAGCCGCTGGCATGCTGGGCGCCGGCGGCGCCGAGGGTTCTTCGGGCATGCCGTCGGCCCAGGCATGGAAGGGCAGGGCGGCGGCGAGGCTGGCGGCGAGCAGAAGGGAACGGCGCATGGGCCTTCTCCGATGAGTCAGCTGTTTCCGCAGCTTGGCTGAGAGGCTGACGTAGGACAAGTGCAAGGCGATGGCAACGCGAGAGGCTTGACCTTGCCATGGTGGCAAGGTCGAGACTGCACCCAGTGTTTCAACCCATCTGAGGAGACATTCCATGCATACCTTCACTGTCAAAGGCATGAGCTGCGGCCACTGCGTGCGGGCCATCACCCAGGCGGTACAGGCGCTGGACGCCGCGGCGGACGTGCAGGTCGACCTGGGCGCCGGCGAAGTCCGCGTCGCCAGCCGGCTGGACGATTCAGCGATCCTCGCGGCGATTCGCGAGGAAGGCTACGAGGCCGAGGCGGCCTGACGCTTCATCCCTTGCGGGCCGGCGCCCTGCCGGCCCTCATGCCTGCGCGGGGTGCCAGTCGCGCACCAGGCCGCGGAACACCGCATCGAACAGCTCGCGGGTTTCCTGCAGCGGATCGAACAGGGCCGGGTCGCGCAGCCAGTCGCTGAGCAGGCCGAAAATCATTGCATGCACGGCGCGCGAGGCCACCTTGGGCGTCACGCCTGGCATGAGCCGCGTGAGGCAATCCGCGCGGTTGAACAGCTGCTCGCAAAGTTCGATGAACTGCCGGACGAACTGGTTGTGGCGCTCCTCGGCGTCGCGCAGTTCATCGGTGAATTCGCAGCGTTGCAGGAGGATGGTGAGGATGCGCCGCCGCTGCTCGTCGCGGGCGAGGTTCTCGACCACCTCCACGCTGAGCTGGAACAGCGATTCGATCGGATCGTGGCCGTCGCAGCCAGACAAGCGCTGCGCCAGTTGCTCGGGTGGCAGGCGAACCTGGTTGAGCATGTCGTTGAACAGATGGGCCTTGTTCTGGAAGTGCCAGTAGACCGCTCCACGGGTGACGCCGGCCGCGCGGGCGATCTCTTCCAGGCTGGTATTGGAGACGCCTTTGGCAAAAAAAAGGCCTTCAGCCGAGTCAAGAATCGTCTGACGTGTACGTTCCGAATCTTCTTTAGTTCTTCGCATGGCGCTTGTTGGTATACAGGCTAGGATCACTGAGTGACAGGCAGTTTACTGATTTTATTGCGCTAACAGTGCTTTACAGACACTGGCGTAGGTAAAAGTCGCACTGTCTTCGTCCCTCGGGTTTCGCCGTCAGTCATTTCCATGGAGAGGTTACATGCCGTTTGCCCGTCGTTTGCCCGTCGCGCTTGCTGTCGTTGGGTTGCCAGCCCTGTTCGTTGCCTGGGCCCAGGCCGAGGACAAAGCAGCGGCGCCAGCGCCTCCGCCCCCGGCGGTGACGGTCGAAGTGGCCAGGAGCGCCCCGGTGCCGCTGACCTTCGAGTACGCCGCACGTACTGCCGGCTACCGCGAAGTGGAAGTGCGCGCCCAGGTCAGCGGTATCCTCCAGCGTCGCACCTATGAGGAAGGCCGGCCGGTGAAGGAAGGCCAGGTGCTGTTCCGTATCGACCCGCGCCCCTACCAGGCCGCGCTGGGCCAGGCCAAGGGTTCGCTGGCGCAGACCCAGGCGCGCTATCGCCAGACCGAGCGTGACCTCAAGCGCATCCGTGAGCTCCAGGCCAAGGGCTTCGCCAGCGAAAGCGAACTGGACCGCTACACCTCCGATTTCGAACAGGCCAAGGCCGACGTCGAGGCCGCCCGCGCCAACGTCCAGGCCAAGCAGATCGACCTCAACTACACCACGGTGACCGCGCCGATCTCCGGCATGGCGAGCAAGGAAGTGCGCTCCGAGGGTAGCCTGGTAGTGGCCAGCGACCCCAACTCCAGCCTGTTGACCAAACTCACCCAGCTCGACCCGGTGTACGTCAACTTCGCCTACCCGGACACCCAGGCCGCGCAGATGAACGACGGGGTGAAGAGTGGTCGTTATATCCTGCCCAAGGACGGCAAGCTGACCGCCGAGTTGCGCTTCGGCGACGGCAGCAAGTACCCGATCGAGGGTGTCGTCGACTTCACCGACAGCTTCGTCAACACCGGCACCGGCACCGTGAATGCCCGTGCGGTGGTGCCCAATCCGCACAACCAGCTGATCCCCGGCCAGTTCGTGCGCATCCTGATCACCGGCATTACCCAGAACAATGCGGTCACCCTGCCCGAGCGTGCGCTGGCCCAGGGGCCGCGTGGCACCTTCGTCTACGTGGTGGACAAGGACGGCTTCGCCCGCGTGCGCCAGGTCACCACGTCCAAGACCGTGGACGGTCGCTGGATCATCGATGCCGGCGTAGACGATGGCGACCACGTCATCGTCGAGGGCATTCCCAAGGTAAGGCCGGACCAGCCGGTCAAGGCCAGCGAGGCACCACCGCAGCCCCCCGCGACGCAACCCGCCCAGGCCAAGTCCTAAGGAGCGCCCATCGTGATCTCGCGCTTCTTCATCGAACGTCCCGTGTTCGCGATGGTGATATCCATCGTGATCCTGCTCGCCGGCCTCGTTGCCATGCGCGCACTGCCCATCGCCCAGTACCCCGAGATCGTGCCGCCGCAGGTGTCGGTGTCGGCCTCCTATCCCGGCGCCAGCTCGCAGGTGATCGCCGAAACCGTGGCGGCGCCTCTTGAACAGGAAATCAACGGCGTAGAGGGCATGATCTACCAGCTGTCGAACTCCGACAGCAGCGGTGCCATGAGCCTGACCGTGTACTTCGAGGTAGGCACCGACCCGGACCAGGCCACCATCGACGTCAACAACAAGGTGCAGGCTGCGCTCGCCAAGCTGCCTGAAGAAGTTCGTCGGCAGGGGGTGCAGGTGGAGAAGAAATCCTCCGACATCCTGCAGGTGGTGACCCTGTTCTCGCCGGACAACTCCCGCGACCCGATCTTCATCAGCAACTACGCGCTGATCAACGTGATCGACGACCTCAAGCGGATTCCCGGGGTGGGTGACGTCAGCCAGTTCGGCTCCAAGGATTACTCCATGCGCATCTGGCTGCGGCCGGACAAGCTGGCGCAATACAACATGACTCCCTCGGACGTCGCCAGCGCGATCCGCGAGCAGAACTCGCAGTTCGCCGCCGGCAGCTTCGGCCAGCAGCCCATGAAGGAGCCGCAGGATTTCACCTACATGGCGACCGCCCAGGGGCGGTTCACCGATCCCAAGGAGTTCGAGAGCATCATCCTGCGCAGCGATCCAACAGGTGCCAGCCTGTTGCTCAAGGATGTGGCGCGAGTCGAGCTGGGGGCCCAGGACTACTCCCTGGTGACCTCGCTCAACGGCCAGCAGAACGCCGCCTTCGGTATCTACCTGCAGCCGGGCGCCAACGCACTGGATACCGCCCAGGCCGTGCGCGACCACATGGACGCCATGGCAAAGCGCTTCCCCGAGGGCATCACCTACAAGATTCCCTACGACACGACCATCTTCGTGCAGGTCTCCATCGAGGAGGTGATCCATACCTTCATCGAGGCACTGATCCTGGTGATGATCGTGGTCTTCGTGTTCCTGCAGAGCATCCGCGCCACGCTGATCCCGGTCCTGGCGATTCCCGTCTCGCTGGTCGGCACCTTCGCCGGCATGTACCTGATGGGGTTCTCCATCAACCTGCTGTCATTGTTCGGCATGGTGCTGGCAATCGGCATCGTGGTGGACGACGCCATCGTGGTGCTGGAAAACGTCGAGCGGGTGATGCGCACCGAGAAGCTCGGGCCCAAGGAAGCGGCGATCAAGGCCATGGAGGAGGTGACCGGGCCGATCGTTGCCATCGTGCTGGTGCTGTGCGCGGTGTTCATCCCTGTCGGTTTCCTCGGTGGCCTGGCCGGGCAGATGTACAAGCAGTTCGCGATCACCATCGCGGTGTCGGTGGTGATCTCCGGCATCGTCGCGCTGACATTGTCACCAGCGCTCTGCGCACTGATTCTCAAGCCCGAACACAAGGAGCCGGCGGCACCGTTCCGCTGGTTCAACCGCATGTTCGAGAAGGCCACCAATGGCTACGGCGCCGGCGTGCAGTTCTTCCTCAAGCGCGCTGCGCTCGGCCTGCTGCTGTTCGGCGGGATGATCGCCTTGCTGGTCATCCTCTTCGGCCGGGTACCGGGCTCGCTGGTGCCGGACGAGGACCAGGGCTACGTGCTCAACGCCTACTTCCTGCCGCCGGCGGCGTCGCTGACGCGGACCGAGAAGCTCACCAGCGACGTCACCCATCAGCTGATGAAGCACCCCGCGGTGCAGGACGTGGTGACCTTCGCCGGCTTCGACATTCTCACCTTCGGCACCCGCAGCAACGCCGGGGTGTCCTTCGTGCCGCTGAAGGATTGGAAGGAGCGCACCACGCCCGAACTGGACGCGCGCAACCTGACCCATGAATTCATGAAGATGGGCGCGGGTCAGGAAGATGGCGTGGTGATGTCCTTCAACCCCCCACCGATCACCGGCATGAGTACCACCGGCGGCTTCGAGGCGTATATCCAGGATCGTAGCGGCGGCACCTCCGAGCAGTTGGAAGAGGTGACCATGAAGTTTCTCGCAGCCGCGGCCAAGCGCCCGGAACTGGCGGGGGTCAACACCACCTTCAACGCCAACGTGCCGCAGTACTACATAGACCTGGACCGTACCAAGGCGCGCTCGCTGGGGGTGGCGATCAACGACGTGTTCACCGCCATGCAGTCGACCTTTGGCAGCTACTACGTCAACGACTTCACCCTCTATGGCCGGACCTGGCAGGTCACCCTGGAATCGGAGCCGGAGTTCCGCCGCAAACCGGATGACCTGAGCCAGGTCTTCGTGCGCTCATCCACCGGTGATCTGGTGCCGCTTTCCACGCTGATCTCGGTCAAGCGCATCCTTGGCCCCGACTCCTATGCACGCTTCAACGTCTTCCCGGCGGCCAAGCTGCTCGGTGGCCCGGCGCCGGGCTACAGCTCCGGGCAGTCGCTGGCGGCGATGCAGGAAGTGGCCAACCAGGTGCTGGGGGAGAACTACACCCTGGCCTGGATCGGCTCGGCGTACCAGGAACTGGCGACCCAGGGTTCGGGCAGCACCGCATTCATCTTCGGCCTGATCCTGGTGTTCCTCATCCTCGCTGCGCAGTACGAGCGCTGGACCTTGCCGCTGGCGGTGGTTACCGCCGTGCCGTTCGCGGTTTTCGGCGCGATCCTGGCGATCTGGCTGCGCGGGCTGGATAACGACGTGTACTTCCAGGTCGGCCTGGTAACCCTGATCGGCCTGGCGGCAAAGAACGCCATCCTGATCATCGAATTCGCCGTGCTGTGCCGCGAAGAGCAGGGCATGGGGCCGGTGGAAGCGGCACTCGAGGCGGCCAAGCTGCGTTTCCGCCCCATCGTGATGACCTCGCTGGCCTTCATCCTGGGTTGCGTGCCCTTGGCCATCAGCACCGGCGCCGGCTCCGCCAGCCGGCACTCGATCGGTACCGGCGTGATCGGCGGCATGCTCGCCGCGACCCTGCTGGCGACCTTCCTCATCCCGATGTTCTACATGCTGGTGGAGTCGGCGGCCGACAAGCTCAGCGGGCGCAAGAACAAGGCCAAGCCCGGCGCAGAGGGGACGCACGAGGTCTGATATTGCGACAGGTCCGGCCTGCGCGGCCGGACCTGACTCTCCCACTATTTTGGGAGTTGCCTCGGGAAGTGCTTAGGGAGCTTGCTAATTTTTCGGGCCAAGCCACAATGCATGGCTTCGCCGCGCCACCCGTGCGGGCCAACAAGATATCCACATCTGCCTGCCCGCGGTCCCCACCGCTTTTCGGCGGTCGCGTGTGACCAGGTGATCCATGAACCTCCGCATCCTGCTGATCCTCGGCGCCCTCAGCGCCTTCGGGCCCATGGCCATCGATTTCTACCTGCCCAGCTTCCCGGCGCTGGCGCTGGCGTTCGGCACCGATGTCGAACATGTGCAGTTGAGTCTCTCGGCCTACTTCGCTGGCCTCGCCATTGGCCAATTGCTCTATGGCCCATTGGCCGATCGAATCGGGCGGCGTATTCCGTTGCTGCTGGGTGTGAGTATCTTCACCGCGGCATCCCTGGCCTGTGCCTTTGCGCCGAGCCTGGAATGGCTGATTGGTGCGCGTTTCGTGCAGGCGCTCGGGGGCTGTGCGGGGATGGTGATTTCGCGGGCAGTGGTGCGTGACCTGTGCGATCCCATCGCAGCCGCCAAGGCTTTCTCGCAACTGATGCTGGTGATGGGGCTGGCGCCGATCCTCGCTCCGCTGGGAGGCGGGTTGCTGCTCAGCCTGTCCGGCTGGCAATCGATCTTCTATTGCCTGACGCTGTTCAGCGCACTGGCGGGCGGGGCCATCGCGCTGTGGTTGCCGGAGACCATTCCGGCCGGGCCGCGCGCGCCACTGCGAGGGGCGCTGAAGCAGTACCGTGCGCTGTTCCGCGACCGCTCCTTCATCACCTATGCACTCACCGGCGGGGTTGCCATTGCCGGGATGTTCTCCTACATCGCCGGCTCGCCCTTCGTGTTCATCGAACTCTACGGGGTGCCGGCGGAGCACTACGGCTGGATCTTCGGCAGCAACGCGGCAGGCTTCATCCTGATGGCGCAGGTCAACGCGCGGCTGCTGCGCTATCGCGGGCCCGGGTTCTGGCTGCGCCGGGCGGTATGGGTGTACTTCGGCTGCGGCGTGGCGCTGCTAGCCATCACCCTGGCCAAGCCCGAGCACCTGTGGCCGCTGCTGGTACCGCTGTTCGGCGCCATCGCCAGCCTTGGCTTCCTGATGCCCAACTCATCGGCTTGCGCGATGGCCAGCCAGGGCCGGCACGCCGGGAGCGCATCGGCGCTGATGGGCAGCCTGCAGTTCACCGTCGCGGCCGGTGCTTCTGCGCTGGTCGGTGCCTTGCACGACGGCTCGGCGCTGCCGATGGCCGTGGTCATTACTGTCTGCGGCCTGGTGGCCGCGGTGCTCGGCTGGCTGAGCGGGCAGATCAGCGAGCGCGCGGCCTGATCAACTGGCGGCGCGTTGCACCAGTTCTGGCAGTCGGTGCGGCGCTTTCAGGCGGGCTTCGAGGGTAGCGACGAAACTGCGCGCCTCCCGCTCGCTGCGGAAGCGCACGGCCTGCTGATCGAGGCAGACTTCCCACGGCTGGTCTTTGCGGAGGCTGGACGGACGGACGAGGATGTTCACGGTGCGCACCCCTGTGCTGTCAGGTGAAAAGGGACTCTCAGTGTAGTCCCGCCAGATGGCGGTAGCGGGTGCGACCCGTGGTCGCCGACATGCGGTGGCGGCTCCGCTGGAAAGCCCTCCAACCTCCGTTCCAGAGCGCTGCGTCGATTGTCGCGCCGCTTCGCTGAAAAATCCTGCAAAGCAATAGTGCCCGGCCGCCTGCGCATCGTGCGGGAGGACTACGACCAAAGGTTGATGGTGGGGTGGCGATCCCCGTCCATACTCGTTGTTCGACCTCGATAACAACAATAAGAGGCAGTGACGATGAGTTACCGGCAGTCCCATGAGCGCTCCATCGCCGAGCCTTCCGCCTTCTGGGCCGAGCAGGCCGGCCGCGTGGCCTGGTACCGCGCCCCGCAGGACACCCTGCAAGCCTTGCCTGATGGCAGCCATCGCTGGTTCGCCGATGGCCGCCTGAACACTTGCTACTTGGCCCTCGACCGGCAGATCGAGCTCGGCCGTGGCAACCAGGCCGCACTGATCTACGACTCCCCCGTGACCAACACCCAGCAGCGCTTCAGCTACCTGGAACTGCGCGATGAAGTGGCGCGTCTGGCTGGCGCCCTGCGAGCGCTGGGGGTGGAGAAGGGCGACGGAGTGATCATCTACATGCCGATGGTGCCCCAGGCGGCCATGGCCATGCTGGCCTGCGCGCGCCTTGGCGCCGTGCACTCGGTGGTCTTCGGCGGCTTCGCGCCCCACGAGCTGGCGCTGCGCATCGACGATGCCAAGCCCAAGCTGGTGCTCACCGCCTCCTGCGGCCTGGAGTTCGAACGGGTGATCGAATACAAGCCGCTGGTGGACAAGGCCCTGGAGCTGGCCAGCCACCAGCCGGCTCACGTACTGCTGTTGCAACGTCCGCAGGCGATGGCTGAGCTGTGCGCCGGTCGCGACCTGGACTGGCGTGAAACCCTGGCCCACGCGCAACCGGTCGACCCGGTGGAAGTCGCCAGCGGCGACCCGCTGTACATCATGTATACCTCCGGCACGACCGGGAAACCCAAGGGCATCGTGCGTGACAACGGTGGCCATGCGGTGGCGCTGAGTTACGCGCTGCCGAGCATCTTCGGACTGCAGCCGGGGGACGTCTGGTGGGGCGTTTCCGACGTTGGCTGGGTGGTCGGTCACTCGCTGATCGTCTACGGTCCGTTGATGCACGGCTGCACCACGGTGTTCTACGAGGGCAAGCCGGTGCGTACACCGGATGCCGGCAGCTACTGGCGGGTGATCGAGGAGCACCGGGTCAACAGCCTGTTCTGTGCGCCCACGGCGATCCGCGCTATTCGCAAGGAAGATCCCCAGGGTGATCTGCTCAAACGTTACGACCTGAGTTCGCTGCGGCACCTGTTCCTGGCCGGCGAGAAGCTCGACAGCAGCACGCAGCACTGGCTCGAGGAACTCACCGGCAAGCCTGTGCACGATCACTGGTGGCAGACCGAGACCGGCTGGCCGGTGACCGCGCCTTGCACCGGCCTGGGCGGCCATGACCTGCGCGCCGGCTCCACCAACCGCGCGGTACCCGGTTATGACGTGAGGGTAGTGGATGGCGAAGGCCGGCTGCTGGGGCCGAACGAACAGGGCTCCATCGTCATCGCCCTGCCGTTGCCCCCCGGTTGTGCGCAGACGCTTTGGAACGATCATCCGCGCTACCTACAGGCCTACCTGAAGACCTATCCCGGCTACTACCACACCGGTGACGGCGGCTACCTGGACGAGGAGGGCTTCGTCTACATCATGGGGCGTACCGATGACGTGATAAACGTCTCCGGCCACCGCCTTTCCACTGGCGAGATGGAGGAGCTGCTGGCGCTGCACGAAGCCGTCGCCGAATGCGCGGTGATCGCCGTGCAGGACGACCTCAAGGGACATGTGCCGCTGGGGCTGGTGGTGCTCAAGGATGGTACGCAGGTGACCGAAGGCAACCTGCAGCGCGAACTGGTGGCGCTGGTGCGCGAGCGTATCGGCGCACTGGCCTGCTTCCAGCGGGCGCTGGTGGTGAAGCGCCTGCCCAAGACACGCTCCGGCAAGATCCTCCGCGCCGTGCTGCGCAAGATTGCCGATGGCGAGGCTTACGCGCCGCCGTCCACCATCGACGATCCGGCTATTCTCGGCGAGATCGCCGAGCGCCTTGGCCAGGCAGGTCTGGCCAAGGCTGGCTGATATCCCACGACGCCGGCCTGGCCGGCGTATTTCCAGGGCCGCACTCGTTGCGGCCCTTTTTTATTCCGTCTATCGCCAAACCTTGGTCCGGCAGGAATGCCAGACGTTTGCCATCTAGAATGATGTCATCTGGCCTCTATCGGTAGTATTGCGCCCATGTCCAAGCGCGTTGTCCTCGATGACGAGGAGCTCCAGGCTCTGCGCGAGATCACTGCGCGCGCACCCAGGCGGCCCGTGGTGCTGCTGGTGGACGATGACCGCGTCGTGCTGGCCCGCACACGCCGGTTGATCGAAGGGGCCAACCTGCGGTGTCTCACCGCCAGCAGCGCAGCATTGGCGTTGCGGCGTATCCATCGGGAAGAAGCGACCATCGACCTGCTGGTCAGCGGCCTGGCGCTGGAGAGCGACGGGCCGGGGCTGGCGTTCATCCGCGAGCTGAACAGGGCCGGCACCTTCCTGCCGATCATCGTGCTGTCCGCGCGCAGCGATCTTGGGGACTCTCTCTGCGATACACCGCTGAACGTGCTGAGTTTCCTGTCGAAACCCGTTGATCCAGCCAGTTTCCTGCATGCGCTCAGCCATAGCCTGTAGGAGCGCGCCATGCCCGCGGTGCGTGCATGGCGTGCTACTGCAAGAGGTTGATCCAGCGGCGATGGCGCCGGAGCGGTGCGCTACAGCGTCTGTGCCTTGAAGGTGTCGCACTTGCCCGGTGAGCCGCTTTCGAAGCCGAGCTTGAACCAGCGCACACGCTGTGCGGACGAGCCATGGGTGAAGGAGTCCGGCATCACCGTACCGCGCGCCTGGCGTTGCAGGTGGTCATCGCCAATGGCGTTGGCGGCGTTCAGCGCCTCTTCCACGTCGCCCGGCTCCAGCCAGTTCAGGCGCTGCTGGGCGTGGTTGGCCCAGACACCGGCGAAGCAGTCGGCCTGCAATTCCTGGCGCACCGAAAGCCCGTTGGCGCCCTCCATGCGCGCACCGCGCTGGCGTGCGGCGTTGATCTTGGCGGAGATGCCCAGCAGGTTCTGTACGTGGTGGCCGACTTCGTGGGCGATCACGTAGGCCTGGGCGAAGTCGCCAGCGGCGGAGAACTTCTGTTCCATCTCGCGGAAGAAGCCCAGGTCGAGGTACACGCGGTGGTCGCCGGGGCAGTAGAACGGGCCCACGGCCGAGGAGGCGAAGCCGCACGCGGAGTTCACCCCACCGTTGAAGAGGATCAGCTTGGGCTGTTCGTACTGCTGGTTGCTGCGGGCGAAGATCTCGCCCCAGGTGTCCTCGGTGTCGCCGAGGATCGACTGGACGAACTCGACCTGCGGGTCGCTGCCAGTGGCTGGCTTGCCCTGGGTCGGACGGCTCGGTGCCTGCTGCTGGGAAACGTCCATCTGCCCCAGCAGAGAGCCGAGTATGGTCATCGGGTCTTGCCCGGAAAGCAGGCCGATCACCACCACGATGGCCACGCCACCCAGGCTCAGGCCGCGGCCGCCGATGCGCATGCCTCCGCCGCCGCCCATGCCGCCACCGGTTTCATCGCGGGCATCCACTACGTTGTCGCTGCGTCGTCCTTTGCGCCATTGCATGGCGGCATCTCCATCGAACAGGTGGGTTCAGTGTTGTCTCGGGTGGGGCAGGCCGCCAGCCCGGTCGTCAGGCGAAACGGTGCAGCAGCTCTGCGCGGGCCAGTAGCTGGACGTCGCCGCCGACGCGGACGTCATCGTCCTGGCCGACCTGTACGTCGAGTCGGCTCGGGCGGCCGACAAAGCGCCCCTGGGTGAGGTGGAACAGCTCACCGCGGCGTGCCTTGCCCAGCTCCACCAGGTAGGCGGCGACGGGGCCGGCGGCACTGCCGGTGGCGATATCCTCGATGATCCCGGCGCCGTCCCAGGTACGGCCTTCGCGATTATCCACATCCAGGACGAAAACGAAGGCGGCATTGAGTCTGGCCAGTTCGGCCGTCAGATCTGTGCACTGGCGCACGCGTCCCAGGGCTTCTGCGCGGACCGGCAGCAGCAGATAGGGCAGGCCGGTACTGACCACCGCGGCCGGATAGTCGGCAAGGTCGGCAGCAGACAGCGAGAAGGCCTCGGCGAACCAGCGGCGCGCGTCATCGTCCAGCACAGTGCCGAAGTCGGCAGGGCCCTGATTCATCTCGGCGTGGAAGCCCGTTCCGCGGCGGCGCGTGACCACCTTCACCGCCTTTGCCGGCAGCTCCAGTGTCCAGTGTTCCTCTTCGCCGCGCTGGTGCAGGTGGTGCAGCAGCGCCGCGGCGCCCAGTACCGGATGGCCGGCGAAGGGCAGTTCCTCGTCGACGGTGAAGATGCGCGCCGAATAGGTGTCCAGCGTGGCCGAGGGGAATAGGAAGATCGACTCGAACTGGCGCAGCTCCTGGGTCAGCGCCAGCAGGGTCTGGGCGGGGATGCCGCGGGCGTCGGGGAACACCGCCAGGCCATTGCCGGTGAGCGGCTGGTCGGCGAAGACGTCGAGTTGCCAGTACTGTTGCGCGGACATGGGCCTCCAGATGCCGCCCTTGAGCGGCGCAAAGAAAAACTCGACAGCCAGCCTAGCGAGCTATATGTTCGCCGACAAGAAAGCGCAGGTCACAGCGCCGCGCTTTCCAGGCCACCGCAGTGGCCGGCGTCGCTCGGACGGTTCCGGGCGCCTACGTTAATCAGAGGACACCATGACTGAACCCCGTTCAGCTCGTCGCTTTGCGCGCATCGATCGCCTGCCCCCCTACGTTTTCAACATCACCGCCGAGCTGAAGATGGCCGCCCGCCGCCGTGGCGAGGACATCATCGACCTGTCCATGGGCAACCCGGACGGGGCCACGCCGCCGCACATCGTCGAGAAACTCTGCCAGGTCGCCCAGCGCGAAGACACCCACGGCTACTCCACCTCCCGTGGCATTCCGCGCCTGCGTCGCGCCATCTCGCACTGGTACCGCGACCGCTACGAGGTCGAGATCGACCCGGAGTCCGAAGCCATCGTGACCATTGGCTCCAAGGAGGGCCTGGCGCACCTGATGCTGGCGACCCTGGACCACGGCGACACCATTCTTGTGCCCAACCCCAGCTACCCGATCCACATCTACGGCGCGGTGATCGCCGGCGCCCAGGTGCGCTCGGTGCCGCTGGTGCCGGGAATCGACTTCTTCAACGAGCTGGAGCGGGCGATCCGCGAGTCGATTCCCAAGCCGAAGATGATGATCCTCGGCTTCCCCTCCAACCCCACCGCGCAGTGCGTGGAGCTGGACTTCTTCGAGCGCGTGGTCGATCTCGCCAAGCGCTACGACGTGCTGGTGGTGCACGACCTGGCCTACGCGGACATCACCTTCGACGGCTGGAAAGCCCCGTCGATCATGCAGGTGCCCGGCGCCAAGGACATCGCGGTGGAGTTCTTCACCCTGTCCAAGAGCTACAACATGGCGGGCTGGCGCATCGGCTTCATGGTCGGCAACCCGGAACTGGTCTCGGCCCTGGCGCGGATCAAGAGCTACCACGACTACGGCACCTTCACCCCGCTGCAGGTAGCTGCCATTGCCGCGCTGGAAGGCGACCAGCAGTGCGTGCGCGACATCGCCGAGCAGTACCAGAAGCGCCGCGATGTGCTGGTCAAAGGGCTGCACGAGGCTGGCTGGATGGTGGAGAACCCCAAGGCCTCGATGTATATCTGGGCAAAGATCCCCGAGCCCTACGCCCACCTGGGCTCGCTGGAGTTCGCCAAGAAGCTGCTCAAGGATGCCAAGGTCTCGGTGTCGCCCGGCATCGGCTTTGGTGACTACGGCGACGACCACGTGCGCTTTGCCCTGATCGAGAACCGCGACCGCCTGCGTCAGGCCGTGCGTGGGATCAAGGCGATGTTCCGCGCCGACGGCCTGTTGCCGGCCAAGGCCGAGTGAAAGCCGCATGAATGAAAAGGGCGACCCGACGGTCGCCCTTTTCATTTGGAGTCCCTCACCCCTTCGTGCTCGCGGAGCATTGCCGCGCGGGAACCTGGAGAGTGCCCCGCGCGCCGGCGCACCAGCGCTCAGGGGTGAGGGATAGCCCTGGCGTCAGTGTGCCGGGTAGTCGGCGATCACTTCGCGCTGACCGGCCTTGTTCAGGCCCACGACCTGGTAGGCGTCATGCCGGTCGCCCATTTCCATGCCCGGCGAGCCCATCGGCATGCCCGGTACGGCGGCGCCGATCAGGTCGGCTCGCTCGCGCAGCTTGAGGACGTCGGCCGCCGGCACGTGGCCTTCGACGAATTTGCCGTCGATCACGCCGGTGTGGCACGAGCCCATGCTGTGCGGGACGCCGAGTTTGGTCTTCACTGCACTCATGTCCGCCTCGACGTGGTCGTTGACGGTGAAGCCGTTGCTTTCCAGATGCTTGATCCAGTCCTTGCAGCAGCCGCAATTGGCATCGCGGTGCACGTCGATGCTCAGCGGCTCGGCGGCCTGGGCGGCGCCGGCGACAAGGGCAGTGAGCAGAAGCAGGGTGCGCATGGTTGGAACCTCGAAATTCGAACGCGACCGAGCATACTCCCGCGGGTGTCGCGGCCCCACCCGCGGTTTGTTTCCCCATATGACGCGGGCGTCGAACTTGCCGTGCCGTGCGGGGTCTCTAGCTGATCGGTGGTGCGTCCGCGACTCCCGGTCGCAGGTACGGACGCTCGGCAATGGCTGCATGGCCAAGGAGAAATCGGATGCTCTTCGCCCGTCTCGTCCTGCTGGTCCAGGCTCTGGTCTGGGGTGGCCTGGGACTGCTCTACTGGATTCGCCCCTACGAAATGGCCAACCTCAGCGGCATGCTGCTGATGGAGCCGTCCTCGGTGAGCGATGCCCGAGTCTTCTACGGCGGCCACCAGTTCGCCCTCGCGCTGTTCCTGGTCTTCGCCCTGCGTCGGCGCCTGCTGGTGCGGCCGGCGCTGATCCTGGTGATCCTGGTGCAACTCACCCTGACCCTGTCGCGCCTGCTCATCGCCTGGACCGAAGGCGGCATGGAATGGGACGCGCAACTGGCCGGCGTGGTCTACCGCGGGGTGATCTCGGTGCTGGCGATCTTCGCCCTCTATTGGCTCGAGCGGCAGTCGCGCAATCGCCAGGTGGTGGTGCGTGAGGAGCAGGAGCCGGAGGAACGCAAGGCGGACTTCGAAGGGCTCTGAGCTTCGGATGAGTGGCGACGCCCAGATGCAGCGCCGCTGCCGGGCCGCCCCCGCTCCGTGCTATCGTATTGATTTTGCGGTAGTAGCAGCGGAGTCAGCATGAAGTTCGTCCATCAGCGTGAACACCTCAACGAAGGCGACCTAGTCGTCATCGAGTGCTCCATGACCTGCAACATCCGCCTGATGACCGACGCGAACTTCCGCAGCTTCAAGAATGGCGGCCGTCACTCCTACCACGGCGGCGCGTTCGACCGGTTCCCGGCCAAGATCAAGGTGCCCAGCACCGGCAACTGGAACATCACCATCGACACCGTCACCCGCCGTGCCATCAGTGTCACGCGCAAGGCCGACTTCAAGTACAGCATCAAGTTCGTGCGCAAGTCGCCGTCGAACTTCAGCTGATCCTCAGTTCCCCGGCCCATTCATTGGTGCGCGGGGAAATCCTTCAGCAGGCGGGCGATGCCTTCGTCCACGGCCTGCTGGGTGATCTTCGGGTCGTGCAGCTGACGCGCCACTTGCGCCTGGTACAGCACCTGGCCGGTAGCCTCGTCGAGAATCCTCAGCGCCAGGCGCGCCTGTTCCTGATCGGTGAACTGGGTCTGGGTCATCACGCCTGCACTGGTCGCCACCGGCCGCTGGACGATGCCGGTCTGGCTGTCCAGGCCGACGGCATAGATCACCCGCAGCTCTGCCGAGTTTTCCTGGTAGTGGTAGCCCTTGGCTTCCAGCGCGCGGCGCACGGCGAGATCGAAGCGATCTTCGAGGTCTTCGCGGTGGCCCTGCGCGCGCACGGCCTGGATGAAGAAGGTGCTTTGCCGGCCATTGGCGGCGGGGGAGACGCTGATATCGGCAGGGTCGCTACCGGCGCAGGCACTCAGCAGCAGGAACAGCAGGGGAAGGATCAGGCGGGACATGGGCGTGCCTCTTGTCGTTGTTCCGCAAGCCTAGCTGCAGAAAACCGAGGCGCCGCCCAACCCTAGGTTGGGCGGCCCGTGCTCGAGGTCGGTGCTCAGCGGCGGGTCAGCAGCACGCCGGCTTCCATGTGGTGGGTGTAGGGGAACTGGTCGAACAGGGCGCAGCGGCTCACCTGGTGGGTGTCGTGCAACTGGGCGATGTTCTGCGCCAGGGTCTCCGGGTTGCAGGAGATATAGAGGATGTTGTCGAAGCGCCGGGTCAGCTCGCAGGTGTCCGGGTCCATGCCGGCGCGCGGCGGATCGACGAACACGCTGCCGAACTCGTAGGACTTCAGATCGACATCGGCCAGGCGGCGGAACGGGCGTACGTCGTTGAGCGCCTGGGTCAGCTCCTCGGCGGAGAGTCGCACCAGGGTAACGTTATCCACAGCATTGTCGGCCAGATTGGCCAGGGCGGCGTTCACCGAGGTCTTGCTGATCTCGGTGGCCAGCACCTTGCGCACGCGGGTGGCCAGCGGCAGGGTGAAGTTGCCATTGCCGCAGTACAGCTCCAGCAGGTCGTCGTCACGCTGGCCCAGGGCTTGGTAAGCCCAGTTGAGCATCTTCTGGCAGACCTCGCCGTTGGGCTGGGTGAAGGCGCCCTCCGGTTGGCGGTAGCGGAAGGTGCGGCCAGCAACGGTCAGTTCCTCACTCACATAGTCACGGCCCACCACCAGGCGCTTGCCGCGGGAGCGGCCAACGATGCTTACACCCAGTTCGGCCGCCAGCTTCTCGGCGGCGACTTGCCAGGCTGCATCCACCGGGCGGTGGTAGCACAGGGTGATCAGCGCATCGCCCGCCAGGGTGGTAAGGAATTCCACCTGGAACAGCTTGTGGCCCAGCGTCGGCTCGGCCCAGGCGGCCTTCAGGCGCGGCATCAGCTCGTTGATGCGCTGGCTGGCGATGGGGAATTCCTCGATCAGGATCGGCGTGTGCTTGTCGCCCTGCTCGAACATTGCGTAGTGACGCGCCTCGCCCTCGCGCCACAGGCGGAACTCGGCGCGCAGGCGGTAATGCTCGCGGGGCGAATCGAACACCTCCGGTTCCGGCGCGGCGAATGGCGCCAGCAGCTCGCGCAGGCGCGCGGCCTTGTCGGCCAGTTGACTGTCGTATTGGGAGGGATCGAAACGCGGACTGCTCATGGGACGGGTAACTCGTGTAGTCGGCGGCATTTGATGGGTATCGCTGCGCTCCACGCCATCCTACGTTGTTGCCATTTGTAGGATGGGTGGAGCGCAGCGATACCCATGCCGCGAAAGTAAAATCAGGCGTTGAACCAGCCCAGCTTGATCACGAACAGAATCGACAGGATCACCAGCGCCGGATTCAGCTCGCGGAAGCGGCCGGACAGCAGCTTGCAGGCGGTCCAGGTGATGAAGCCGAAGGCAATGCCGTTGGCGATGGAGAAGGTCAGCGGCATGGCCAGGGCGGTCACTACCACCGGGGCGGCGACGGTCAGGTCGTCCCAGTCGATCTCGGCCAGGCCCGAGGCCATCAGCACGGCGACGAAGAACAGGGCCGGCGCGGTGGCGAAGGCCGGGACGTTGCCCGCCAGCGGCGCGAAGAACAGCGCCAGCAGGAACAGCAGGGCGACCACGATGGCGGTCAGGCCGGTGCGGCCGCCAGCGGAAACGCCCGCCGCCGACTCGATGTAGCTGGTGGTGGTAGAGGTGCCCAGCAGCGAGCCGACCATGGCGGCGGAGCTGTCGGCGATCAGCGCGCGGCCCATCTTCGGCATGTGCCCGTCCTTGCCCATCAGGCCGGCGCGCTTGGCCACGCCGATCAGGGTGCCGGAGTTGTCGAACAGGTCGACGAAGAGGAAGGCGAAGATCACGCTGAACAGGCCGATGTCCAGCGCGCCCTTGATATCCAGCTGCAGGAAGGTCGGCGCCAGCGACGGCGGCATCGATACCACGCCGCCGAACTGGGAGACGCCGATGGCGATGGAGATGAAGGTGACGACCAGAATGCCGATCATCACCGCGCCGGTCACGCGGCGGGCTTCCAGGGCGACGATCAGGATGAAGCCGAGGATCGCCAGCAGCGGCGCGGGCTTGGCCAGGTCACCCATGCCCACCAGGGTGGCCTGGTTGGCGACGACGATGCCCGATTCCTTCAGCGCGATCAGCGCGAGGAACAGGCCGATGCCGGCGGCGATCGCCGAGCGCAGGGCCAGCGGGATGCTGTTGATGATCCACTCGCGGATGCGGAAGATCGAAATGATGAAGAACATGCATGCGGAGAGGAACACCGCACCGAGCGCCACTTGCCAGGTGTGGCCCATGTGCAGGACCACGGTGTAGGTGAAGAAGGCGTTCAGGCCCATGCCGGGAGCCAGGGCAATCGGGTAGTTGGCGATCAGGCCCATGATGGCCGAACCAATGGCTGCGGCCAGGCAGGTAGCGACGAAGATCGCGCCCTTGTCCATGCCCGTCTCGCCGAGGATGCTCGGGTTGACGAAGAGGATGTAGGCCATGGTCAGGAAGGTAGTGATACCCGCCAGGATCTCGGTGCGCACATTGGTATTGTGCGCCTTGAGTTGGAACAGCTTTTCCAGCATGTTTGGCTCCCCGTGACGCTCTTGCGCCGTTATCGTTCTGGCCGGGAAAAGCAAGGTGCGTGCCCAGGTGGGCCGTGCGCCTTTTCTTGTGACCGGCAAAAGGCGCGCATGATACCAGCTTGCCCTGAGCCGGAGAATTTCTGACCGGACCGCCAGCATCCGTTCGTCTGCAAGCTTAGTCGCGGGTGCCGACCAAGGGAGTGCAACTTGTGCAACTGCTGTGGTCTGACTCTCCATAACCCTGGCCCGACCGGGTCGTCCTGTCCGATTCGTACTCGATGAAACGCTCTATTCCGATCCTCCTCGCCTCATTGTTGGGCGCCTGCGCCGGTGCGCTGCCGTCGGCCCCGCAACACACATTCGACGTCCATGCGGTGGCCGAGAAGCCCACGGCCAGCACCCGCACCCTGGCTGACCCGCAGGGCAAGGCCGTGCTACTGGAAACCCACCCGGTGCTGACCCAGCACGACGTGCAGCGAGCCGAGCTGGCCAGCGTCGCCGACGGCAAGCCGGCAGTGCGAGTGCGCTTCACGCCCGAAGCCAGCCAGCGCCTGGCGAAGCTGACCGAGGAAGAGCAAGGCAAGGCCCTGGCGGTGGTGATCGATGGGCAACTGCGCCTGCTACCCAAGGTGACGCGTGTGGTGACGGATGGGCAGGTGATGCTCAAGGGATTTGCCAGCCAGGCCGAGGCGGAGACGCTGGTGCGCCGGCTCAATGAACTGCGCGATGTGCCGGTGCAGCCGGAGCAGAAATCAGGCGGGCAGCCATAGCCCGTCCTTTATGGGGCGTATCCCAGTGCAGGGCGAATAACCTGGAACAGGTTATCCGCCGTCGGCCCGGAGGCTGATAACGCTGGCGCGTCATGCGCCCTACGAATCTTTATTGGTGCTACCGGCGCGCAGCGGATTTTTCGTAGGAGCGAGCTTGCTCGCGAACCGCACAACGCGGGGGCCAGACTGGAGCCTGTTCGCGAGCAAGCTCGCTCCTACAGGTTCAGCCTGCGTTCCGCGAGCGACAGACATGAAAAAGCCCGGCATCTGCCGGGCTTTTTTAATCGCGGTTCGCGGTTTGGGCTTAGGCGCCGTAGACCGGGAACTTGGCGCAGATGGCCTTGACCTTCTCGCGCACGCCGTCCACCACGGACTCATCGCCCATGTTGGTGAGGATGTCGCAGATCCAGCCGGCCAGTTCGCGGCACTCGGCTTCCTTGAAGCCGCGGGTGGTGACGGCCGGGGTGCCGATACGCAGGCCGGAGGTAACGAACGGGGAGCGCGGGTCGTTCGGCACGCTGTTCTTGTTCACGGTAATGAAGGCGCGACCCAGGGCGGCGTCGGCGTCCTTACCGGTGATGTCCTGCTTGATCAGGGAGAGCAGGAACAGGTGGTTCTGGGTGCCGCCGGAAACCACGTCGAAGCCGCGCTCGATGAACACGCTGGCCATGGTCTGGGCGTTCTTCAGAACCTGCTGCTGGTAGGCCTTGAACTCGGGCTGCAGGGCTTCCTTGAAGCACACGGCCTTGGCGGCGATCACGTGCTCCAGCGGGCCACCCTGGGCACCCGGGAAGACAGCGGAGTTCAGCTTCTTCTCGATCTCTTCGTTCTTGCGAGCGAGGATCAGGCCGCCGCGCGGGCCGCGCAGGGTCTTGTGGGTGGTGGTGGTGACCACGTCGGCGAACGGTACCGGGTTCGGGTAGACGCCAGCGGCGACCAGACCGGCCACGTGGGCCATGTCGACGAACAGGTAGGCACCGACCTTGTCCGCGATGGCGCGGAAGCGGGCGAAGTCCAGGACCTGGGAGTAGGCGGAGAAGCCGGCGACGATCATCTTCGGCTTGTGCTCGACGGCCAGGCGCTCGACTTCGTCGTAGTCGATCAGGCCGGCGTCGGTGATGCCGTACTGCACGGCGTTGTACAGCTTGCCGGAGGAGGAAACGCTGGCGCCGTGGGTCAGGTGACCGCCGTGGGCCAGGCTCATGCCCAGGATGGTGTCACCGGCCGACAGCAGGGCCAGGTAGACAGCGGCGTTGGCCTGGGAACCGGCGTGCGGCTGGACGTTGGCGTAGTCGGCACCGAACAGCTCCTTGGCACGGTCGATGGCCAGTTGCTCGACGACGTCGACGTACTCGCAACCACCGTAGTAGCGCTTGCCCGGGTAGCCTTCGGCGTACTTGTTGGTCAGCACCGAACCCTGGGCTTCCATCACCGCCGGGCTGGTGTAGTTCTCGGAGGCGATGAGCTCGATGTGCTCTTCCTGGCGCTGGGCTTCCTGCTCCATCGCGGCGAAGAGTTCTGCATCGTAGCGGGCGAGGGTCAAATCACGGCTGAACATGGCGGTCCTCTTAAGGATCGGGTGCTGGGGGAAAGGCGCGCATTCTAACCCAAGGCGCTGGTGCTGGCACATGAAAGGCGGTCATGTGGCTGACAAGCGGGGTTCAAGGCCAACTGGCGTGCGGAAATGGGTGTAACGCCGATGGTGGGTTGGATGTAGGAGCGGACTTCGTCCGCGATCGCTTCCCGGCAGCTCCGAACCGGCCGGTGGCACATCGCGGACGGAGTCCGCTCCTACGCAAAGCCGAACATCGAGTCGATGGATCAGCCCAACAGGAACAACGCGTTGCTGGCGAACAGCGCGGCGAACTGGTCGGCAGGCACCGGGCGGCCGAAGAGGAAGCCCTGCACCTCGTCGCAGCCGTGCTCGCGCAGGAACTCCAGCTGTTCGTGGCTCTCCACGCCCTCGGCGATCACCATCAGGTTCAGGCTGTGGGCCATGGCGATGATGGCGCGGGCGATCTGCGCGTCCTGCTCGCCGTGGGGCAGGCCGTCGACGAAGCTGCGGTCGATCTTCAGCACATCGATGGGGAACTGCTTGAGGTAGTTGAGCGAGGAGTAGCCGGTGCCGAAGTCGTCCACCGCAATCGCCAGGCCCAAGCGTTTCAGCCCGGAAAGTATCTGCATCGCCTGGGAAACGTCGCTCATCAGGATGCTTTCGGTCAGTTCCAGTTCCAGGCACGCCGGGGCGATCCCGGTGTCTTCGAGGATGCCGGCGATGCGCTCGCCCAACTGGCCGTCGGCGAACTGCCGGGCCGAGAGGTTCACGGAAATCTTCGGCACCCGCACCTTGTCGCGGTGCCAGGCGCGCAGTTGCAGGCAGGCCTGCTCCAGCAGCCAGTCGCCGACCTGGGCAACCAGGCCGAGCTCTTCCAGCACCGGAATGAATTCCGCCGGTGGGATCAGCCCGCGCTTGGGATGCTGCCAGCGCAGCAGCGCCTCGGCGCCGGTCAGGCGGCGGCCGTCGCCGGTGAACTGCGGCTGGTAGTGCAGGACGAATTCGTGCAGTTCGATGGCGCGGCGCAGGTCGCTTTCCAGTTCCAGGCGCTCCAGGGCGCGGGCGTTCATCTCGGCCTGGTAGAACTGGAAGTTGTTCTTGCCCATTTCCTTGGCGTGGTACATCGCCGTGTCGGCGTTCTTCATCAGTTGGCTGAGCTCGGCGCCGTCCTGCGGGGAGAGCGCCACGCCGATGCTGGCGGTGACGAAGAACTCGCGGCCTTCCAGGGTGAATGGGCGGGCGAGGCTGGAGAGAATCTGCTCGGCCACCTGGATGGCCTGGCGGAGCGCCTTCTCGCGGTCCTTCTGGCCTGGCAGCAGCAGGGTGAACTCGTCGCCGCCCATGCGCGCCACGGTGTCGTCATCGCTGACGCAATGGCTCAGGCGCTCGGCCACTTCCTTGAGCATGCGGTCCCCCGCGGCGTGGCCGAGGGAGTCGTTGATCGGCTTGAAGCGGTCGAGGTCGAGGAACATCAGCACGACCCACTGCTGGTGCCGTTCGGCCTGCAGCAGGGCGGTGTGCAGGCGGTCCTGGAACAGCGTGCGGTTGGGCAGGTGGGTCAGGGCGTCGTAGTAGGCCAGGCGGTGGATGCGTCGCTCACTGGCCTTGCGTTCGCTGATGTCGCTGAAGAAGCAGACGAAGCTGACCAGGTCGCCTTCCTCGTCGTGCACCGCGGTGATGCCGACCCAGCTCGGGTACAGCTCGCCGCTCTTGCGCTTCTGCAGGATCTCGCCTTCCCAGCTGCCGCTCTTGCGCAGGCTTTCCAACACGTGCTTGAGCTGGTTGGCTTCCTGGCGGTCGGCGGTGAGCAGGCGCGGCAGCTGGTCGAGCACTTCCTCGGCGGAATAACCGGTGAGACGGCTGAAGGAGTCATTGATCTGCACGATGTAGCCGGCGGGGTCGGTGACCATGATCGCCGCCGTGGAGTGCTCGAACACCGTTGCGGCCATGCGCATTTCGCGCTCGGCGCGGCGTTGCTGGCTGACGTCGCGGGCGACGCCGAGCAGGCCTTCGAAGCGGCCGTGGTCGTCCCACATCAGGGCAATGCGCAGCTCCACGGGAATCTTGTGGCCGTCGGCGTGCAGGCAGTCGAGGCTGAACAGCTGCGGCTCGGCGCTCTCGCGCAGTTCGGCCAGGCGCTTGGGCTCGCCGATGGCGCCCTGCACACGGTTCAGCAGTTCCTCCAGGCGCTCCAGCTGCGCCGGGTTGGCGGCTATCGGCTGGAAGCCGTTGGCCAGCACCCACTCGGGGCTGTAGCCGAACACTTGCTGGATCGACGGGCTGATGTAATTGAGCTTGACCTGGGCGTCGGTGGAGAGGATCACGTCGCTGATGCTCTCGGCGAGCATGCGGTAGCGGCGGCCGCTCTCGCGCAGGGAGTTGTGCGCCTCGACCGTGTCGGTGATGTCCTTGGCCACGCCGATGAGCCGCGCCACACGGCCGGAAACGTCGCGGGTGAAGGCCTGCTCGCGGATATCGAACCAGTGCCAGTTGCCGTCGCGGTGGCGCCAGCGCAACTGGCTGTCCAGCAACAGGCCGTCGCCCACCACCTGCTGCAGGTTGCGCACGCGCCAGTAGTACTCGACGTCGTCCGGGTGCAGCACCTTCTCCCAGAAGCGCTCGCCCATCTCGCGCAGTTCGTCGCCGCTGTAGCCGAGCTGGTGGCCAAGGTTGTGGTTGCTGAAAATCACCCGGCGCGCGGCGATGTCGTGGATATAGAGTGTGTCGGGTACCGCGCGCACCGCGTCGGACCAGAACTTCTCGCGTTCGATCAGCGACAGCTCGACCTGTTTGCGGCTGGTGATGTCCGACAGGCTCAGGGTCACGGCGTGGAAGTCCTGGATCATCTCCGGCACGCGCAACTGCAGCCACAGGTGGCGCTGCTCGCCCTGGCGGGTGTGGATGCAGGCTTCCAGCTCGACCATGCCCTGGCCGTGCAGCACGGCTTCGAGCACCTTGCTGCGCACGCCGTCGGGGCGCATGCCGGCACTGCCGACGAGGATCTGCCAGGCCTGCTCGGTGGTGCTCACGCCCATCAGGCGCTTGGCAACGTTGTTGATCTCGGTGATGCGCACCTGGCGCAGCAGCCAGGGCAGGCGCTCGGGCTGCGAGGCGATCCACTCGCGCAGGTCGCTCTGCCGGCGCAGGTTGAGGTCCACCAGGCTCTGGCGCAGGGCGGAGAGGTCGAGCACACAGAGTGCGACGCCAACGCCATCGAAGATGTCCTGGTAGCGCCGGCGGGTCTCCTCGAGGATGTGCAGCGCCTGCTGCTCCTCGGTGACGTCGCGCAGCACCCAGACCTGTCCGCCCTGGGGCAGGTTGCCGCGCAGCACCCAGGTCTGCTCCGGCGCCAGCGGGCTGTCGTCCAGCGAATGGTGGCTGACGGCGAACAAGCGAGCCTGACCGGTATCGTTGACGCGGACCAGTTCGGAGCTGCTGTCCGCGGAGGTATCGCTGCCATGCAGCAGACCGCCCAGGCCGGGCAGCAGCTCCAGCAGGTGATGCTCGCCGGCCTTGTCGGCGCTGATGCCGAACAGTTGCTCGGCCTGCGGATTGAGGTAGGCGAGGCGGCCGTCGGCGCGGGTCACCAGCACGCGCTCGTCGATGGCGCCGAGGGCTTGCGCGGCCTGGCGCAGGCTCTGCTGCGACTCCACCGTCAGCGCCCGCAGGTTCTGCTGCTCGCGTTGCAGGCGCAGCAGGGCGGCGCCGGCAATGCCCGCCAGCACCAGCAACAGCGCCAGCTCGCCGCCCAGACGCGGGAGCAGGGTGGCGCGGATCTGCCGGTCGTCGAATTGCGGGAGCAATCGCCAGTCGGTGTTCTGGATCTCCAGGCCATCCAGGCTCTGCGCCTGCTCCAGCGGCGAAGCCGCGGACAGCGGGCCGGGGCGCAGGCCACTGGAGCGGCCGAGGACCTTCTGCTGGACATCGTCCAGCAGAATCCAGTCCGGCGACTCGGGGCGGATCTGTTCCGCCCAGCCGCGCCGGGCGACCTTTTCGTCGAGACGGATGATGCTGTCGCCTTCGCCCGGTTCGGTGGCCTTCAGCCAGACATAGAAGTGGCCGCCGTTTTCCTCGCTGAACGCATAGTGATAGGCCTGCCGTGCGCTGCGCTGGCGCAGGGCCTCGATGAACGCGCCGTCCTTGAGACCGCTGGCGGAGTCCTGCACGGATACGCCGTTGGCGTCCAGCCGCACCAGGCTGTGGAAGGACGGGTAGATGTGCTTGAGGCCGGCGATCAGCGGTGCGTGGCGATCACCGTGTTCGCGGTCCTGTTCCTGCTGCAGCAGGGCCTGGGCCGCCACCGCCTTGAGCTCCAGGGTCAGGGAAATCCGCTGGGCCATCTGTTCGCCGTGCAGCACCACCCGCTCACGCTCGAAGCGTTCCTGGCTGCGGAACTCCTGATGCAGTTGCCAGCCCAGCAGGCCGAGCATGAACAGCACCAGCAGCACCAGCGCGGTCCGGGTCGCCACGCGGCCAGGCCTGGCCAGGGCGTCCGGAGGAAGACGGGGGAAAATAGACAAGGACTTAAGGACCCGGGGCGATACGGCTGAATTCGGCGCAGGCTAGGATGCCCGGAAAGGCGGCGAAGTGCCAGTATGGCCGACGAGCGTCGTTTGCCCTTCCCGATTCATTCCGGTAGCTTTGCCGCACGCGCGCGTGATGTACGGCCAAAGTTCGGGGCATAAAGTACATCCCCGCAGAGTCTCGCGCGAAGGGCCGTCCATCGGCCGTTCGCGCCCTTCGGTGGCCCGCAGTGCCGCCGTTCCGGCCCCAAGTGCCGGCGGTGCCGTCGTCAGTTCCGGCCATCCCGATCACAATTCATCCCAGAAGTCAGGTATCCATGGCTCAATACGTCTACACCATGCACCGGGTCGGCAAGGTCGTGCCGCCCAAGCGTGAAATCCTCAAGAACATTTCCCTGTCGTTCTTCCCCGGCGCCAAGATCGGCGTGCTCGGCCTGAACGGCGCGGGTAAATCCACCCTGCTGCGCATCATGGCCGGCGTCGACACCGAGATCGAAGGTGAAGCCCGTCCGATGCCCGGTATCAACGTCGGTTACCTGCCGCAGGAGCCCAAGCTCGACCCGCAGGCTACCGTGCGCGAGATCGTCGAAGAGGCCGTTGGCCAGATCAAGCAGGCCCAGGCCCGCCTGGACGAGGTCTACGCCGCCTACGCCGAGCCGGACGCCGACTTCGACGCCCTGGCCGCCGAGCAGGCCAAGCTGGAGGCCATCCTCCAGGCTTCCGACGGCCACAACCTCGAGCGCCAGCTGGAAGTCGCCGCCGACGCCCTGCGTCTGCCGCCGTGGGACGCCAAGATCGAACACCTCTCCGGTGGTGAGAAGCGCCGTGTGGCCCTGTGCCGCCTGCTGCTGTCCGCCCCGGACATGCTGCTGCTGGACGAACCGACCAACCACCTGGACGCCGACTCGGTCGCCTGGCTGGAACACTTCCTCCACGACTTCCCGGGCACTGTGGTAGCGATCACCCACGACCGTTACTTCCTCGACAACGTCGCTGGCTGGATCCTCGAGCTGGACCGTGGCCAGGGCATTCCGTTCGAAGGCAACTACTCCGGCTGGCTGGAATCCAAGGCCAACCGCCTGGCTCAGGAAGCCAAGCAGGAGGCTTCCCACGCCAAGGCCATGAAGGCCGAACTGGAGTGGGTGCGCCAGGGCGCCAAGGCTCGCCAGTCGAAGTCCAAGGCCCGTCTGCAGCGCTTCGAGGAAATGCAATCGCAGGAATTCCAGAAGCGCAGCGAGACCAACGAGATCTATATCCCGGCCGGTCCGCGCCTGGGCGAC
Organism: Pseudomonas sp. GD03903; assembly: GCF_029840045.1. Lineage (NCBI taxonomy): Bacteria > Pseudomonadati > Pseudomonadota > Gammaproteobacteria > Pseudomonadales > Pseudomonadaceae > Pseudomonas > Pseudomonas sp. GD03903. The sequence goes on along the minus strand of NZ_JAOCBT010000006.1, from coordinate 56,326 downwards.
AAGGTCATCGAGCTGCACAACGTCAGCAAGGGCTACGGTGATCGCCAGCTGATCGATGATCTGTCGCTGAGCATTCCCAAGGGCGCCATCGTCGGCGTGATCGGCGGCAACGGCGCGGGTAAATCGACCCTGTTCCGCATGCTGACCGGCAAGGAGCAACCAGACTCGGGCACCATCGAGATCGGTGAAACCGTGCAGATCGCCAGCGTTGACCAGAGCCGCGAAATCCTCGACGGCAACAAGACCGTATGGGAACAGGTGTCCGACGGCTTCGAGCAGATCAAGATCGGCAACTATGAAGTCCCGTCGCGCAGCTACGTCGGTCGCTTCAACTTCAAGGGCGGCGACCAGCAGAAGTTCGTCAAGGACCTCTCCGGTGGTGAGCGTGGCCGTCTGCACCTGGCCCTGACCCTGAAGCAGGGCGGCAACGTGCTGCTGCTCGACGAACCGTCCAACGACCTCGACGTGGAAACCCTGCGTGCGCTGGAAGAAGCGCTGCTGGACTTCCCCGGCGCCGCCATCGTGATTTCCCACGATCGCTGGTTCCTGGACCGCATCGCGACCCACATCCTCTCCTACGAGGACGACGGCAAGGTGGTCTTCTTCGAAGGCAACTACACCGAGTTCGAAGCCGATCGCAAGAAGCGCCTGGGCGACGCGGCCTCGCAGCCGCACCGCGTGCGCTACAAGAAGCTGGCGTAAGCCACTTCGCCATGAAAACGGGGCCTTCGGGCCCCGTTTTTTTTGCGTCTTTTCCGGAGCGGGTCAGCGACTGCGCTTGAGATCGTCCAGGGTGCGCCGCTGCTCCTCCAGCTGGCGCTGCAGTGTGTCGATTTGCCGCGCCTGGTCCTGCAGCGTGCGCTGCTGCTCTTCCAGCTGCCGCGACATGCGTTGCAGGTCGTCGGTGCTGAAGTTCGACTTGTGGATCACTTCGCTGTCGAATGTATCCGCTACCACCAGGGCGCCGGACTCGGTGAAGTTGCCCAGTTTCATGGCCGCCTGGGCGGGCAGGGCGAAGGCACAGGTGAGAGCGACGAGAAGCGCGAGCGGGCGTGCGGGCATCGGAAGCATCCTGATGGGAGGTTGTTTGAGTGCAACTGTCTATTGATTTTGTATACAAGAATCTGTTTTTCTGCGGGTCCGGCAGAAGTGGGATTTATATTTTTGCACCATAAAGATTCATAAAAGCGTCACGCTGCACTATCTCGGGGCGGCGTGGATTGCTAGAGTCTGCCGGCAAAAAGCATCACATAACCAGAAAAGTACCGGTGTAGACATGACGCAATCCGTTGACTCGTTCCTCGAGCGCCTCAAGCGGCGCGACCCCGATCAGCCCGAGTTCCACCAGGCGGTGGAAGAGGTGCTGCGCTCCCTCTGGCCCTTCCTCGAAGCCAATCCGCACTACCTGCAAGCCGGCATCGTCGAACGCATTGTCGAGCCCGAACGGGCGATCCTGTTCCGCGTACCGTGGGTGGATGACGCCGGGCGAGTGCGGGTCAACCGTGGTTTCCGCATCCAGATGAGCAGCGCCATCGGCCCGTACAAGGGCGGCCTGCGCTTCCATCCCTCGGTGAACCTGGGGGTGCTGAAGTTCCTGGCCTTCGAGCAGGTGTTCAAGAACTCCCTGACCTCCCTGCCCATGGGCGGCGGCAAGGGCGGCTCGGACTTCGATCCGAAGGGCAAGAGTGACGCCGAAGTCATGCGCTTCTGCCAGTCGTTCATGAGCGAGCTGTTCCGCCACGTCGGCGCGGACCTCGACGTGCCGGCCGGCGACATTGGTGTGGGCGCCCGCGAGATCGGCTATCTATTCGGCCAGTACAAGCGCCTGTCCAACGAGTTCACCTCGGTGCTGACCGGCAAGGGCATGTCCTACGGCGGCAGCCTGATCCGTCCGGAAGCCACCGGCTACGGCTGCGTGTACTTCGCCCAGGAGATGCTCAAGGCCCGCGAGAGCGGCTTCGACGGCCAGCGCGTGGCAATCTCCGGTTCCGGCAACGTGGCTCAGTACGCTGCGCAGAAGGTCATGGAACTGGGCGGCAAGGTGATTTCCCTGTCCGACTCCGAAGGCACGCTGTTCTTTGAAGCTGGCCTGACCCTGGAGCAGTGGGAGGAAGTCATGGAGCTGAAGAACGTCCGTCGCGGCCGCCTCAGCGAGATGGCTGGCCCCGGCCTGCGCTTCATTGCCGGCGAACGCCCCTGGTCGCTGGCCTGCGATATCGCGCTGCCCTGCGCCACCCAGAACGAGCTGGACGCCAACGACGCGCGCACCTTGCTGGCCAACGGCTGCATCTGTGTGGCCGAAGGCGCGAACATGCCGTCGACCCTGGAGGCTGTGGATATCTTCCTCGAGGCCGGCATCCTCTACGCGCCGGGCAAGGCTTCCAACGCCGGCGGCGTCGCCACCAGCGGCCTGGAGATGAGCCAGAACGCCATGCGCCTGCTGTGGACCGCCGGTGAAGTGGACCAGCGCCTGCATGGCATCATGCAGAATATCCACCATGCCTGCGTCGCCTACGGCGAGGAGAATGGCCGGATCAACTACGTGAAGGGCGCCAACATCGCCGGCTTCGTCAAGGTTGCCGACGCGATGCTGGCCCAGGGCGTGGTCTGACCGTTCCCCGGCTATGAAAAACGGGCCCGAAGGGCCCGTTTTTTTTGCGGTCTATCTGAGAGCTGGGGTGAAGGCCGACCAGAGCGCAGAGCGTACTTGTAGGAGCGAGCTTGCTCGCGAACAGTCCCCGGCGCGATCCGGGAAATCTGTGCCGATACTTCCCCTCACCCCAGCCCTCTCCCATAGGGAGAGGGAGCTGCCCGTGCCGGCTGACGCATGGTTACCTCCCGCACCGAATAGTTCCCTCTCCCTTGGGGAGAGGGCCGACCAGAGCGCAGAACGTACTTGCAGGAGCGAGCTTGCTCGCGAACCTCTCGACGCCGGCGTGGGGCTGTTCGCGAGCAAGCTCGCTCCTACAGGTTCGGCGTCGAACCGATCAATCCACCGGCTTCGGCGTAGTTGCCGTGCTTGGCGGCAGCAGCGGGTACTCCACCTTCGGCTGCTTGCCGGTGGCGGTCTTGAGGAAGGCGACGATGTCGCCGACTTCTTCCGTGTTGAGCTGCTTGCCCAGTTGCGCGGTGCCCATGATCGCTACCGCTTCTTCCAGATCCCACACCTGTCCGCTATGGAAATACGGTGCGGTCAGGGCGATGTTGCGCAGCGGCGCGGCGCGGAACACGTACTGGTCATTCTGCGTCTTGGTCACTTCGAAGCGACCCTTGTCGCCGGTGGGGAGGATCCTGCCATCGGGCTTCTTCACCAGCCCGAACGGGAAGTAGGCCTGGCCGCCCAGGTTCACGCCGTTGTGGCAACTGATGCAGCCGGCGCTCATGAAGGTCTGCAGGCCTTTCTTCTCCTTGGCGTCGAGGGCGTTGTCATCGCCCTTGAGATAGAGGTCGAAACGCGAGTCCGGAGTGATCAGGGTCGACTCGAAAGCCTGCAGTGCGCGGGCCATGTTGTCGAAGCTGACCGCTTGCTTGTCGCCGGGGAAGGCCTTTTCGAAGGAGGCGACATATTCCGGCATGCTGCGCAGGGTGGCCTCGACGTTCTTCGGTGTGTTGTGCATCTCCACCGGGTTCTGCACCGGGCCCTTGGCCTGTTCCTCCAGGTCCTTGGCGCGGCCGTCCCAGAACTGCGCGACGTTGAATACCGCGTTGAACACGGTAGGCGAGTTGCGTGCACCTTTCTGCCAGGCGTGGCCGCTGGAGGCGGGCACGTTGTCGGCGCCGCCGGTGCCGATGTTGTGGCAGGTGTTGCAGCTGATCACATGGCTGGAGGACAGGCGTGGCTCGAAGAACAGTTGCCGCCCCAGTTCGATCTGGTTGGGATCGAGCTTGTCGCTGGCCTGCTCCGGGATGGGTTTGAAGATGCTGTTGGCGCTGTCGCGCAGGGTGTCGGCATGTGCTTGTGCCGCTGCCGTGCTCACGGCCAGCAGCAAGCTGCCCAGGGCCAGTTTGAGGGGCTGCATGTGGAGTCTCCTTGTCTCAGGCTTTTGATTTCTTCTGAGTTCAAGGAGAGGCCAGGCGGGCAAGGCCCGGCTTGACCGAAGTCAAGCGGGCGTCCCTGAGCGGGTGCGGACGGTTGCCGCAGCGGTCAGTTGCCGCGCAGGGCCCGTCCCAGCGCGCGGTCCTTCTGTTCCTCCCAGTCGCGGTCCCGGTCGCTGTTGCGCTGTTCCTCGTACTGCTGGCGCTCCTGGCTCACGCGCATGGCCTGGCATTGCTGGAAGCCGTCGTTCCAGCCCAGCGCGTACTTCGGTTCGTCCAGGTAGCGCGGCACGTCCTTGCGGAACTCGCCGGTGATGGCACCGGCTGCCTGGCGCCCGCTGCCGCAGCCGTCGTCATAGCCGTCGGCGTAGGCGGGTGGGTAGCCTTGGGCGATGAGGGTTTCATGGGTCGTTGCGCAGCCGCCGAGCAGCGCGGCGCAAAGCAGGATGAGGGTGGCGCGCGGCGCCATGGAGACTCCCGTGTGCCGGGTAGGCGGGCACACGCGCCGGATAGGGTGACTGGACGGCACTCTATCCAGCGTTTGGTGAGGAAAGCGTCAAGCGGGCGTGATACGGATGTGCTGGCCGCCTGCCACGCGTGCCTGGCACTCGATGCGCACCGGCAGGAAGGCTTCGACTACTGCGCGGCTGCTCAGCAGATGATCGCTCAATGCTGGCGTGGTGAAGCTGCCGCCGCCGGCCAGTGCCATCGGTAGCAGCAACTGGTCGGCGAGGTGTTCCTCTACGCTGGTGCCGCTGCTGCGCCAGTCTTCGGCCTGGCGCAACGCCTGGCTGGCGACGCGCTCGGCGCTGACGCCGGCTTGGCCGAAGGCGCAGAACACCAGGCTCAGTTGCTCGCACTCAATCTCCAGCAGCAGGGCATTGCCCGGGCCCTGGTCCTCCGGCAGGCGGACGACCTGAACGGAAGCGGCGTGCCAATCCTTATGTCGCTTCACTTTCTCCAGTTCGCGATCCGCCACATGACCGGGGATGGCGGCCAGCAGGGCACGGGCCGAGCGTGAGCGTTCGGCACCGGCTTCCGGCAGGTGCAGCGGCTGCAACTCGGCTGGCTCCATTCGCACTCGCAGCTCACCGCCTCCAGCGGGCATGAAGCCATGGCGCAGCAGCTCGAAGTCGACCTTCGCGCCCATGCGCCGCAGCAGCGGCAGCCAGCTGCGCTCGATGAAGTCCGCCGGCGGAGCCAGCGGGTTGTGCGTACCGCCGCTGATCGCCAGGCTGCTCGGCTCATCGGCGAACAGCAGGGCCGGCAGCAGCGTCTGCAGCACCAGCACGGCGCTACCCGCGCTGCCGATGGCGAAGCGGTAGTCACCGCCGCGAATCGCGCCGGGGCGGAAGGTCAGGCTGCGCGAGCCCAGCTCGTCGCCTTGCACCGCCGCGCCACAGATTTCCGCCGCCGCGCGCACCGCCGTCAGGTGCTGGCGCAGCAACCCCGGCCGCGAGCGCCGGCCGCGGATATTGACGATGCGCAGCGGCTTGCCGGTGATCATCGACAGGCTCAGCGCGCTGCGCAGTATCTGCCCGCCGCCGTCGGCGCCGTCGAGTTCGATCAGGTCCGTTTTCATCTTGCGTGTTCCCTAACTTGTTCGCGCAGGAAGCGATCCAGGCGCTCCGTGTCGTGGCAACCGCCTCGGGGCGCGCCAAGATTTTCCGCGCGTTGCAGCTCGTCCTCGATCAGCCGATGCAGGGCCGCGCGCGCCGGGCCGTATTCGGCCTCGACCGCCTGGCGCTTGAGCGCCAGCAGTTCCTCGACTTCGGCGCGCTGCGCGACATCGTCGAGAGTTGCCTCCATCAGTGTCTCGAAGACCATGGGCGGCATGCCCAGGCCCTGGTCGATCCAGCGCACTGCCAGCAGCGGGCGCAACACGTAGAGGTACTTCTTGTAGCGAACCTCCTCGCCCTGCAGGTAGCCACGGAAGTTCTTCTTCGCCATCGACAGGTAGTGCGCCCGTGCGGCAGCGGGCGAGTAAAAGTCCCGTGCGAGTTGGCGCAGGCCTTGGGTTGCCGCGGATTCGCTGCGATACACCAGCGGCGAGTCCAGCCATTCCAGCAGCGTCGGGTTGGATTTGCGCAGCAGGCGCAGCGCCTTGCGCAATTCCCAACCGCTGAGGTCCAGCTCGTCGGTCAGCGGGCGCTCCAGAACGTCGCGCGGCTCGTCCACACACAGGTACCAGTCCGGTTGCTGCACATAGACGAAGCGTACGTCGTAGTCGCTGTCCGGAGAGGCGAAGCCCCAGGCGCGGCTGCCCGATTCGCAGGCGTAGAGCACGGTGACGTTGTGCTCCTGTTCCAGTCTTTCCAGTTCCTCCAGGACGCGCTCACGCATGGCGGCGGGTAGTGGATGGCGGTCTTCCCTGTTCATGTCCTTGTTCCTTGTCTTGCAGTGGAGGCGGGCGGTTTGCGCCCGACTCGCTTTATCCCTTCACACACACCACCTGACGCAGGGTATGCAGCACTTCCACCAGCTCGCGCTGGGCGTCCATCACGGCATCGATGTCCTTGTAAGCCATCGGGATCTCATCGATCACGTCTTTGTCCTTGCGGCATTCGACGTGGGCGGTGGCGCGCACCTGGTCCTCGACGCTGAACAGCTTCTTGGCCTTGGTGCGGCTCATGGTCCGCCCGGCGCCGTGGCTGCACGAGCAGAAGGCTTCCTCGTTACCCAGGCCGCGGACGATGAAGCTCTTGGCGCCCATCGACCCCGGAATTATGCCGAGCTGGCCCTTCTGCGCGGACACCGCGCCTTTACGCGTTACCAATACCTCTTCACCGAAGTGGCGTTCCTTCTGCACATAGTTGTGGTGGCAGTTCACCGCTTCCAGGCTGGCCTCGAACGGCTTGCGAATGACTTGCCGCGCCGCTGCGATCACTGCGCGCATCATCAGCTCGCGGTTCTGCCGGGCGAAGTCCTGGGCCCAGCCCACGGCTTCCACGTAGTCGTCGAAGTGCTGGCTGCCTTCCTCGAAGTAGGCCAGGTCGCGGTCCGGCAGGTTGGCGATGTGCTGGCGCATATCGGCCTGGGCCAGTTCGATGAACAGGTTGCCGATGGCGTTACCTACGCCGCGCGATCCGCTGTGCAGCATGAACCAGACACGGTTGGCCTCGTCGAGGCAGACTTCGATGAAGTGGTTGCCGGTGCCGAGGGTTCCCAGGTGCTTGCGGTTGTTGGTTTTCTCCAGCTTCGGGTGCTTGTCGGTGATCACCTTGAAGCGCCCGGCCAGCGCCTTCCAGGCACCATCGGCGTGCTCGGGCACGTCCTCCCAGGCGCCCTGGTCGCGGCGGCCGAAGGTCTTGCCGTGGGGCACGGCCTTCTCGATGGCAGTGCGCAGGCCGTGCAGGTTGTCCGGCAGGTCCGAGGCCACCAGCGAGGTGCGCGCCGCGATCATCCCGCAGCCGATGTCCACGCCAACGGCGGCCGGGATGATGGCGCCTTTAGTGGGGATCACGCTGCCGATGGTCGAGCCCTTGCCCAGGTGTACGTCCGGCATCACGGCCAGGTGCTTGAAGATGAAAGGCATCCTTGCGGTGTTCATCAGTTGCTGCTTGGCGTCTTCTTCCACCGGTACGCCCTGGGTCCAGAGCTTGATCGGTTTGCCGTTGGCGACTTCCAGCAGTTGGAAGGTCTTGTTGCTCATGCTTCGATTCTCTGTTTGTTGAGGCCGGAAGCGGGTTGTGCCCGGCCATCGCGAATTCGTTTGTTCAGTCGGCAGGCGCGGCAGCGTATCGCCGTGGCAAACACCTGTCCCTGACAGTCTTCGTACCACCACTTCTGCTGGGCGGCGGTCCAGGTCTGTTCGGCGCCGCAGTCGTGGCAGATGAAGTGTTGGTCCTCGTACCAGCCGCGGCGCACGAATAACGGGTCGCCGTAGCTGTTATAGGGCGCCAGGTTCGAACGCGTGACCGGCAGGCTGCCGGGCGGTGCCAGGCGGCTTTCGGGGTGCCTGGCGTGCTCGGCCTTCCAGGCCTTGCGTCGCTCGCGCTTCTGGCGGATTTCCTGGCGGCGCTGCTTGTTGCTTTTCACGGTGCCGACTCCTGCGCCTGGCAGGCCCTCGTCAGGCCTGCTTCAGCGTAACCAGTCCATTCAATACCTGATCCAGGCCGCCGAATACCGAGATGCGGTCGATTCGTTCGGCCACCCGTTCCAGGGTTTCCAGTTCCTTCAGGCGCAGGGCGGTGGGGTTGTCTTCCATCACCTTGGCCGTGTTCAGCAGCGAGCGGGTCGCCGAGGTTTCTTCACGACGACGGATCACGTTCGCCTGCGCGGCCTTCTCCGCCTCCACCACCTGGGCCAGCAGGGTCTTCATCTCGCCCGGCAGGATGATGTCGCGAACGCCCAGGCCGCTGACCTCGATGCCGGTGCCCGGCAGCCGCTCCTTCAGGTAGGCGCTGACCGAGTCGTCGATGAACTGCTTGTTCTCCAGCAGCTCATCCAGCGAGCGGGTGCCCACCGCTGCGCGCAGGCCGAACTGCAGTTCGCGGTAGAGGTGCTCCAGTGGCTTGGACAGGCTGGAAAACGCCGTCAGCACGTCGCTGTAACGCCAGTTGGCGGCCAGATTCAGGCGCAGGCTCACCTTGTCGCGGGTGAGGATTTCCTGGCCGCTGACCTCCAGCGCCTGGATCCGCGTATCGATCAGTTCCACGCTGACCTGGCGGTTATAGCGCCAGAAGCCGTACTGGCCCGCCGGCAGCAGCTCGACCACCGCGCCATCGACCTTCAGCACACCGACCTGGTAGGCCGGCACCAGGGTTACCAGCAGTGCCTCGACACCGATCACGCTGCGGCCGCGCAGGTTGCCTTGCAGCTGCTGCAACAGCGACGCAGCGACGCGGTACTCCTGGCTCAGGTCGATGCGCTCCAGGCGCTGCTCGGTCTGGCCTTTCCAGTACAGCCGGCGGCTGCCCGGCGCGAGGATTTCCGCCAGTACACCGTCCTCGAAGCGCAGGCCGACCTCGTTCTCGGCCAGGTCCATGCGGCTGAAGTAGCGTTCGACCAGCGCAGGCTCCGACTGGCGCAGGTAGCCGGCCAGGCGGTGTTCGAACAGCGGGGTGTTCAGGCTGAAGGTTTCCACGCTCAGGCGGTTGTACAGGTCCAGGTGGCGGTGGATGCCCGGCTCGAGGATCGCCAGGAAATCGCCCTCGGAGTACAGCAGGCCGCGTTCGTTCTTCTTCACGGTAAAGCGCTTCAGCAGTTTCATCTCGTTGTCTTCCTTCTTCTCTTTGTCCTTGGGTGCCGGTGTTCGCCGGCCCGTCGGGTGGCGAGGCGGGGGCCTGCGAGAGCCAGGTACTGCGGACGTCCTGTCCATTGCGCCGAATCCATCGGCCAGCACCTGCCTTGTCGCGGGCCCGGTCCTCGTACCGGGCGGGCCGGCGGTGGCTTCGGGTCCCTGGCGTATCTGGCCTTCCTGGCCTCTTTGCGCCTATCCCGTCGCCCAACGGCGGGGTGTTGCTTTCATGAATAGCTGCCTTGACAGGGCAGTGTTCGAGCGGGAGTCGAACCCGCGACAGGCCATCCGAAAATGGCTGCTCTACCGGACTGAGCTATCGAACGGCGCGGGCAGGATTCGAACCTGCGACGGCTCCCTCGAAGGGGAGTGCTCTACCGGGCTGAGCTACCGCGCCATCGACCGTGACTGCTGCAGCGGCATGCACGAAGCCGACACCAGGGGTGGGCTCGGGCACCGGCGGGAGTTGAAGTCCCTGCCCGTGGGCTGCATCAGTGATGCGGTCGAGGGAGATATAGCGAGGGGCGTGCCAGGTTTGTTTTCGATGGCTGCGAAATATTTATAACTATTTGATAAATAAGCATTTAATTGTTTTTATCGGGCGACTTTTCGATTTCGTCGATTGGCTGAAGTGGCTATTTATGGATACTCTGGAATCGTTGTTTATCTTGATGGATAAAAGATGAAAGCCAAGAAAACCGTCGCCATCGGCTTCCTCGGTTCGACCCTGGATCGCGTCGGCAAGGGTGCCGCGCGCTGGCAGAAGTGGCGGCCGACGGTCGGGTTGTGCCAGCAGCAGGACTTGCTGATCGACCGCCTGGAGCTGATCCACGGCGTGGATGCACGGGATGCCAGCCTGGCCGAACGCATCGCCGCTGACGTGCGGCACATCTCCCCGGAAACCGAGGTGCGCCTGCAGCCCATGGCGCTGCGCAATCCGTGGGATTTCGAGGAGGTATACGGCGCGTTGCACGATTTCGTCGCTGGCTACAGCTTCGACACCGAACGCGAGGATTACCTGGTGCACATCACCACCGGGACTCACGTCGCGCAAATCTGCTGGTTCCTCCTGACTGAAGCGCGTTACCTGCCGGCGCGGCTGGTGCAGGCCTCGCCGTCGCGGCGCAAGGACGAGGCGCGGCAGCCGGAAGGGACAGTCGCGATCATTGATCTCGACCTGTCGCGCTATGACCGCATCGCCACGCGCTTCCGTCGTGAGCAGGAGGAGAGCCTGGCTTTCCTGAAGTCCGGCATTGCCACGCGCAACGCCGAATTCAACCGTTCCATCGAACAGATCGAGCGGGTTGCCGGGCGCTCCCGCGCGCCGATGCTGCTGATCGGTCCGACCGGTGCGGGCAAGTCGTTCCTTGCCCGCCGGGTGTACGAACTCAAGCGCGCACGTCACCAGTTCCAGGGACGCTTCGTCGAAGTGAACTGCGCGACATTGCGCGGCGACGGTGCCATGTCGGCGTTGTTCGGCCATATCAAGGGGGCCTTCACCGGCGCGCAGAACGCCCGTGAAGGCCTGCTGCGCGCGGCGGATGGCGGCATGCTGTTCCTTGACGAAATCGGCGAGCTGGGTCTCGACGAGCAGGCCATGCTGCTCAAGGCGATTGAAGAGAAGCGCTTCTTCCCGCTGGGTTCGGATCGCGAGGTGGGCAGCGACTTCCAACTGATCGCCGGGACCCACCGGGATCTGCGCGAGAGGGTGGCGCAGGGGCTTTTCCGCGAGGACCTGTTCGCCCGTATCAACCTCTGGACCTTCGATCTGCCGGGGCTGGCCGGACGTCGTGAGGACATCGAGCCGAACATCGACTTCGAACTGGAGCGCCACGCCCGCGAGCAGGGTCGCCTGGTGCGTTTCAACCGCGAGGCACGCACGCGTTACCTGGCCTTCGCCAACTCGGCGCAGGCCTTGTGGAGCGGCAACTTCCGCGAGCTGTCGGCGTCCGTCACACGCATGGCGACCCTGGCCGACAGCGGGCGCATCGACGAGACGCTGGTGGAAGAAGAGATCGGTCGACTACGCCGCTCCTGGGGTGCTGCCCAGGCGCAGAGCCCGCTGGACGGCCTGCTGGGAGAGCGCGGCGCAGCGCTGGACCTGTTCGACCGCCTGCAACTGGAAGCGGTGATCGATGTCTGCCGGCAGGCGCGCAGCCTGTCCGACGCCGGTCGCCAGCTGTTCGCCGTCTCGCGCCAGGAAAAGCAGAATCCCAACGACGCCGACCGCCTGCGCAAGTACCTGGCGCGCTTCGGCCTGGATTGGCCCGGAATCACCGGCGGGGTGCGCTAGAATCGGCGTTTTGCGCTGACGGCAAGGAGCCGATCATGGATGAGCCGATGAATGTCGAGCAGCTGTGCCGGCGCATCGAGGCGGGCGAAGCGTTCAAGTACCTGTGCTTCTGGGGGCATCGTCCCAAGCGCTCCGTGGAAGTCGACAAGAGCTGCTTCAGCCAGTGGTTCGAGGCAGACTTCGAGATCGACGGCGTGACCTACAGCAGCGCCGAGCACTACATGATGGCCGGCAAGGCCCGGCTGTTCGGCGACGAGGCGGCGCTGGCGCGGATTCTCGCGGCACGTACGCCGGCCGAGGCGAAGTCCATCGGCCGCGAGATCCTCGGCTTCGACGACGTAGCCTGGAACGCTGTACGCCTGGATATCGTGACCCGCGCCAACGTCGCGAAGTTCGGGCAGAACCCTGCCTTGCGCGAGTTCCTGCTGGGCACGGGCGATCGCGTGCTGGTCGAGGCCAGCCCGGTGGATGCGATCTGGGGCATTGGCCTGGCGGCCGATCACCCTGATGCGGGCAATCCGAGACGCTGGCGCGGGCTGAACCTGCTGGGCTTCGCCTTGATGGGCGCGCGCGCCACACTGCGCGAGGAAGGGCGAGATGCCTGAGTTCACACCGGCGCAGCAGCAACTGCTGCGCGAGCATCGCCTGGCCTGGCCTGGTTCGCCGGGCGCATCATCCACGACGCGCAGCCGCCGATCAGTGCTGCCCAGTTGGCCGAAATCGAACGACGCCTGGGCAGCTCGCTGCCGCCCGAGCTGGTCGCCCTGTGGCGCTGCGCCTTCGGTGGTCGCCTGGACTACGAGCTGTGCGTGGACTACGGCGGTCATCTGCATCCCTATTCCTTCAACGAGTTGTTCTATCCGGACAGCGACGGCTACCACGACCTGTGGGGCTGGCTGGAGCATGAACAGGAATGCGCGGCGGAAGTCGCCGACGAGAATGGCCAGCAATGGGATGGGCGCGTGGGCTTCCTGCCCATCGGCGGTTTCGAGTACCTGGAGCGGGTCTACGTTTGCGTCGAGGCGGAAGAGTTCGGTGCTGTCTACGCCTGGAGCCGCGCATTGCCGCCAGCCTGGCCGCTGCGCCTGCACGAGGATGCGCTGACCCGGGTGGCCGACGATCTAACCGGTCTGTTTGCGCTGCTGGGCTTCGATGAGGACCCGTTCGTCGAGGGCGCGGACTGCGGGCAGGAACTGCTCGAGGCACTGGATGAGCTGGCCGCCTCGGGCGCCGAGGGTGAAGCGCTGGCGCAACGGCTGCAGGATTCGCTGCGGCTGCTGCTGCGCGACTGGCGCGCGGCGCTTGAGCGGGGGCACATCGCCGGGGAAGCGGAGCTGCAGCGCCTGGCCCTGATGCACGCGGTGCGCAGCAACGATATCGCGTTGCTGGAACAGCTGCGCGACCAGGGTTGCGACCTTGGCCGGCTGTTGACCGGCGGTGGAAATGCGCCGGTGCACGCGCGGGTGATGCAGCGCGAAGCCCTGGTGCGGTGGTTTGCCGAGCAGGGCATCGCGGAGCGCCAACTGGATCAGTAGTGGTACCAGCGCAGCTCCAGCATCACTTCGCTGCGGGGGCTGGCCTCATGGCTGAACTCACGCTGGGCCGACAGGCGCAGGCCGAGGTTGCGGCCCAGTTCCACCTGCTGGCCGAAGCTCAGGGTGCGGCGTACTTCGCCGTTGTGGAAGTAGTCGCCCTTGCCTTCGAGGCTTAGATTGCCCAGTGGGTTGCTCCATAGCACGCCGGTGTCGAAGCCCATGGCCGGGGCGATGGTGGCGGCGAAGTCCTGGTTGTTCTCGATGCGCGCGGTACCCAGGGCGTAGGCCTGCAGGTCGTCGGTCAGCTTCCAGCTGCCGCCGGCGCCGCCATTGAGGTGGCCGACCAGGGTGTCGTGGTCGTTGTCGCTGTGTTTGCCGATTACCCGCTCCCAGCCGCCGGCGACCTGCCAGGACAATGGCTTGAGCAGCTCGTTGCGCGGTGTCATGGAGCGGATGGTGACCAGGTCCAGTTGCTGCAGTTGCCAGCGGTTGCCCTCGTACTGGCGCAGCTTGAGCTGGCCGATCTCGATCTGTGCGCCCAGCGGGAAGCCGTAGGCGTTGTCGTCGAGGTCGTGGTAGGCCATGCGCAGCCCGTACTGGGCAAAGGCTTCGCCGTCGCGGCTGCCGGCGCCGACCTGCCAGGTACGCGATTCGTGGCCGTTCTCCGGTTGGCCGGGGCGCTCCACGTCCAGTGTCGGCGGCGGGTTCTGGTTGATCGCCTTGAGCAGGTTGTAGCTGCGTGAGGCGGTGGATTGGTCGCGCTCCTGGCCGGTGGCGCGGTAGCGTACCAGGCGGAAAGCGGTGTCCTGCACCAGGGCCTGGCGGTCGGCAGGCAGGGCGGCGAACTCGGGGCTCTGCAACTGGCCGTCGTCATCGGCGATGCGCCGTGCCAGCACTTTCTCGTCGTGGCTCAGCGGCTGGCCACGGGCCAGCAGCTCGCGCTCGCGGGATGGCCGGTAGTCCACCCGGTCGATCAGCCCGGCGTCCTTCACCGCGCGCACCGTGTCGGTGGGGATGGCGGTGAGCGGGAAGTGGTCGGTGAGTTCGGTGCCTGGGCGGGCGATCTCCAGCAGCTCCAGCAGGCGGAAGGAGCAGTTCTCGTCGAAGAAGTAGTACTTGAAGCGGATCTGCTTCAGCTCCCAGACGTGCTCGACCATGCGCGCGGTTTCTTCCGGCGTCAGGTTCAGGCGGTATTCCCAGAGGTCTCGGTTCTCCAGGCGGCTGTATTCGGCGAGCTTCTCGCGGTAGGGCACCAGGGCGAACAGGCCGGGGTAGCCGCCCATCAGGCCCTTCCAGGCGTAGAGGATGCTGTTGTCCATTCCCTCGATGTAGGCGCCGAAGTTGAGCGCGTAGCTGAGCAGGGCGGTGTTGTCGGAGTCGACGTCGGCCTGGTCGATGCGCAGCAGGGTGTGGCCGAACATCGAGGACGGGCTGTTCAGGTAGGCGGCCGGGAACACCAGCACGGCGCTGTGCGGGTTGATGTCCTGGTACCAGGTGGTGAATTCCTTGCACTCGACCGCCGGCAGGTCGTCGAGCTGCAACTGCTGGCGCAGCCAGCGGGTGCGCGCCGGGTAGGCGCACTGGGCATGCTTGTCACCAAGGCTCGCGGGGGCGTACAGGGCCTTCACGGTGGCGGCCAGTTCGGATTGCGGATGGCGCTCTCCGTCCTTGGCGAGGAAGAACTTCGGGTCGTCGACGAAGCTGCGCCAGCCGCCGAGCTTGGCGTGTTCATAGTGACCCAGGGCCAGCCAGTAGGGTTCGTCGGCCAGTGTCTGCAGACGTTGTGGATCGATCGCCGGCGAAGCCAGCAGTGGGGTGCAGGCGCACAGCGCCATCCAGGGCAACAGGCGTTTGGGCATCGAGTGGGCTACTGGAAGGGAAAGGTGAGCCCGCCCGGAGCGGGCGGGCTCGCGTTGGCCGTCAGGCCTGTTCGGCGTACTTGGCCAGGGTGCTGTCCTGTTTCAGGACGGCCTGGGTGTTGGCGTAGACGTCCTCGGCAGTCACGTCGGACTTGTTGAAGATCTGAGCGAAGTGCTCGTGGGTGACCTGGGCGAAGTGCGCGCGATCCTCGGGCTTGACGCCCAGCACCACGGCGTAGGTGGTCAGCGCTTCGCCGTCACCCTTGGCCATGTCTTCGGACAGCTCGTCCATCATGCTGCTGAGCACGATCATCGGCTTGCCGCCGTAGGTCAGCGCGCCATTGGTGTGGCAGCCGTTGGTGCCGGTGGTCATGCCGAAGGTGTTGTTGCCGCTGGTGCCGTTGGTGGTGGCGGCCAGGACGTGGGTAGCGGTGCCGCGCTGGCCCTTGAACAGCATGTTGCCCCAGCCGCAGCCGTCGCTGCCTGGAGCATCGGCGAGGGCACTGAGGGACGCGGTGGCGAGGAGGGTACCGAGCAGAATCCTTTTCATCTTTTTTCTCTCTTTTTGAGGTCGGGGACCGTTGATCAGTCGCTGACAGCGAAACAGCGCCTGGCCAGAGCTTTTCTCCAATGCCTTGCAGGTGTCAAGGCAACCGCTGCCGCAGCGAGTATGGCCGGACTCGACTGGAAAGGCTCGGATGACCGGCAGTTGATCGGTATCAGCGGCGGAAGGCTTGGAACCGACCACACTTGAATCAGTTCCCTTGCGAGGAAGTAGTCATGGTCGATTTCGATCCACGGCCAGCGCTGGACCAGTTGGCAGCCGAATATTCCAAACGCGCCGAGGCCATCCGCCGCGACCTGGGCCGCAGCCATTCGCCGGACTTCGCCGAACAGGCCCAGCAGCGGCAGAACGACGATGTGTTGCGCGCCCTGCTGGCCGAAGCCGAGGCTGGCATGCGCCTGGTGGGGCTGGCGCGGCTGCGTTTGGCCGACGGCACCTATGGTGAATGCGCACGCTGTGGCGAAGCCATCGAGGAGCGCCGGTTGCATGCCTTGCCGGCCGCCGAGCACTGTCTGCGCTGCGCCGATGCAGTGGACTGAAACTGTCACCAATACTGCCTTGCCAGTGGCGCGCGGGCGGCGCGAGAATGCGGACGAATCTCCGCGGCCTCGCGCCGCCCGAAGCAAGGACCTCCAATGCCCGATTCCGTTGCTGCCGGCCTGCGCCTGGCGCCCGATGAACTGACCCGCCCCTTCACCCCCGAACAGTTTCCCTTCAAGACCACCGAAGAACTGGAGCCTTTCCTGGGCGTGCTCGGACAGGAGCGTGCGGTCGAGGCGCTGCAGTTCGGCGTGGCGATGCCGCGTCCGGGGTACAACGTGTTCGTCATGGGCGAGCCGGGCACCGGCCGTTTTTCCTTCGTGCAGCGTTACCTGAAGGCCGAGGGCAAGCGCCTGCCGACGCCGGCCGACTGGGTCTACGTCAACAATTTCGATGACTCGCGCGAGCCGCGGGTGATCGAGCTGCCGCCGGGCAGCGCCGCCGAGTTCGGCACCGACATCGACCATCTGATCGACAACCTGCTCTCCACCTTCCCCTCGGTGTTCGAGAACCCGGCGTACCAGCAGAAGAAGAGCGCCATCGACCGCGCCTTCAACCAGCGCTATGACAAGGCCCTGGATACCGTCGAGCGCCTGGCGCTGGAGAAGGAAGTCGCCCTCTACCGCGACAGCGCCAACATCGCCTTCACCCCGATGAAGGACGGCAAGGCGCTGGATGAAGCCGAGTTCGCCCAACTGCCGGAAGAGGAGCGCGAGCGCTTCCACGCCGACATCGCCGACCTCGAGGAGCATCTCAACGAGGAGCTTTCCAGCCTGCCGCAATGGAAGCGCGAGTCCAGCAACCAGCTGCGTCAGCTCAATGAGGAAACCATCACCCTGGCGCTGCAGCCGCTGCTGGCGCCGCTGGTGGAGAAGTACAACAACAACTCCGGGGTCAGCGCCTACCTGCAGGCCATGCAGCTCAACCTGCTGAAGACCGTGGTCGATCAGCTGGTCGACGCCGAGCGCACCGATCCGCAGCGCAAGCAGAGCCTGGAGGAGCAGTACGCGCCGAACCAGGCGATTGCCCACCACGCCACCAGCGGCGCGCCGGTAGTGTTCGAATCGCACCCGACCTATGACAACCTGTTCGGCCGCATCGAGTACGCCTCCGATCAGGGCGCGCTGTACACCAGCTACCGCCAGCTGCGCCCCGGTGCGCTGCACCGTGCCAACGGCGGCTTCCTGGTATTGGAAGCGGAGAAGCTGCTCAGCGAGCCGTTCGTCTGGGACGCCCTCAAGCGTGCGCTGCAGTCGCGTCAATTGAAGATGGAATCGCCACTGGCCGAACTCGGCCGCCTGACCGCGATGAGCCTGACGCCCCAGGTGATCCCGCTGAACATCAAGGTGATCATCATCGGCTCGCGGCAGATCTACTACACGCTGCAGGACCTGGACCCGGACTTCCAGGAGATGTTCCGCGTGCTGGTGGACTTCGACGAGGACATCCCGCTCGCCGAAGACAGCCTCGAACAGTTCGCCCAGTTGCTCAAGACCCGCACCTCGGAAGAGGGACTGGCGCCGCTGACCCGCGAGGCCGTCGCGCGCCTGGCCACCTACAGCGCCCGCCTGGCAGAGCACCAGGGGCGGCTCTCGGCGCGCATCGGCGACCTGTTCCAACTGGTCAGCGAAGCGGACTTCATCCGCCAGCTTGCCGGCCAGGAAGTGACCGACCTGGGTCACATCGAGCGCGCCCTGAAGGCCAAGGAAACCCGCACCGGCCGCGTGTCGGCGCGAATCCTCGACGACATTCTCGCCGGCATCATCCTGATCGACAGCGAAGGCGCCGCCGTGGGCAAGTGCAACGGCCTGACCGTGCTGGAAGTCGGCGACTCGGCGTTCGGCATGCCGGCGCGCATTTCCGCGACGGTCTATCCCGGTGGCAGCGGCATCGTCGACATCGAGCGCGAGGTCAACCTCGGCCAGCCGATCCACTCCAAGGGTGTGATGATCCTCACCGGCTACCTCGGCAGCCGCTATGCCCAGGAATTCCCCCTGGAAATTTCCGCGAGCATCGCCCTGGAGCAGTCCTACGGCTACGTGGACGGCGACAGTGCTTCGCTGGGCGAGGTCTGCACGCTGATCTCCGCCCTGTCGCGCACGCCGCTGCGGCAATGCTTCGCCATCACCGGCTCGATCAACCAGTTCGGCGAGGTGCAGGCAGTCGGCGGGGTCAACGAGAAGATCGAGGGCTTCTTCCGTCTCTGCGAGGCGCGTGGCCTGACCGGGGAGCAGGGTGTGATTATCCCGCGCGCCAACGTTGCCACCCTGATGCTCGACGAGCGCGTGCTGCAGGCGGTGCGCAACGGCGAGTTCCATATCTACGCCGTGCGCCAGGCCGACGAGGCGCTGAGCCTGCTGGTCGGCGAACCGGCCGGTGCGCCGGATGCCAAGGGTCATTTCCCCAAGGGCAGCGTCAATGCCCGTGTCGTCGAGCGCCTGAAGGAAATCTCCGAACTGGGCATGGACGAAGAGGAAAAGGAAAAGCCGGCCAAGGAGCCAGCCGCAGCCAAGCCCGCCAGCAAGCCGAAGGCGCCGGTGGAAAAGGCCCCTGTGGACAAAGCTCCTGTCGACCAGGCTCCAGTGAAAAAGGAACGTGCCCGCAAGAAGAAAGACGCCGACTGAGTGCGGCCAGGGCAGGGCGCCGGTGGGGACATTCCACCGGCGCCATTTTCATGCCGTTGCCCGCAAGATGGCCGGATAAATCCGCACTTTCGCGTGTCAGAACCTGGGTGTAGTCTCAATCCCAGGACAACCGCGAGGGTGCCGCCATGCCGCGTAACCTCTGCCTTATCCGCCCCTGTCTGGGGCTGACCACGCGCATCGAGTGCGAGATCAGGCCGCTGGCCGGAGAGAATGGACTCTGGACCTTGTTGTGCGCCGCCGGCATGTCCGGTGCGCAGCCCACCGCCATCAAGGCGCAGGGCCCGTTCTGCGGGCCTTTCGTGGCCGAAGGCGTGCTCGAGGCGATCTCCGACTGCCTGGCCCAGCAGGGCTACATCGTGGCAGACGATCCCCCCATCTGGCAGTTGCACCTGCAAGGCGAACTGCGCCGCCTGAACGGCGAACGCTCGCGCCATGTCGGCAACTTCCAGTTCCGCCCCGAAGGTTGAGGCTCTCAAGGCTCAGAGAGCGATTGGGCAGTCCCTGCACGATCCGCTGAAGGCCGCGGGGCGCTTGGCTGCTACGGTTTCATACCGTGGCCGCCCACCTATTTATCCACAGACATATTTATCTATAGAAAGCCGGGATAACTCGCAAAGGTCATCCGCTATACTGCGGCCGCCCTTTTCCCACGACCTCCCTGCGAGCACCATGGAACGATTCGTCGAAAACTCCCTGTACGCCGCGCGCTGGCTGCTGGCGCCGATCTACATCGGCCTGTCGCTGGCCCTGCTGGCGCTGACCATCAAATTCTTCCAGGAAATCTTCCACATCCTGCCCAGCATCTTCAGCATCGCCGAGGCGGACCTGATCCTGGTGCTGCTGTCGCTGATCGACATGGCCCTGGTCGGCGGGCTGCTGGTGATGGTGATGTTCTCCGGCTACGAAAACTTCGTGTCGCAGCTGGATATCGACGAAGGCAAGGAAAAGCTCAGCTGGCTCGGCAAGATGGACGCCAGTTCGCTGAAGAACAAGGTGGCGGCTTCCATCGTGGCGATCTCTTCGATCCATCTGCTGCGCATCTTCATGGACGCCAAGAACATCGAAGACAACAAGCTGATGTGGTACGTGATCATGCACCTGACCTTCGTCCTCTCGGCCTTCGCCATGGGCTATCTGGACAAGGCCACGCGCCACGATCACTGACGGTATTCCGCGTCATCCGAACCGCCCGGCCGTTGCAAAACGGACGGGCGGTTGCGTTTTCGGCTTGCGGTGAGCGCCTGCTGGTCAAGACTTTCCGCGGGGATCAATCCGCAGGAGGTGCAGCACATGAATCTGCAGGAACTGACCAGCCGCTCCGTCGCCGGCGACATCGACGAGATCAACCTGGTGTCGCTGGAGGGTGATATCTACGTGTTGGAGGCACGCATGGGCGCGCGCTTCTATCCAGTCCAGGACGAGGCCGGGCATGTCATCAGCGTGCGCTCCGTTGCCCATGCGCGAGAAGTGCTCCGTGCGTTGCCCAATGTTCCCTTCCATCTGGTACATGCCGTGGTGCACGACGAGATGTGCGGCATGGACGATGAGCGCGACATCGGCGCGGGCGTGACCATCCCGTTGCATTAGGTTCCGGGCGCTGGGCCCGTCCCGCTGCGCGAGGCTCGCGCGGTGGGGGCGGCGGTGCATCTGTGCTAGGCTGGCGGCCCTTTTTTGAACCCCCAGCGGAGCGCCGCCATGAGCGAACTCAACCTTTCCACCGACGAAGCCCGCGTCAGCTACGGCATTGGCCGTCAGCTGGGCGACCAGCTGCGCGAGAACCCGGTTCCGGGCATGACCCTCGACGCCATCCTGGCTGGCCTGTCCGACGCCTACGCCGGCGCCGAAAGCCGCGTTCCGGGCGAGGCCCTGTCCGCCAGCTTCCAGGTGATCCGCGAGCGCATGCAGGCTGAAGCCCAGGCCAAAGCCGAAGCTGCCGCCGCCGTTGGCCGCGAGTACCTGGTGGACAACGCCAAGCGCGAAGGCGTGACTGTCCTGCCGTCCGGTCTGCAGTACGAAGTACTGGTCAGCGGCGAAGGTGCCAAGCCGTCCCGCGAAGACACCGTGCGTACCCACTACCACGGCACCCTGGTCGACGGCACCGTCTTCGACAGCTCCTACGAGCGCGGCCAGCCGGCAGAATTCCCGGTGGGTGGTGTAATCGCCGGTTGGGTCGAGGCCCTGCAACTGATGAACGCTGGCAGCAAATGGCGTCTGCACGTGCCGAGCGAGCTGGCCTACGGCGGCCAGGCCGTCGGCAGCATCCCGCCGCACAGTGTGCTGGTGTTCGATGTCGAGCTGCTGGAAATCCTCTGATTCCCGAGGGTTCGCTGCGGAGCGCCATCCCTGGCCGCTCCGCAGGAAAAGGGGCGCTTCGGCGCCCCTTTGTGCATCCGCCTCCCGGGCGGCGGAGCACCGGCGGCGCGTCCTGCACCGCCGCAATCTTCACACTGCACCCGCTTTTTGTAGGACCGAGGGGGGGCGCCCAGCCATTGCTCGCGAACCTCTCGGCACCGCTGCAAGGGTTGTTTGCAGCCGTGGTTGTGGTCGACTAGCGCAGTGCGCGGGCATAACAGAACAGGAACAGGTTGCGCACCAGCTCCTTGAGTACCAGTGGCTCGCTGGTGCTCAGTTCGGACAGCTCCAGGCCACCCTGTTCACGCAGTTCATCCAGGGCTTCTTCTTCGAGTACCGCGCAGACTTCCCCGGTGTCCCGATGCAGGATGCGCAGGTAGGGATGTGGGCGATCCAGCCAGGCGTCGATCATGTAGGTCATGGCGTGTTCCTCCGTGCAGACCGTTTAATGAGAATAATTCTTATTATCTCAATAGCAAGCCTGAATTGGAAAAATTTTCACGCAGGCGACGATCTGTTGTTCCCGGTCAACGGCTAGGCAATAAAAAGCCCGCCGCGGCGAACCGGGGCGGGCTTTGGCGAAGCGGCGGATCAGTGTGTGCGGGCGACCGAGAACTCGGCCAGTTCGATCAGCGCGGCGCGGTATTCGTTGTCCGGCAGTGACTTGAGGTGCTCGATGGCGCGGGCGGCATAGTCACGAGCCAGGTTGGCGGTGTAGTCCAGGGCGCCGGCAGCCTCGACGGCGGCGCGGATGCCTTCCAGATCCTGGCTGCCGCCCTGCTGGATGGCCTTGCGCACCAGCGCGGCCTGTTCCGGGGTGCCGTCGCGCATGGTGGCGATCAGCGGCAGGGTAGGCTTGCCTTCGGCGAGGTCATCGCCGACGTTCTTGCCCAGGCTGGCAGCGTCGCCGCGGTAGTCGAGCAGGTCGTCCACCAACTGGAAGGCGATGCCCAGGGCGTCGCCGAACAGGCGCAGCGCCTCGGCCTGCTCGGCCGGCGCTTCGGCCAGCGCAGCGGCGCTGTGGGTGGACGCTTCGAAGAGCATCGCGGTCTTGCCGCGGATGACTTCCATGTAGGTTTCTTCGGTAGTACTGGCGTCGCGAACCTTGGACAGCTGCAGTACTTCGCCCTCGGCGATCACGCGGGTGGCCTGGGAAATGATGCGCATGACCGGCATGGAGCCCAGCTCGACCATCATTTCGAAGGAGCGCGCATAAAGGAAGTCGCCCACCAGCACGCTCGGCGCGTTGCCCCATTGGGCATTGGCAGTGGCGCGGCCGCGGCGCAGGCCGGAAGCGTCGACCACGTCGTCGTGCAGCAGGGTGGAGGTGTGCAGGAATTCGATGGTGGCGGCCAGCAGCTTCAGGTCATCGCCCGAATAGCCCAGGGCCTTGCCCGAGAGAAGCACCAGCAGCGGGCGAAGGCGCTTGCCGCCGGCGGAGATGATGTAGTCGCCGATCTTTTCCACCAGGGGAACGCGGGAAGTGAGTTGGCGACGGATGATGCCGTCGACGGCGGTGAAGTCGTCCGCCACCACGCGATAGAAAGCCTGGGGTTGCATTAAAGACAGCGCTCCTCGTAGATTGCGCGGCATGCTAGGTGGCGGGGGGAAGGCCTGTCAAGGCAAGGCCCCATGGGGCTTGATCCGCGCCGAGTGTTTGCGTAGAATCGCGGCCCCGAACTTCCCTGGCATATCCTGCCTTACGCAATTGCACGGGCGTCCTTTCCGGCCCCATGCAGCCATGCCGACCGATTCCTCTTTCTATAAAGCGTCGGGTGAGCAGGTCTAACGGAGACATCCAGATGTACGCAGTAATTGTTACTGGTGGCAAGCAATACAAAGTCACCGAAGGCGAATTCCTCAAGGTCGAGAAACTCGACGTTGCCACCGGCGAAGCGATCAACCTGGATCGCATCCTGCTGGTCGCCAACGGCGATGACGTCAAGATCGGCCTGCCGGTGGTAGAAGGCGCGAAAGTGACCGCAGAAGTGGTTTCCCACGGTCGTCACGACAAAGTGCGCATCATCAAGTTCCGCCGCCGCAAGCACCACATGAAGCGTCAGGGCCACCGCCAGTGGTTCACTGAAATCAAGATCACCGGCATCCAGGCCTAATTCCTCTTCAGGAGAATTGACTCATGGCACACAAAAAAGCTGGCGGTAGTACCCGCAACGGCCGCGACTCAGAAAGCAAACGCCTTGGCGTGAAGCTGTTCGGTAGCCAGGCTGTGAAAGCAGGCAACATCATCGTGCGTCAGCGCGGTACCCAGTTCCACGCTGGCTACGGCGTTGGCATGGGCAAGGATCACACCCTGTTCGCTAAAGTCGACGGCGTGATCAAGTTCGAAGTGAAAGGCGCCTTTGGCCGTCGCTATGTAAGCGTCGTCGCTGCCTAAGCGAGCTCTCACTGAAAAAGCCCTGTCTCGCGACGGGGCTTTTTTGTTTCTGGCGTTTCCAGGCGAGGTGCTGTCGGTTCGGGCGTTTGCGCGGACTTGGCTGTATCCTATGCTCCTTTTCTTATTTTCAACCCGCCGGCTCGGCGGGAGGCGTTCGCAATGAAATTCGTCGACGAAGTATCCATCCACGTGAAAGCCGGTGACGGCGGCAACGGCCTCATGAGCTTCCGCCGCGAGAAGTTCATCGAGAAAGGCGGTCCCAACGGCGGTGACGGTGGCGACGGCGGCTCGGTGTATCTCGAGGCCGACGAGAACCTGAATACCCTGGTGGACTACCGCTACACCCGTCGTTTCGACGCCCAGCGCGGCGAGAACGGCGGCAGCAAGGACTGCACGGGCGCCAAGGGCGACGATCTCGTCCTGCCCGTGCCGGTCGGCACCACCATCATCGATGCCAATACCCAGGAGATCATCGGCGACCTGACCGTTGCCGGTCAGCGCATCATGGTTGCGCAGGGTGGTTGGCACGGTCTGGGCAATACCCGCTTCAAGTCCAGCACCAACCGTGCGCCGCGCCAGACCACTCCAGGCAAGCCTGGCGATGCACGTGATCTCAAGCTGGAGCTGAAGGTGCTGGCGGACGTCGGTCTGCTCGGCCTGCCCAACGCCGGCAAGAGCACCTTTATCCGTGCGGTGTCTGCCGCCAAGCCGAAGGTTGCCGACTATCCCTTCACCACCCTGGTGCCAAACCTGGGCGTGGTCAGCGTCGGTCGCTTCAAGAGCTTCGTGGTCGCCGACATTCCCGGCCTGATCGAAGGTGCCGCCGAAGGTGCCGGCCTGGGTATCCGCTTCCTCAAGCACCTGGCGCGTACTCGCCTGCTGCTGCATATCGTCGACATGGCGCCGCTGGATGAGAGTGACCCGGCCGATGCTGCGGAAACCATCGTCCACGAGCTGGAAAAATTCAGCCCGGCGCTGACCGAGCGTGATCGCTGGCTGGTGCTGAACAAGATGGACCAGATCCTCGAGCCCGAGGAGCAGGAGCGTCGCAAGCAGGCTGTGGTCGAGCGCCTCGGTTGGGAGGGGCCGGTCTACGTGATTTCTGCTCTGGAGCGCGAAGGCACCGAGAAGCTGAGCCAGGACATCATGAAGTACCTCGACGAGCGCACTCTGCGGATCGAGGAAGAGCCGGCCTATGGCGAAGCCCTGGCGGCCCTGGATCAGCGCATCGAAGACGAGGCTCGCGCCCGTCTGCAGGCTCTGGACGACGCCCGTGCACTGCGTCGCTCTGGTCTGAAGAATGTCGACGATGTGGATGACGATGATTTCGAGGATGACGAAGACGACGGCGATGGGCCGGAAATCTTCTACGTGCCTTGATCGGAGCTGCGCCCGCCGGTCCGGATGAAACGTGTGAAGCCTGACTTCTAGAGCCTGTTCAAAGTCTCGCCGAGCGCAGCTCAGGCAAGGCAAAAGCAGGTGAAAAAGCGCAGTTTACGAGTGGTAAATGAGCATTTTGAGCCTGCTTTTAACGCAGCATGGGCAAGCGCAGGCAGACATTGGACAGGTTCTAAGGTTGAGGGTATGCGTGAGAAGGTAACTGGCGCCAAGCGCTGGGTAGTCAAGATTGGCAGTGCGTTGCTGACCGCCGATGGTCGCGGTCTGGATCGCGACGCCATGGCGGTCTGGGTCGAGCAGATGGTCGCGCTGCATTGCGCGGGCGTCGAGCTGGTGCTGGTGTCTTCCGGTGCTGTGGCGGCGGGCATGAGTCGCCTGGGTTGGGTTGCTCGACCTAGTGACATGCACGAGCTGCAGGCGGCCGCCGCGGTGGGGCAGATGGGCCTGGTGCAGGCCTGGGAGTCGAGCTTCGGCGTGCACGGCTTGCAGACCGCTCAGGTGCTGTTGACCCATGACGACCTGTCCGATCGCAAGCGCTACCTGAACGGGCGCAACACCTTGCGCACGCTGGTGGATCTCGGCGTGATCCCGGTGATCAACGAGAACGACACCGTGGTCACCGACGAGATCCGCTTCGGCGACAACGACACCCTGGCGGCGCTGGTGGCCAACCTGGTCGAGGCTGACCTGCTGGTGATCCTCACCGATCGCGACGGCATGTTCGATGCCGATCCGCGCAATAACCCCGATGCCCAACTGATCTTCGAGGCTCGTGCCGATGATGCGGCGCTGGATGCCGTGGCTGGCGGTACGGGCGGCGCGCTGGGGCGCGGCGGCATGCAGACCAAGCTGCGCGCGGCCCGTCTCGCGGCGCGTTCCGGTGCGCATACGGTCATCGTTGGTGGTCGTATCGAGCGCGTGCTGGATCGTCTGCGTGTGGGTGAGCGTCTCGGTACGCTGCTGACTCCCGAGCGGAGCCGCAAGGCCGCGCGCAAGCAGTGGCTGGCCGGCCACCTGCAGATGCGCGGCACCCTGGTGCTCGACGATGGTGCGGTGAAGGCGCTGTCGCAGGATCACAAGAGCCTGCTGCCGGTCGGTGTGAAGGCTGTGCAGGGCAGCTTCCGGCGCGGTGAGATGGTGGTCTGTGTGGATCAGCAGGGTCGCGAGATCGCCCGTGGGCTGGCCAACTACAGTGCGCTCGAGGCGCAAAAGATCATCGGCCAGCCGACCGACGCGATCGAAGGTCTGTTGGGTTATGTCGATGGTCCGGAGCTGGTGCACCGCGACAACCTGGTTCTGGTCTGAGGAGCGTTCGCATGCGCAAGGGATTGATCGCTGCACTGCTGTTGCTGCCGGCATTGGCCCGCGCCGATGTGGTCGGTGAGGTGTCCACTGTTTTCAAATGGGTCGGGCCTAACGACAAGATCGTCGTTGAGGCTTTCGATGATCCCAAGGTGGAGGGTGTCAGTTGCTACCTGTCGCGAGCCAAGACTGGCGGTGTGAAGGGTGGTCTGGGGCTGGCGGAAGATCGTGCCGAGGCATCGATCTCCTGTCGCCAGGTGGGGCCGATCCGCTTTGCAGGTGAGCTCAAGGACGGCGAGGTGGTGTTCCAGCAGCGTACCTCTCTGGTGTTCAAGACCATGCAGGTGGTGCGTTTCTTCGACAAGAAGCGCAATGCGCTGGTCTATCTGGTCTACAGCGACCGGGTGATCGAGGGCAGTCCGCAGAATGCGGTGACGGCGATCCCGATCATGCCGTGGCCTGAGAAGTAAGAAAGAAAAGGGCGGGTTGACCGCCCTTTCTTTTTGCCTGCAGAAAAACAGCCCTATGGATAAGTGTCCGGCAAGCAAATCGCAGGCAATAAAAAACCGGCCCTGGGGCCGGTTTTTCAAGAACGGAACGCTTACGCGGTGGCCAGGGCCTTCACGTGGGCGTTCAGGCGGCTCTTGTGGCGAGCGGCCTTGTTCTTGTGGATGATGCCTTTGTCAGCCATGCGGTCGATGACCGGTACGGCAGCAACCAGAGCGGCCTGGGCCTTCGGCAGGTCCTTGGCGTCGACTGCTTTGACTACGTTCTTGATGTAGGTACGAACCATGGAACGCAGGCTGGCGTTGTGGCTGCGACGCTTCTCAGCCTGTTTGGCGCGTTTTTTGGCGGAAGGTGTGTTGGCCACCGTCGAGCTCCTCGAAAAAAACTTGGGATGTTGCGAATAAATTAAGGCCGCGAATAATGCCGTTGCATCAAGGCCTTGTCAAGGGTATGGGCAACCTCCGACGAGTGGTGCGACGGGCGCACACTGGCCGGTGGACGGGGTGATTTATTCGCACCGCGGCCCTACACTGCTGCGCTTCGCCTGGCGCTCGAGCAGTCGCTCGAAGCCAGTGCCGCGCCCGGCAGGGGCGGCCATTCTACCTGTTTTGGACGCTATGAACCTACTCAAATCGCTGGCCGCGGTCAGCTCGATGACCATGATCTCGCGGGTGCTCGGCTTCGTGCGTGACACGATCGTCGCGCGCATGTTCGGCGCCGGCATGGCCACCGACGCCTTCTTCGTCGCCTTCAAGCTGCCCAACCTGCTGCGCCGCATATTCGCCGAGGGCGCCTTCTCCCAGGCTTTCGTGCCGATCCTGGCGGAGTACAAAACCCAGCAGGGCGAGGAGGCGACGCGCACCTTCATCGCCTATGTGTCCGGTCTGCTGACGCTGATCCTGGCGCTGGTCACCGCACTGGGAATGCTGGCTGCACCCTGGGTGATCTGGGTGACGGCGCCCGGCTTTGTCGATTCGCCGGAGAAGTTCGAACTCACCAGCTCCCTGCTGCGGGTGACCTTCCCTTATATCCTGCTGATCTCGCTGGCCTCCCTGGCGGGGGCGATCCTCAATACCTGGAACCGCTTCTCGGTGCCGGCCTTCGTGCCGACCCTGCTGAACGTCAGCATGATCCTCTTCGCGCTGTTCCTGACGCCGTACTTCGACCCGCCGATCATGGCGCTGGGCTGGGCGGTACTGGCTGGCGGTCTGGCGCAGCTTCTTTATCAGCTGCCGCACCTGAAGAAGATCGGCATGCTGGTGCTGCCGCGCATCAACCTGCGCGATTCCGGCGTCTGGCGCGTGATGAAACAGATGGGGCCGGCGATCCTCGGTGTCTCGGTCAGCCAGATTTCGCTGATCATCAACACTATCTTCGCCTCGTTCCTGGTTGCCGGTTCCGTGTCCTGGATGTACTACGCGGATCGTCTGATGGAGCTGCCGTCCGGCGTGCTCGGCGTGGCGCTGGGCACCATCCTGCTGCCGTCGCTGGCCAAGACCTACGCCAGCGATGACCGCCACGAGTATTCGCGGCTGATGGACTGGGGCTTGCGCCTGTGCTTCCTGCTGGTGTTGCCGTGCTCCCTGGCGCTGGCCGTGATCGCCGAGCCGCTGACCGTCGCGCTGTTCCAGTACGGCAAGTTCAGCGCCCACGACGCCCTGATGACCCAGCACGCGCTGATCGCTTATGCGGTCGGCCTGCTCGGCATCATCCTGGTGAAGGTGCTGGCGCCGGGCTTTTATGCGCGGCAGAACATCAAGACACCGGTGAAAATCGCGCTGTTCACCCTGGTTTCCACCCAACTGATGAACCTGGTGTTCATTGGCTCGCTCAAGCACGCGGGCCTGGCCCTGGCCATCAGCCTGGCGGCCTGCCTGAACGCGGGCTTGCTGTTCTGGCAGTTGCGCAAGCAGCAACTGTTCGAGCCGCAGTCGGGCTGGGGCAAGTTCATCGGCAAATTAGTCGTAGCTGTACTGGTGATGTGCGCGGTGCTGATTGGCATGATGCACTTCATGCCGGCCTGGGATCAGGGCGGCATGCCGATTCGCCTGGTGCGCCTGGGTGCGCTGGTGGTGGCCGGTGTGGTCGCCTATTTCGGTATGCTGGCGCTTCTCGGCTTCCGCCTGCGGGACTTCTCCCGCCGCGCGGTGCTGTAGCCTTCGCCGGGCAAAGCATTGCATCCGTTTGCGGCGACGGCATTTTGCCTGTCGCGCGGCGGCGGGTGTGGGTATAATCGACCACTTTCTGAGCAATACGCGCGCTATGCAGCTGCTTCGAGGCCTTCACAACCTGCGGCCCCTGTCCGGGGGCTGTGTCGCCACCATCGGTAATTTCGACGGCGTCCATCTCGGCCACCAGGCGATCCTGGGGCGTCTGCGCGAGCGTTCGCTGGAGCTGGGCGTGCCCAGCTGCGTGGTGATCTTCGAGCCGCAGCCGCGCGAATATTTCGCGCCCGATGCCGCGCCGGTGCGCCTGAGCCGCCTGCGCGAGAAGCTCGAACTGCTGCGCCAGTACGGCGTCGACTTTGTCCTCTGCCTGGCGTTCAACCGCCGTCTGCGCGAGCTGTCGGCCGCCGAGTTCGTTCGCCAGGTGCTGGTGGAGGGCCTGCGCGTTCGCCATCTGGAAGTGGGCGATGATTTTCGCTTCGGCTGCGACCGTTCCGGCGACTTCGCTTTCCTGGTCAACGCCAGTGCGGAGCAGGGCTTCACCGTCGAAGCCGCGACCACCGTGGAAGTCGACGGCATGCGTGTGAGCAGCTCGCGTATCCGCAAGGACCTGGCCGACGGCGACCTGCACATGGTCGAACGCCTGCTGGGGCGCCCGTATCGCCTGAGCGGCCGCGTGCTGCACGGGCAGAAGCTGGGGCGCACGCTGGGTTCGCCCACCGCGAACATCCAGCTCAAGCGCCGCAAGGCGCCGCTCAATGGCGTTTACCTGGTCAGCACGATGGTGGCTGGCCAGCGCCAGAACGGGGTTGCCAACATCGGCACCCGGCCGTCCGTGAATGGCGACGGTCGGCCCCATCTGGAAGTGCATCTGCTGGATTTCGCCGGCGATCTGTACGGCCAGCACCTGGATATCACGTTCCACCAGAAGCTGCGTGATGAGCAGCGTTTTGCCTCGCTCGAGGCACTCAAGGCGGCCATCCTCGCCGACATCGCCGCCGCCCGAGCCTACTGGCTGGGCCAACCGCTTGATTGAAGATCCTGAACAGGCCCTGAGATGACCGATTACAAAGCCACTCTGAACCTTCCCGAAACCGACTTCCCGATGAAAGCCGGCCTGCCGCAGCGCGAGCCGCAGACCCTGAAGCTCTGGAACGACATTGGCCTGTACCAGAAGCTGCGGAAGATTGGCGAAGGTCGCCCGAAATTCATCCTGCACGATGGCCCGCCCTACGCCAACGGCAGCATCCATATCGGTCACGCGGTCAACAAGATCCTCAAGGACATCATCGTCCGCTCCAAGACCCTGGCCGGCTACGACGCCCCTTATGTGCCGGGTTGGGACTGCCACGGCCTGCCGATCGAGCACAAGGTCGAGACCACCCACGGCAAGAACCTGCCGGCGGACAAGACCCGCGAACTGTGCCGTGAATACGCCGCCGAGCAGATCGAAGGGCAGAAGGCCGACTTCATCCGTCTGGGTGTGCTGGGTGACTGGGACAACCCCTACAAGACCATGAACTTCTCCAACGAGGCTGGCGAAATCCGCGCCCTCGCCGAGATGGTCAAGCAGGGCTTCGTGTTCAAGGGCCTGAAGCCGGTGAACTGGTGCTTCGACTGCGGTTCGGCCCTGGCCGAGGCGGAAGTCGAGTATGCCGACAAGAAGTCCGACGCCATCGACGTCGCCTTCCCGGTGGAAGACGAAGGCAAGCTGGCTGCCGCCTTCGGCCTGGCCAGCCTGCCCAAGCCGGCCGCCATCGTCATCTGGACCACCACCCCCTGGACCATTCCGGCCAACCAGGCGCTGAACGTTCACCCTGAATTCACCTACGCCCTGGTCGATACCGGCGAGCGCCTGCTGGTGCTGGCCGAGGAGCTGGTCGAGTCCTGCCTGCAGCGTTATGGCCTGGAAGGCAAGGTCATCGCTACCGCACAAGGCGAAGCGCTGGACCTGATCCGTTTCCGTCATCCGTTCTACGAGCGCCTGTCGCCGGTCTACCTGGCCGAGTACGTCGAACTGGGCGCCGGCACCGGCGTGGTTCACTCCGCCCCGGCCTACGGTGAGGACGACTTCCGTACCTGCAAGCAGTACGGCATGGTCAACGACGACATCCTCAGCCCGGTGCAGAGCAACGGCGTGTACGTGGCCGACCTGCCGTTCTTCGGCGGCCAGTTCATCTGGAAGGCCAACCCGAATATCGTCGACAAGCTCGACGAAGTTGGCGCGCTGCTCAAGCACGCGGCCATCAACCACAGCTACATGCACTGCTGGCGCCACAAGACCCCGCTGATCTACCGCGCCACCGCGCAGTGGTTCGTCGGCATGGACAAGCAGCCGCAGACCGGCGCAACCCTGCGCGAGCGCGCGCTGGAGGCCATCACGCAGACCGAATTCGTGCCCAACTGGGGCCAGGCGCGCCTGCACGGCATGATCGCCGGCCGTCCGGACTGGTGCATCTCGCGCCAGCGCAACTGGGGCGTACCGATTCCGTTCTTCCTGCACAAGGCCACCGGCGAGCTGCACCCGCGCACCGTCGAGCTGATGGAAGAAGTGGCCCTGCGCGTCGAGAAAGAGGGCATCGAAGCCTGGTTCAAGCTCGACGCCGCCGAACTGCTGGGCGATGAAGCCGCGCAGTACGACAAGATCAACGACACCTTGGACGTCTGGTTCGACTCCGGCACCACCCACTGGCACGTGCTGCGCGGCTCCCACGCCGAGCTGGGCCATGCCAGCGGTCCGGCCGCCGATCTCTACCTGGAAGGTTCCGACCAGCACCGCGGCTGGTTCCACTCGTCGCTGCTGACCGGCTGCGCGATCGACGGCCATGCGCCGTACCGCCAACTGCTGACCCACGGCTTCACCGTGGACGAGTCCGGCCGCAAGATGTCCAAGTCCCTGGGCAACACCGTGGTGCCGCAGACCGTGATCGACAGCATGGGCGCCGACATCCTGCGCCTGTGGGTTGCGTCCACCGACTACTCCGGTGAGATCGCCGTTTCCCAGCAGATCCTCCAGCGCAGCGCCGACGCCTACCGTCGTATCCGCAATACCACGCGCTTCCTGCTGTCCAACCTGTCCGGCTTCGACCCGGCCAAGGACCTGCTGCCCAACGACCAGCTGCTGGCCCTGGACCGCTGGGCCATCGACCGCGCGCTGCAGCTGCAGCGCGAGCTGGAAGAGGCCTACCGCGACTACCGCTTCTGGAACGTCTACTCCAAGGTGCACAACTTCTGCGTGCAGGAGCTGGGCGGCTTCTACCTGGACATCATCAAGGACCGCCAGTACACCACCCAGGCCAACAGCGTTGCCCGCCGTTCCTGCCAGACCGCGCTGTTCCACATCGCCGAGGCCCTGGTGCGCTGGATCGCGCCGATCATGGCCTTCACGGCCGAGGAAATCTGGAGCTTCATGCCGGGCGAGCGCGCCGAGTCGGTGATGCTGACCACCTGGTACGACGGTCTCGCGGAACTGCCGGCCGACGCCGAGCTGGATCGCGCCTACTGGGACGAAGTCATGGCTGCCAAGGCCGCCGTGAACAAGGAACTGGAGAACCTGCGCAGCGCCAAGACCATCGGCGGCAACCTGCAGGCCGAGATCACCCTCTACGCCGAAGACTCCCTGGCCAAGCGCCTGGAGAAGCTGGGCAACGAGCTGCGCTTCGTGCTGATTACCTCCGCCGCCACCGTCGCGCCGCTGTCCGCCGCGCCCGCCGATGCGGTAGCGAGTGAACTGCCGGGCCTGAAGCTGCAGGTGGTGAAGTCCTCCCACGCCAAGTGCGGCCGTTGCTGGCACTTCCGCGCGGATGTCGGCAGCAATGCCGCTCATCCGGAACTGTGCGGTCGCTGCGTCGAGAACATCGAAGGCGCGGGCGAGGTGCGTCACTATGCCTAACGCCGATCGCTTCGGTCGCCTGCCCTGGCTGTGGATCACCGTGCTGGTGTTCGTCCTGGATCAGGTCTCCAAGGCCTTCTTCCAGGCTGAGCTGACCATGTACCAGCAGATCGTGGTCATCCCCGACCTGTTCAGCTGGACCCTGGCCTACAACACCGGCGCCGCGTTCAGCTTCCTCGCCGACAGCTCCGGCTGGCAGCGCTGGCTGTTTGCCCTGATCGCCATCGTGGTCAGCGTCGTGCTGGTGGTCTGGCTCAAACGCCTCAAGCGCGGCGAGACCTGGCTGGCCATCGCCCTGGCCCTGGTGCTGGGCGGCGCGCTGGGCAACCTGTACGACCGCATGGTCCTGGGCCACGTGGTGGACTTCATCCTCGTCCACTGGCAGGACCGCTGGCGCTTCCCGGCCTTCAACCTGGCCGACAGCGCCATCACCGTCGGCGCCATCATGCTGGCGCTGGACATGTTCAAATCGAAAAATTCCGGAGAGACCGCCAATGGTTGATGTCCGTATTGGTGGTGATTCCCAAGTCACCCTGCATTTCGCCCTGAAACTCGAAGACGGCAACGTCGTCGACAGCACCTTCGACAAGCAACCGGCCACCTTCAAGGTCGGTGACGGCAACCTGCTGCCGGGCTTCGAGCAGGCGCTGTTCGGCCTCAAGGCTGGCGACAAGCGCACCCTGACCATCGAGCCGGAGGCGGGCTTCGGCCAGCCTAACCCGGCCAATGTGCAGGTGATGCCGCGCGACCAGTTCCAGGACATGGAACTGGCCGAAGGCCTGCTGGTGATCTTCAACGATGCCGCCAAGACCGAGCTGCCGGGCGTCGTCAAAGAGTTCGACGAGCAACACGTCACCATCGACTTCAACCATCCGCTGGCTGGCAAAACGCTCGCCTTCGAAGTCGATATCATTGATGTGAAATCAGCCTGATCGTGCGGCCGGCCCGGATTCAGTGGGCCGTTTCGCATCAGGCGATGTATTCCTACCGGCCCCTCGTGGGCCGGCTTGCGTAGCACCCGAGGCCACCATGCAAATCAAACTCGCCAATCCCCGCGGCTTCTGCGCCGGCGTCGACCGGGCGATCGAGATCGTCAACCGCGCCCTCGACGTCTTCGGCCCGCCGATCTACGTGCGCCATGAAGTGGTGCACAACAAGTTCGTGGTGGAGAATCTGCGCGACCGCGGCGCCGTGTTCGTCGAGGAGCTCGACCAGGTGCCGGACGACACCATCGTCATCTTCAGTGCCCACGGGGTTTCCCAGGCCGTGCGCAAGGAGGCCGAGAACCGTGGTCTGAAGGTCTTCGACGCGACCTGTCCGCTGGTGACCAAGGTGCACATGGAAGTCGTGCGCTACAGCCGTGACGGCCACGAGTGCATCCTGATCGGCCACGAAGGTCATCCGGAAGTGGAAGGCACCATGGGCCAGTACGATGCCTCCAACGGCGGTGCCATCTACCTGGTGGAAGACGAAGACGACGTCACCGCGCTGGAAGTGCGCAACGCCGAAGCGCTGCATTTTGTCACCCAGACCACCCTGTCGATGGACGACACTTCCAAGGTGATCGATGCACTGCGCGCGAAATTCCCGCACATCCAGGGCCCGCGCAAGAACGATATCTGCTACGCCACCCAGAACCGCCAGGACGCGGTAAAGGAGCTGGCTGACCAGTGCGACCTGGTGCTGGTAGTGGGCAGCCCGAACAGCTCCAACTCCAACCGCCTGCGCGAACTGGCCGAGCGCATGGGCACTCCCGGCTACCTGATCGACGGTGCCGAGGACATGCAGAAGGAATGGTTCGATGGCGTGCAGCGCATCGGCATCACCGCCGGCGCCTCGGCTCCGGAAGTGCTGGTGCGTGGCGTGATCCAGCAACTGCGCGACTGGGGTGCGGAGCCTGAAGTGGAGCTCGACGGGCGGGAGGAGAACATTACCTTCTCCATGCCCAAGGAACTGCGCGTCAAGGCGCTCTGAGCGCGGATTAGTCCTGGCAATAAAAAAGCCCGATCAGTTGATCGGGCTTTTTTGTTGGGCACTTACTTCCAGCAGTCTGTGACGCTGGCGCCTGTAGCGCTTACGCCTTTGACTCCAGCACCGTTGAGCGTGAGGTTGCCGCAGGCTGTATCAGCAACCTGGGAGCCTGCTCGAGTGGCTGTCAGGATGTAGCCGCTGTTATCGGTGCCAACGCTCAAGGTGTACTTCCCGGTGTCCGACTTGACTGCTGTCGAGCTACCGGTGCCCGTGGTGTTGCGCATACCGAGCTTGCCCAGATCGGTAGCGCTGACGACATAGGCGTAGTTCTGCGCGTAGTAGCGCTCCTGCCGCGCGGCAGCGTCATTGAGCATTGACTGAGCTTCACTGCGATTCGCGCGCAGAACATAGTTCGAATAGCTTGGGTAGGCGATGCCCGCCAGGACGCCGATAACCGCGACCACGATCATCAACTCCATCAGCGTGAAGCCTGCGGACATGCTTGCAGAGGTTTTCATCGTGCTTCCTCAGGGATGGCTCGCCAAGTCTGGCGCCCGGTGGAGGTCGGGCCAGAGCTGTACATCATGCCGCTGCCCAGACCTGGAGAGGTGTAAATCTCACCATTGTTGGTAGTGAAACCGCCTGCGCCGGGTTTCTTGTAACCCGACACCACGCTGTTACCACTACCGTAGGTGTCACCATCATTAATGGTCTTGTCATTGTTCAAGTCGAACACGTTGTACTTGGTCCGACCACCTGTGTACGGGTCGAGACCATAGATCCACGAGTCGACACCTTCCTTGCATGGGTCGGCATTGGGAGTCAGCGTGTTGACCAGTAGTGTCGTGCCGCGAGTCGACATCGGGTTGATCATCATTTCGCCGCTCAGGGTGCTCGAGCCATCGATCTTCAGGTCCAGGACCCAACCCCACTTGTTCACGCTGCTGTCCGTCGTGTCGGTGGCGTTGGTGGTGTACCACTGGATCGAGGTCTGACTGACTGTGCGAATACCCTCTACGTTGGTATTGCTGGCGAACGGATTGTTCGCAGCTTCCTCGGTGATGGTCTGGGTAACAAGATTGCTGCGCGCCAGTGCCGGGTTCGGGGCCGAAGTGCTTTGCGCGCGGGTCTTGCGGTCCCAGATGCCGTAGATGCTCTGGGCTCGGGTCGAATCGACGTTGCCGTCAGTGGTTTCGAAGTATTTACCGGTTCCGAAGATCACGAGGTAGCCCAGGGTCGTCGGATGCCGTACCAGCGACGGTGCCGCCATGATGGTCTGTGCAGTCGCGCCCGTAGCGCGGCTGTCCTTGGCGGTGTAGAGCGGCTTTCCACCGTAGGAGACGGCAAAGTCATTGGCATTGCTTGTGGAGTCCACAATCCCCCCGGTGCCGCGCTTGAAGGGATCGGTTCCGCTGTTGTCGCGGGCGCTGGCGGGGAACAGATCGAAGCGCCAGAGGTTGCCTTGCAGGTCGCCCGCGTAGGCGTAGTCGGCCACGCCATCGCTGTTGTTATCGGCCAGCTTCACGCTGGACATGCCGTTGGCCTTGGTATTGTCGCCGGTGACGACCAGCTCCTTGATCATGTCGCCGGTTTGCACGTCCAGGATCATCAGCGATGCCTTGTCGGCGTCGGTTGCGCTCTGGTTTCCGTAGCCGTTGCCGGTGACTACCGCCCATTTGCCGTTGTGCAGGCGGGCAATGGACGGCGTGGGGAAGGTGTAGCCCATGTTGGTGTAGGTGCTGCTGGTATCGAAGCTCTTTTCCCAGAGCAGGGTGATGGCATCCGGATTGGTAATGTCCAGCGCGAACATCGAGCGGCCGCCAGCGCGGAGGGTGCCGACCAGCACGGTATGCCAGGCATCGCCGTAATAGACATCCGATACCACAGGCGTGCCGTCGACAAAGAACTGGTGAGCGCCGCCCTTGTACTTCTTGGCGGGCAGCTTGTAGAGGTTCTCGATCACGGCGCTGGGCACGTAGGAGAAGACTTCGGCGCCGGTGCGGGTGTCGAAACCATGCAGCATGCCGTCGTTACTGCCGACGTAGACCATCGGACGGCGGGCCGGGTTGGCGCCTTCCGCGCTATTGGCGGTACGGAACGCCGCGTACTTGCTGCTTCCATCCGTGGTGGCGCCATCGATTGCGTCGGCAAGGTAGGCCAGATACTTCGGTGTACCGACGAGTACCGGCGACGAGTTGATGATGTCGCCAACGACGCTGCTGCGCTCGCGGAACTGGCCGGAGGCACTGCCTTCGTTGCTCTGGTCGCCACGTACGTAGGCGACGCGCTGCGCACCCTTGGTATCGGCAGTGGAGTTGGTGGTGTCGTAGTCGCGGTTCAGCAAGGTCTGCTGGGCTGTGCTGAGGTTCGCCCAGGTGAAGTCCTTCAGCTTGCTGGTG
The DNA here is from genome assembly GCF_029840045.1 of Pseudomonas sp. GD03903. Lineage (NCBI taxonomy): Bacteria > Pseudomonadati > Pseudomonadota > Gammaproteobacteria > Pseudomonadales > Pseudomonadaceae > Pseudomonas > Pseudomonas sp. GD03903. Next base: position 19,234 of record NZ_JAOCBT010000006.1, on the reverse strand, counting down.
CCCGAGCTGCTGAACATCTTGATATTGCGGGTCGAGGCCTGCACGCCATTGAGGGTCGTTGCCAGGTCCCAGGATTGGGTGCGAGCCCCATTGCTGTCGATGGTGTATTTGATCAGGTTGCCGGACCAGTCTTCGCTGTTGAACTGGGTCTCGTAGACCTCGCGAGTAATGGTGTCCTCTACCACCGAGGCAGTTACGCCCGGGGCGCTGGCCGATGCGGTGCGGTTACTGATGCGGTTGATGATCGTGCGGAAGGCTTCGACGATCTTGTCCGGGCTGTCGGCGCTGAAGAACTCGCCGCGGGAGTTGATTGCGGTGTGCCAGAGGTCGTAGACGTTGTTGGCGCTGTCCGCACTGGCTGCCGGCCAGGCGGTGCCATTCTTCAGCGCGGTATAGCCTGCGCCACCATAGGTGTCGCCACTCCACGGAATGCCCGGCTTGTCGAGGGCGCTGGTCAGGCCCAGGCCGATGGTGTAGTTCACCAGGTGTTGCCAGGTGGCCGGGTCGTTACGCGGGTCCCAGTACTCGGCGGTCGCATCGCTGGTGTTGGGGGCGACCAGAAGCGGCTTCACATCGTTGTCGAGACTGGTATTGGCGTCAGTCGCCCAGTAGTGGAAGGCCAGGTCGGCCAGGGTGTTCTGGGTCGCGTCGTTGAACGGTGCCTGCTTGCTGTAGGTCTTGCTGTCGGGCAGGGTCGTGTTGTTCTGGTCAGGCTTGAGGGTGGCGCTGGTGGAACCGTTGTCACCGTTCCACATACCGTCAGTCATCATGATCTGATAGCTGGGACGGCAGGCGTAGGTCGGACTTTGCACCGTGGTGCCGCGGCCCCCACTGGAGGTGAACGGGTTGGGGTCATATGCCCAGGCGTCCGAGGTCTTCAGGAACTCGCCGGCACGGCTCATGGCCAGGCGCAACGAGGTGCCGTCCACGAAGGGAACACCCGTCAGCCAGGTGAAGAAATTGCCCCGGTGCTGATCGGAAAACTTGCGGAAGTAGTTCGTGCCGCAGCCGCTGGAGTTCAGAGTGGTGCAGCTGTTCAGTGTCTGCCAGGTCAGGCGGATGCTGGTGGGCAGGCTGTTGAAGGCCAGGTTTGCCGCGCTGAGGGTGGCGAGGGCGCGAGTACGATAGAACGAATACCAGATGGCGAAGTTCTGGCGTTCGTCCGTATTTCCTACACCGGAGGTGGCGGATACCGTAACCAGTCGATAGCAGTTGTCGTCGGCAGTGCTGGAGGTACAGCCAGTCAGGGTCGAGTCATAGACGTAGTAGTACGCCGGTACTCTGCTCTGGGTACGATCTGGGCTGCTGACTGTGGTGGTGGTGGTGGTGGTGGTCGTCGCGTTGACGATGAGTGTGTAACGGTTGCTACTGCCGCTGTTCTTCTTGCAACTGACATAGGCGTAGGTGGTGGTCGTGCTGGTGTCGACCTTGGTGATGTTGCCGTCGCTCCCCGTGGTCGAGTTGGAGTTCGTCGAGGTGTCGGGGTCCACCGTGTTGTTGCTGGGGCAGCTACGCAGGTTGGTACTGTAGGTGTAGTTGTTGGTGACTTGCGGATTGCCCGTCGTGGTGGTCTGGCTCAGGACCCTGGGGCCGAAGTCGGCGTCGGGGTTCTGGACATACTGACGCCAGCCGTAAGTGGGGTCGGTGGAGGTGAAGTTGGAACCGGGGGCGCTGGCTGGGTCAGAGTTGCGTGTGACCCAGTAGGAGGTGCTCAGGTCCGTGGTGCCAGTACTGGTCTTCAGGCCGTTGGAATAGGCCGCCGTGAAGGAAGTCGAGTAGCCCGGATTTGCCCGCGAACCGTCACTGTTCACCTTGGTCGGGATCAGATAGGTCACTGCCGGGTTGTAGTACATCGGGTTGAATACAGCTGCCTTGAAGCGCCGGTAGGCGCCATTGTCACCCATGCTGTCCGGCGCGAAGGCGTAACGCATACTGCCCGAGTCATCCAGGGTGAGGACGAGGTTGGGGGCAACCGATTCGGAAAGGATCAACGGCGACTGCGCGACGTTGAGCAACGTTGCCTGAGCTTGTTGAGTGCCGCCGAACAGTGCCGAGCAGGTCAGCAGGCTGATCGCTGCTTTGCGAGAGAAAGTCGTCAGTTTCATCAACGGTCACCGTTGTCGAAAAGTTTGGCGGTGGTCGAACGCAGGTAAGCGGCATTGCTCGTGGTGGTCGTCGAAGCCTTGGCATTGACTTCGTAACGGAACGTGCCCGTCTGGTTCATCATGTTGCCGTACTCGGGGTTCTCGGCTTCGCCGGATTCCGCACCGCCTGGCGCAGGTAGTGCGTACCAGACGATGGGCATTCTGCTATCGGCTTGCGTACCGTCCTTGGGGTAGTACGCGCGCGACAGACCTGCGGTTGCGAACAGCAGCGAATAGGTGGCGGTGTTATTGCGCAGCTTGAGCAGGCACGGGTCCGGCACGGTGCCGGCGGCGGCTGTTGCGCAGGACGCTGTCGGCTCCAGCGGACGCAAGCGGTTGATCATCGAGTATTCGCCATCGCGCAGACCTGCCTCGGCACCGTTCGACAGGCGCTGCTGTTCCACGAAGTTGGCAGTAATGCGCGACTCCAGCGCCACTTCTCGAGTGCTGGAGAGAGCCAGCAAGGTGACCAGCAGCAGGATAACCAGCGCGATGAACAGCGAGGCGCCGGTTTGCTTGTTCCGCGAGCCGTAAGACTTGCTGAGGGGCTTTGCGGTCATCATGGCGTCAGGTTCCTGAGAGTGACGGTGTTCTGGCTGAATTGATAAAGCTGGCTCTTGTCGGCGTTTTTCAGCGCGGTGACTTCGGCGGCTGTAGCGCCGCTGTAATCCTTCCAGTTCTGCAGGGCGTTGTCGGCAGTGCTGGCATCGCGCACATAGTTGGAGCTGCTGCGAGTCAGCGTGATGAATCGCACAGCAAGAATCGGCTGGGTCGTAGTGGGGCTCGCCGTGTATTGAGTGATGTTGCGCGGGCTGGCGGCGCTACCGACGCCGAAAACGAAGCGAAGGTCTGCCAGGCCGCTCATCATGATCGCGTCCTTGGTGGTGGTGCCGGCCTGGCGTGTGCACACCAGATTGTTGTTGGCACTGTCGAACCAGATCCGCTCTACGAAGTTCTCGGTCGACTTGGTGTAGGGCGATGTGAAGTCGGCGGCGGTTGCGACTGCGTTGCCCTGGCAGTCTCGATCATTGCTATCGCGCGGCTGGTAGCGGATGCAGACCGAACTGGCGCTGATGCGCATCACGGTCTGGCCAGCGGCGAAGTTGCAGCCTGACAGGTTTTCCGCCTTGAATGCCGAATCGATCGGCTCATCCGGGCGGCGGCGGTAACCTGCCTTCGCCAGCTCCTGCTGCAGGAAGATCAGGGAATAGCGAGACCCTTCCTGATTCTCCGACTGGCTCTGCTGGAAGGTATAGCTGCGCTTGTTATCAATGTAGATCTGAGTAACCCCTACGATGAGAAAGCTGCTGATGGCCAGCGCGACCATCAGTTCGATCATCGAGAGGCCGCGCTGCAGGTGTCGGTTGTTCATCTCGAATTCCTAGATTTCGGTGCGCAGGCGGTAATAACAGGTGGTTGCCGTACTGTTATCCATGCACTCTCCGGGCTTGACGGTCCATGCCAGCTGGATCTCTACGGCCGAGCCGTTGCCGCAGCTGTTGGCGTTAAGCGATCGGCAAACGTAAAAGTCGCTGGTGAGCAGCGAGCTGGCACCGGGCAGCAGCTTTCCGGCCTTCTGTCCCCAGCAGGCCAACTGTTCTGACGGAACGTTGGTGGGGGTGCTGCAACCGGCGGTAGGGGCGTCGGGGAAGGCGCTGTTGGCAGCCTTGTAGAACCCCGAGCTTGCTGGCAGGCCGGTCGGGTTGGCACGAATCATTTCGACCAGATCATTGGCCAGCGCGGCGGCAGTGTTGCGCTGCACTGAGTCCTGGGTGTAGCTCACGGTCCGTCCCTGCAGGGCGACCATGCCGAGCACGCCGATGCAGACCAGCACCAACGTGATGAGTACTTCGATCATGCTGAAGCCGCGAATATTCTTCATCGTGGATCTCACGAAGGGGTGCAGGAGCTCAGGGCGGCGCTACCGTCCTTGCCCTGGGCGTTGAGTTTCACGAAACCGCTGGCCTGAATGCTCAGCTTGTAGCCGGACGAGGCCGTGCTGTTCGCGCAGGCGATGAGATCCGCGGAGCCGCTGGCGGTACCATTCGAGCGGAAAGTCAGGCTGGTTACCGATGCCGACACCGTGACGCCGGTGGGTGGGGTAAATGAACGCAGGACAGTTGCACTGGCGTCGGTACAACTCTTGCGAACGCTCCATACGCCGCTGCTGGCACAGATGTTCATGCTCTGATTGTTCTGTACCGCGGCGCTTCGCGCGTACTGAATCAGACTGGCCAGTTCGTTGCTGGCTGATTGAAGGCGGGAGTTGGTGATGGCGGTGCTGAAGCTTGGTAGTGCAACGGCGACGAAGATCGCCGCGACAAACACCACCATCATCAGCTCGATAACGGTAAACCCCGCCGATGCCTTACGGCGCGACATGGCGCATTCCTCGCTTTTTAGATAGCGGCAATGCTGCCTTGTCTTGTGGGAAATGTCCTTTTTCTATGGATGACCGTTCGCGATAGGGCGATATCCGGTCATGTGCGCCAGGGTTGTGTGAACTGTGTCGCTGGGGGACTGCGAAGTCGATCAGCGGGAGCAGAACTCCTCGGTGCTTCCTGATTCCGTGCGAATGCGCCCCACCTTGTTGAACACGACGCGAAAGCTCGACTGACCCTCACCGCAGATGGTCAGTGTGCTCGAGTGAAACGCGCCATTGGGCTGGATGGCGTTGCCGCGTGGGGTGAAGTGAATGTAGCGGCGCGAGGTGTTGTCGGTGCGGATGCTGATGCCGTTCAGTGGGCCGTGGGCGGCGAGCGGTGATAGCGACGACTCTCGTGTTCCGCGGTTGCCGGAATCGGCGAAGACCTCCCAGCCGGCGGCCCAGTCGCCGCTGATTGCGGCGATGCTGGTCGCTTGCCCGCTGTGTGCGGCGGACTCACGGGTGTAGTCCAGGGCGTTGCGCAGCTCCAGGGCGGCAGTACTGGCGCGCTGGTTCTTCAGCATTTCGCTGAATGACGGTGCTGCGATGGACAGGGCGATGGCAAGGATTGCGAGCGTGAAAAGCAGTTCGATGAGGGTGAAGCCTTTTCCCCTGGGCATGGTTCATTTCCGCACGACCGAGATGGGGGAAGTATTGGCGGCGACCCAGTTGGCGCTTGTCGTCGAGTTGGACACGCTGTGTAGGAGTGGTCCGATGCCGCACCGACTTCTGTCTGGCTCCGTCAGCGACTCATGCCCGGTATAGTGTGCGGCCGGCGATGGGCCGTTGAATTTCCTGTGATGTGGGGCGTGGTATGCCGGACATGATCGTAGTGGGCGGTGGCGTAGTCGGGATGCTGACTGCCTGGACTCTGGGGCAGGCGGGCGCCGAAGTGGTGCTGCTGGAAAAAGGCGAGACTGGTCGCGAGGCCTCCTGGGCCGGCGGCGGTATCGTTTCGCCGCTCTATCCGTGGCGTTACAGCGCGGCAGTTGCCAACCTGGCCCACTGGTCGCAGGACTTCTACCCGCGACTGGGCGAACGGCTGCTCGCCGACACCGGGCTTGATCCGGAAGTGCATGTCACCGGTCTCTACTGGCTGGACCTCGATGACCAGGCCGAAGCCCTGGCATGGGCCAAGGCCAATGGCCGCCCGCTTGCGGAAGTGAACATCGGCGCCGTGCGGGAAGCCGTCCCGGTGCTGGGGCAGGGGTTCGAGCGCGCCGTGTACATGTCGGGCGTGGCCAACGTCCGTAACCCGCGCCTGGCCAAGTCGCTGCGCGAGGCGCTGCTGCGACTGCCGAACGTCAGCGTACGCGAGCAGGTCGAGGTGGTCGGCTTCCTCCGCGAGGGTGAACAGGTGAAAGGCGTGCGCACCGAGCAGGGCGATTTCGCTGCTGATGCGGTGGTGCTGGCTGCTGGCGCCTGGAGCGGTGAGCTGCTGGCGAAACTGGGCCTGGTGCTGCCGGTCGAGCCGGTGAAGGGGCAGATGATCCTCTATCGCTGCGCCGCGGATTTCCTCTCCAGCATGGTGCTGGCCAAGGGTCGCTACGCGATTCCGCGCCGCGACGGGCATATCCTGGTGGGCAGCACGCTGGAGCATGCCGGTTTTGACAAGACTCCGACGGGCGATGCCTTGAGCAGCCTGCGCGCCTCGGCGGAAGAACTGATTCCCGCGCTGGCGGCCAGGGAGCCGGTGAATCACTGGGCCGGATTGCGCCCGGGCTCGCCGCAGGGTATTCCCTTCATTGGCGAGGTGCCCGGTCATCCGGGGCTGTGGCTGAACACCGGCCACTACCGTAACGGCCTGGTGCTGGCGCCGGCGTCCTGCCAGTTGCTGGCGGATCTGATGCAGAAGCGCTCGCCGATCATCGAGGCGGCGCCGTACGCGCCAGAAGGGCGCCTGGTGGCGACGCCCATCGTCTAGGGGCGGCTGGGGATCAGTCGATCCCCAGTTTCTTCAGGCGATAGCGCATGGAGCGGAAGGTCAGGCCCAGGCGCTGCGCCGCCGCAGTGCGGTTCCAGCGAGTCTCTTCCAGAGCCTGCATGATCAGCTTGCGCTCGATGTCCTCGAGGTAGTCCTCGAGGTTGTCGATCTGCGCGAGGCTCGCTTCGCCACCGCTGTCCGCAGTGCTGGTCTCGGCCAGTCGCAGGTCGTGGGGCTGGATGACGTCGTCCTCGCAGAGCGTGTAGGCGCGCTCCAGCATGTTCTCCAGCTCCCGCACGTTGCCTGGGAAGCGATAGCTCTTGAGCTTCTCCAGCGCGTCGGCGCTGACCGAGGCCGCCGCCAGCCCGCTGTCCCCGGCGAGGCGTTTGAGTACGCGATCGGTCAGCAACGGGATGTCTTCCCGACGCTCGCGCAGGGGCGGAACCCGCAGCTCGATGACGTTCAGGCGATAGTAGAGGTCCTGGCGGAAGCGCCCGGCGGCCACTTCAGCGGCCAGGTCCTTGTGGGTCGCGCAGAGAATGCGCACGTCCACCGCGACTTCCTGCTGGCCACCCACGGCGCGCACGGCCTTTTCCTGGATGACCCGCAGCAGCTTGACCTGCATCGGCAGCGGCAGGTCGGCAACCTCGTCGAGGAACAGGGTGCCGCCGTTAGCCGCCTGGAACAGGCCGAGCTTGTCTTCCACGGCACCGGTGAAGCTGCCTTTCTTGTGGCCGAAGAACTCGCTTTCCATCAGCTCGGAGGGAATGGCGCCGCAGTTGACCGGCACGAAGGTCTGCACCTCCCGTGGGCCCTGCTCGTGGATCAGCCGCGCCACCAACTCCTTGCCGCTGCCGGACTCGCCGCTGATGTACACCGGTGCCTGGCTACGGGCCAGCTTGGCCACCTGGTTGCGCAGTGTGCGCATGGGCGGGGAGTCGCCGAGCAGGCGGCTGTCCACCGGGGCTTCCTCGGCTTCCGGCGCGCGCAGGCGCAGGGCGGAGTTCACCAGCTCGCGCAGGCGGGCGAGGTCCACCGGCTTGGTCAGGAAGTCGAAGGCGCCAGCCTTGAGCGCCTGTACGGCGGTGTCCAGGCTGCCGAACGCGGTGATCATCGCCACCGGCATCTGCGGATGGCGCTGCTGGATGTATTGCACCAGGTCCAGGCCGGTGCCATCGGGCAGGCGCATGTCGGTGAGGCAGAAGTCGAACGGCTCGCGGGCCAGGAAGTCGCGGGCTTCCTTGACGTTGCGGGCGCTGCGGGTATCCAGCTTCATGCGGCCGAGGGTGATTTCCAGCAGTTCGCGGATATCGGGTTCGTCGTCGACGATCAGGGCTTTTTGACGGCTCATGTTCTTTGCGTCTTCTTAGCTTTGTTTGCGCGGGTGGGCGAAGGTGATGCGGAAGCAACTACCGCCTTCGTCACGCGTCTTGTAGTCCAGTCGAGCCTGGTTGCTTTCGCACAGCTCGCGGGAGATGTACAGGCCAAGGCCTGTGCCCTTGCTTTCGGTGGTGAAGAACGGCTCGAACAGCTTCCCCCGCTGTTCGGCGGCAATGCCGGGGCCGTCATCGAGCACTTCGAGTACCGGCAGGTCGGTCTCGCTGTCGCGGAACAGACGCAGCCAGACCTGTCCGGTGCCGTTTTTCTGAGTGCTGTACCGTAACCCATTCTGCACGAGGTTGGTCAGTACCTGCGTCAACTGGTGGGGGTCCATGCGCGTCTGCACTGTGCCCGAGCCAGTTTCGACATGGATCTGCTGGCCATCGCGCAGGCTTTCGCGCAGTTCTCCGGCGTAACGGTGAAGCCAGTATTTCAGGTCGAGCAACTGCGGCTCGGCCTGGCGCCGGCGCGACAGCTGGAGGACGTTCTCGATGACCAGGTTCATGCGTCGCGACTGGTCCTGGATGATCTGCGTCAGGCGCCTGTCGGGCTTGTCCAGTTCTTCCGATTCCAGCAGCAGTTGCGCTGCGTGGCTGATCGCCCCCAGCGGATTGCGGATTTCGTGGGCGATGCCGGCGGTCAGCCGGCCGAGGGCGGCGAGCTTGAGCTGTTGCGCCTGCTGGGCGATCTGCGAGATGTCCTCGAGAAACATCAGGATGTGCTGTTCATTGCCCCGGCGCAGCGGGATGAAGCTCGGCTGCACGGTAGGGCCGGATTCCAGCGGTTGCAGGCTTGGCGGGCGCAGGGCGGGGTTCTGTTGCCATTGCTGGAGGCTGGAGACCAGTTGCGGACTGTACTCGGCCAGCGAGTGGCCGGGCAGGTCGTGGCCCCCCAGCAGGGTCGTCGCACTCTGGTTGGCCAGCAGCACGCGGTGACGGTCGCCCAGTACCAGGATGCCGGTGCGCATGCGCTGGAGGATCAGCGCATTGAGCTCTTCGAGGTTGGCTACCGTGGTCGCTCGCTGTTCGGCGATGCTCTCGACGATCTGCTGGCGCCGGGCCAGGGCCTGGATCAGCAGGGCCGAGGCAAAGCTCAGGGCCCCCAGGCCGCCGGCCTGCACGTAGTGGTTGATCGCCGTGGGCTGGCTGAGGCTCAGATAGAAGGTCAGGTAGATCAGGCCGATGGCGGCGATGGCCGCGATGAGCAGGCCGACGCGACCGCGCAGGAGGATATTGGCAATGGCGACGGCGACCACCATCAGGTTGCCGATGCCGCTGGGAATGCCGCCGGCGGTATAGAACAGCGCACTGAGCAGGAGTATATCCAGTGCCGCCAGGAGGAAGATGGGCAGCAGCTGGCGCGGTGTTGGCATCAGCACCGCGATCAGGATGTTGAGGACCAGGTAGACCCAGCAGCCGATGTGAAAGAGTTCGGGGTGGGCGAGCTTGAGGAGTTCATCGTCCAGGCTGCTGGAGATCAGCAGCACCAGCACCAGCCCGATGGTCAGGCGGTACAGATGGTACAGGCGCAGGACCCGCAGGCCCTGGCCCGTGAGGGAGATGCCTTCAGCGACCACGGTCGGTGTGGTCCTGTTCGAGGTGCGCCCGGCTGCAGTACCACTTGCTCTCATCCTTGAGGGCATGGCTCTGTGGCACATGCACGCCGCACTGCGCGCAGCGAACCATCGGCGCAGCCTGGTCGTCACCCTTGGGTTTCTCCACGGGGCGCGCCGGCCGGGTGGCCTTGCGCCACAACCACCAGCCCAGGGCGAAGAGGGCGATCCAGAACAGCAGACGAGTCATGGCAATCCCTTGAACATAAAGACCGGCAGTTTATCCAAGCCGCGCGATGCCGGACAGTGAGCTTGCGCGCGCACCCTTCGATCCTGGGTGAAAGAGCTGCCATGGCCAGCCGGGATGAAAAAAGGGAGGCCGAAGCCTCCCTTTTTCGTCGAGCCCGACGGTATCAGTCGAAGATACCGAAGGTCATGTAGCTGAACCAGGAACGGTCGCTGCCGCCGGCGTTGCCTTCGGACTCGTGCTGTTCCTCTTCCACGTCGCTCTGATTCTCGGGCTTGAGCTCGGCGGGGATCTGCTGTTCGGCGTCCTCGTACTGCTTGATCACGTCCTTGGATGCCTGGGTTTCCATGTGCGGCGGGGCATCGTTGGTCTCGATCAGGCCCAGAGTGGCCTTGGCCAGCCAGGAACGATTGTCGGCTTCGTCTTCACGCGGAACGAACTGGCCATCCTTGAGGCTGGGGTTGTCCGGGTAGTTCGCTTTCAGGGTCTCCAGGCTGGAGTCGGCCAGGTCGTTCAGGCCCAGGCGTTGGTAGGCCTCGACCATGATCGCCAGGCCATCGCCGACGGCCGGGGTTTCCTGGAAGTTCTCGACCACGTAGCGACCACGGTTGGCGGCGGCGACGTAGGCCTGGCGCTTGAGGTAGTAGTGGCCGACGTGCACTTCGTAGGCGGCCAGCAGGTTGCGCAGGTAGATCATGCGCGCCTTGGCGTCCGGGGCGTAGCGGCTGTTCGGGTAGCGGCTGACCAGTTGGGCGAACTCGTTGAAGGAGTCGCGGGCGGCGCCCGGGTCACGCTTGGTCATGTCCAGCGGCAGGAAGCGCGCCAGCAGGCCTCGGTCCTGGTCGAAGGACGCCAGGCCCTTGAGGTAATAGGCGTAGTCGACGTTCGGATGCTGCGGGTGCAGGCGGATGAAGCGCTCGGCAGCGGCACGGGCGGCCTCGGGCTCCATGTTCTTGTAGTTGGCGTAGATCAGCTCCAACTGGGCCTGCTCGGCGTAGCGGCCGAACGGATAGCGGGACTCCAGCGCCTTCAGCTTGGCGACGGCGTTGGTATAGCTCTTGTTATTGAGGTCGTCCTGGGCCTGCTGGTACAGCTGGCTTTCGCTCAGGTTCTCATCCACCTTCTCACCCTTGGAGGAGCAAGCGGTGACGAAGGCTAGGATGGCGATCAGCAGCAGGTGTTTCACTTGCATGGCGGCTTGCGTCCCTGGACGGTCGGCTGTCGCGGCCGCAACCGTCTGTTATGATTGGCGCCCCAGGGGTACCCCTGGGACAAAGGCCCCGTATTTAACCACAGCGTGCCGCTGAACCAAAAGGCCGCGCGCCCTTCGTGTCCCGTCATGTCCAATATGATCCAACTCGCGGCAGAAGTGCCGTTCGACCTCGGTGGTCAGCGTCTCGACCAGGTCGCCGCCCAGCTCTTCTCCGACCACTCCCGTTCCCGCCTGGCTGGCTGGATCAAGGACGGCCGTCTCAAGGTCGACGGCGCCGTGCTGCGTCCGCGCGATATCGTCCATGCCGGCTCGCGCCTGGAACTGGATGTCGAGCTGGAGGCCCAGGGTGAATGGGTCGCCCAGGACATCGAGCTGGACATCGTCTACGAAGACGAGCACATCCTGGTCATCGACAAGCCGACCGGCCTGGTGGTTCACCCCGCCGCCGGCCACCAGGACGGCACCCTGCTCAACGCGCTGCTGCACCATGTGCCGCACCTGGCCAACGTGCCGCGCGCCGGCATCGTGCATCGCCTGGACAAGGACACCACCGGCCTGATGGTGGTGGCCAAGACTCTGGAAGCCCACACCAATCTGGTCGCCCAGTTGCAGGCGCGCAGCGTCAGCCGCATCTATGAAGCCATCGTCACCGGCGTGATCGTCGCTGGCGGCACCGTCGATGCGCCCATCGGCCGCCACGGTGTGCAACGGCAGAAAATGGCAGTGATCGAGACCGGCAAGGTCGCCATCAGCCATTACCGCGTACTGGAGCGCTTCCGCGCGCACACCCACACGCGGGTGAAGCTGGAGACTGGGCGCACCCATCAGATCCGCGTCCATATGACGCACATCGGCCACCCGCTGGTGGGCGATCCCACCTACGGCGGGCGCTTCCGGATTCCGCCGGGTGCCAGCCCGACACTCATCGAATCCCTGCGCGACTTCCCGCGCCAGGCCCTGCACGCGCGCTTCCTGGAGCTGGACCACCCGGCTACCAACGTGCGCATGAAATGGGAATCACCGCTGCCGGACGACTTCACCTGGCTGCTGAGCCTGCTGCGGCAGGACAACGAGTCGTTCGTATGAGCCCCTGGCTGACGCCCGACTGGCCGGCTCCGGCGAATGTCCGCTCCTGCGTGACTACCCGTGCCGGCGGCGTCAGCGCCTTGCCTTTCGACAGCTTCAACCTCGGTGAGCACGTCGGCGACGAGCCCGCCGCCGTCGCCGAGAACCGTCGCCGCCTGACCGCCGAGCTGGGCTGCCAGCCGGCCTGGTTGAGCCAGGTGCATGGCATCGAGGTGGTCGAGGCTGATCCGTCCGCTGTCGCCACCGCGGATGCCAGCTGGAGCGATACCCCTGGCATCGCCTGCACCATCATGACCGCCGATTGCCTGCCAGCGCTGTTCTGCGACCGCGCCGGCACTCGCGTCGCCGCGGCCCATGCCGGTTGGCGCGGGCTGGCCGGTGGCGTGCTGGAGGCGACCGTGGATGCCATGGGCGTCGCGCCGGCAGAACTGCTGGCCTGGCTGGGTCCGTCCATCGGCCCGCAGGCCTTTGAAGTCGGTCCGGAAGTGCGTGAGGCATTTCTGGCCGAACATGCCGAAGCCGAGCGCGCCTTCCTGCCCAGCGCCAACGCCGGCAAGTACATGGCTGACATCTATGAGCTGGCGCGCATCCGCCTCGCCGCAAAAGGCGTCACCGCGGTCTACGGTGGAGACTTCTGCACCTTCACAGACGCCGAACGCTTCTATTCCTACCGCCGCAGCTCGCGCACCGGCCGCCTGGCCAGCCTGATCTGGCTCGCCTGACGCCCTATTCGTAGGAGCGGACTCTGTCCGCGATGGTCTCAGGCGCGATGCAGGCCTATCGCGGACAGAGTCCGCTCCTACGATCATTTCGAGAGCATCATCTGACGGGTGTCATGGCCAAATGGCTTGAACCGACCAAAATCGTCCTTATCTATCTGGCATCCCGGCGGGTTAGTCGTGACCAGGGGCACTCATCGCTCCGGCCCGCTCTAGACAGGAAGGACGACCCTCATGCGAATCGACCGTTTGACCAGCAAGCTCCAGCTTGCCCTCTCCGACGCCCAGTCCCTGGCCGTTGGACATGACCACCCGGCCATCGAGCCGGTGCACCTGCTGTCCGCGCTCATCGAGCAGCAGGGCGGCTCCATCAAGCCCCTGCTGATGCAGGTCGGCTTCGACATTCCCGCGCTGCGCTCCTCTCTTAATAAGGAGATGGACACGCTGCCGAAGATCCAGAACCCCACTGGCGACGTGAACCTGTCGCAGGACCTGGCGCGCCTGCTCAACCAGGCCGACCGCCTGGCCCAGCAGAAGGGCGATCAGTTCATCTCCAGCGAACTCGTACTGCTCGCCGCCATGGACGACAGCACCAAGCTGGGCAAACTGCTGACCAGCCAGGGTGTCTCCAAGAAGGCCCTGGAGAACGCCGTGGCCAACCTGCGCGGCGGCGAGGCGGTAAACGATCCCAACGCCGAAGACTCGCGCCAGGCTCTGGACAAGTACACCGTCGACATGACCAAGCGTGCCGAGGACGGCAAGCTTGACCCGGTGATCGGCCGCGACGATGAAATCCGCCGGACCATCCAGGTCCTGCAGCGCCGCACCAAGAACAACCCCGTGCTGATCGGCGAACCAGGCGTCGGCAAGACCGCTATCGTCGAAGGCCTGGCCCAGCGCATCGTCAACGGCGAAGTGCCTGACGGCCTGAAGGACAAGCGCCTGCTGGCGCTGGATATGGGCTCGCTGATCGCCGGCGCCAAGTTCCGTGGCGAGTTCGAGGAGCGCCTGAAAGCCGTGCTCAACGAGCTGTCCAAGCAGGAAGGCCGGATCATCCTGTTCATCGACGAACTGCACACCATGGTCGGCGCAGGCAAGGCCGAGGGCGCCATGGACGCCGGCAACATGCTCAAGCCGGCCCTGGCCCGCGGCGAGTTGCACTGTGTGGGCGCCACCACCCTGGACGAATACCGCCAGTACATCGAGAAGGACGCCGCACTGGAGCGCCGCTTCCAGAAAGTCCTGGTGGATGAGCCGAGCGAGGAAGACACCATTGCCATCCTGCGTGGCCTGAAAGAGCGCTACGAGGTGCACCACGGTGTCACCATCACCGACGGCGCGATCATCGCCGCGGCCAAGCTCAGCCACCGCTACATCACCGACCGCCAGTTGCCGGACAAGGCCATCGACCTGATCGACGAGGCTGCCAGCCGCATCCGCATGGAGATCGACTCCAAGCCGGAGGAGCTCGATCGCCTGGATCGCCGCCTGATCCAGCTGAAGATCGAGCGCGAGGCGCTGAAGAAGGAAGACGACGAGGCCACCAAGAAGCGCCTCGCCAAGCTCGAAGAAGACATCGCCAAGCTCGAGCGCGAGTACGCCGACCTCGAGGAAATCTGGAAATCGGAGAAAGCCGAGGTTCAGGGTTCCGCGCAGATTCAGCAGAAGATCGAGCAGGCCAAGCAGGAAATGGAGGCCGCGCGGCGCAAGGGCGACCTGGAAACCATGGCGCGCATCCAGTACCAGACCATTCCGGACCTGGAGCGCAGCCTGCAGATGGTCGACCAGCACGGTCAGACCGAGAAGCAGTTGCTGCGCAACAAGGTGACCGACGAGGAAATCGCCGAAGTCGTCGCCAAGTGGACCGGTATTCCGGTGTCCAAGATGCTCGAGGGTGAACGCGAGAAGCTGCTGCGCATGGAAGACGAGCTGCACAAGCGCGTCATCGGCCAGCACGAAGCCGTGGTTGCCGTCTCCAATGCCGTGCGGCGTTCCCGCGCCGGCCTGGCCGACCCGAACCGCCCCAGCGGCTCGTTCCTCTTCCTCGGCCCGACCGGGGTGGGCAAGACCGAGCTGTGCAAGGCGCTGGCCGAGTTCCTCTTTGACACCGAGGAAGCGCTGGTGCGCATCGACATGTCCGAGTTCATGGAGAAGCACTCCGTGGCCCGCCTGATCGGCGCACCGCCGGGCTACGTGGGTTACGAAGAGGGCGGTTACCTGACCGAAGCCGTGCGCCGCAAGCCTTATTCGGTGGTGTTGCTGGACGAGGTCGAGAAGGCCCATCCGGACGTCTTCAACGTCCTGCTGCAGGTGCTGGAAGACGGCCGCCTGACCGACAGCCATGGGCGTACCGTGGACTTCCGCAACACCGTGGTGGTGATGACCTCCAACCTCGGTTCGGCGCAGATCCAGGAGCTGGTGGGTGACCGCGAGGCGCAACACGCTGCGGTCATGGATGCGGTGAATGCGCACTTCCGTCCGGAATTCATCAACCGGATCGACGAAGTCGTGGTCTTCGAGCCGCTGGCCCGCGAGCAGATCGCCGGTATCGCCCAGATCCAGATGGGGCGTCTGCGCAAGCGCCTGGCCGAGCGCGAGCTGAGCCTGGAGCTGAGCGACGAGGCAATGGACAAGCTGATCGCCGTCGGTTTCGACCCGGTGTATGGCGCGCGACCGCTCAAGCGCGCGATCCAGCGCTGGATCGAGAACCCGCTGGCGCAACTGATCCTGGCCGGCAGGTTCAACCCGGGGGCGAAGATCAGCGCCAAGGTAGAGAACGACGAGATCGTCTTCTCCTGATCGACAAACCAGCAAAAAGCCCGCCAATTGGCGGGCTTTTTCATGGCTCCCTGTAGGGGCGAGCTTGCTCGCGAACACCCCCCGCTGCCGGGCCGATAGTTCGCGAGCAAGCTCGCTCCTGCATGCAGAGTCCTGAGCGTCAGCCGGTCTCGCGGGCACCACCGAGCATGACCAGCAGTTGCTCGAGCAGCTCGGCCTGGTCTTCGGCGATATCGATGATGTGGAAACCGGCCCAGCCCAGTTGGCCATCGGTGCCGGCACGGCTCCACAGGCAGTCGGCACCGAGTTGGATTTCGCCGATTTCGTCCAGCGGCGGTGCTGGCACGAGCTGGCAGTCCCAGACGGAGTCAGCTTCCGGAACCTCCACGCCGCAGAGCATGAAACCCTCTGCGGAAAGATCGGCAAGGCGGCCCAGGCTGCGCCCGGAATGGCGGTCGAAGACTTCCACGGTCAGCCCGGTCTGCTGCCGGCTGTGCTGGCGACGTTCTCCCATCGACTGCTCCTTCAGGTCTGTGCCGGGCTGCGCCCGGAAGTAAAGCGTTGCAGGACCCGGTAGATCGCGTTCAGCGCACGATCCATCAGCGGGGCGGACTGTTCCGTCGGTACCAGGCGGACCTTGCCCGCTTCCATTTCCTGGGCCAACTGCACTATCGGTTTGACCGCTACCCGCTGCCCGGTGTGGTCGACGAACATATAGTTGCGCGTGGTCGGGCTGAACCACGAAAGCTTGAGCCGGCGTGCCGGTGTGGTGTCGCTGAACTCGAACCAGGTGCCGAACTCCAGGTGGCTCAGTTCCTTCATCAGTACCCGCACGCGTTCGGACAGGGGCTCGGCGCTGGGTTTGCTGAGCGTATGGCCTTCGGCACCGAGCATGGCGCCCAGCGGGCTTTCCGGCAGCTCCTGCTTGAGCTGCGCGGCAATCTGCGGCTGCTGGGCCTGGATCGCGTGCTGGCAGGCGACCAGGTCCTGCAGCAGGCGACGAATGCCGTCCTCGTGGTATCCGCCCAGGACTTCCAGGCCCTTGCGCAGTTCTTCCAGCAGCGCCAGACGGATGGCCTGCAGGTGTTCACGGCCGGCGGCGTCCAATGGCGTCACGCTCCACGCCAGTTGCTCGCCGACTTCGCAGGCGCGCCGCCATTCATCGCTGTGTTCGCCGCTGCGCAAGACAATAAAGGTGAGAGCATCGCACCAGCTCATTTCGAGGAAGTTACGTACCAGCTCCGGCAGTTCGCGGTCGCGGGTCACCTTGGCGATGGCATCCAGTGCCTGCTCCCGTGCCGCCAGCAGACGGTCGCGGCCACGGGCGGCTTCCATGGCGCGTCGTTCGCGCAACTCGACCTTCTGCCGCAGGTTGGTGACGTACTCGTTGAAGTCGCCCAGCAGGTTATCGAACAGTGCAAGGTCGCCAACGAAGTCCTGGATCACCCGCTCGACCACCCAGTGCATCTTGGCCAGCAGGGCGCGCTCCTCACCCTCTCCGCCGTAAAGCACGCCGGCCTGGGCCATGGCGTTGAGCAGCTTGCGCGCGGGATGGTGGTGCTGGGTGAACAATTGCTTGTCCAGCAGCGCCACCTTGAGGAAGGGCGTGTGCAGGTGGGAAAGCGTGGTCTTGCAGCTGTCAGGCAGGTTTTCGTCGTCAAGGATGAAGTCGAAGACCATGCCCACCAGGTCGATGACATCGGCTTCCTGGTCGGTCAGTCGGGTGTTGTTCGGTTGCGCGCTGCCGGCTTCCAGCTGGCGCTGCAGATTGGCCTTCAGGGCGTCGACCGGTTGCGGTTGGCGCAGGCGATGTGCCAGCTCCTGGGCGGATTCGCGCTGCAGGCGATTCAGTGCCTCCAGCAGTTCGTTGGCGCTGTAGGTTGTCGTGGCCGAGCTCGGGCCGAAGCTGACGATGCTCTGGGTGTTGCCGAACAGCGTCGCCTTGTTGCCGCGTCGGCGATGCTCGGCGAGCAGCACCGCGAGTCCGCCGAACAGGGCATTGCGGTCGCCGGGGGGCATGTCCGGCAATTCGCCCGCCGTGTAGGGCGCAGATGCCGCTGGCCCGCCCTCGGTCGTCACGGTGTTCTTCTCGGGCGGGGCCGAGCGGGGTGTTGGCGCCGAACGCTGCCCCTGTGGGCGGTACTTCAGGTTTGGCAGGATGCCGCCGTCGGCCAGGCGCTTGTTCAACTGTTCATACAAAGGCAGCAGGTGCTGCATCACCTGCTGGTCGAACAGGACATAAAGAATGGTCTTGATCCGCAGCGGGAAGTCACTGCGTGCCAGGGTGTCGCGGAAGGCCTGGGCAATTGCCTGGGGGCCGAAGGGGTTGCGATCTTCCCCCAGCTTGCTGCCATTGTTGAGCAGCGCCAGGCGCTGATCCAGGGCGAACAGCGGCTGGGCGCAGTGGGCCCGCACCTGGTTGACCATGTTGGTCACCAGCAGCGTCTCTTCATACTCATCGTTGCCGACCAAGGTCAACTGGTCCATATCGAGATCTTCCAGCGGCGCTGCGAGTGGCAGTCTGCCCTCGAGGAAGTCGCTCAGCCCCTGGGCTATGCGCTGGTGATAGAAGCGCTCGAGATTTGGCCGCTCTCGGCGGACTTCGCGCATGGCGTCGAAGAAGAGTGCCTGGACCTGATTGTTCTCGGCCTTCTCGGCGCACTCGAAGAGCGTGTCGTCCACCTGGGCGAAGACATTCCCCAGGAGCTCGGCGAGGTGGTTCATCGCCAATTGGCGGCAGCCCTGTACCAGTTCACCGAAGCGGGGCTGGATTACCCGGCTGGCGACAGGGGAGGGCGGTGGGGTGTCCTTGTTGCTCATGGCCATCCTGTGCGTGATCGTTCCGTTTACACCCGCGGTGGATCACTTGGGCTTTTCCATGCACATATAGCAACCAGCCCGGCCACCTGCAAAGCAGAGAAAAACTTTTTGGATCAGAGTGTTGACAGGCGTTTCGATATACGTAAAATGGCGCGCCTCTGATACGGGATTCCGGTGAAGCCGGAAGCGAAGTGGAGGAGATTGAAAGGTTCGTCGTTCCGCGATAGCTCAGTCGGTAGAGCAAATGACTGTTAATCATTGGGTCCCTGGTTCGAGTCCAGGTCGCGGAGCCAACTTTCAAACGGGGTATAGCGCAGTCCGGTAGCGCGCTTGCTTTGGGAGCAAGATGTCGGGAGTTCGAATCCCCCTACCCCGACCAAATTTTGGGTCGTTAGCTCAGTCGGTAGAGCAGTTGGCTTTTAACCAATTGGTCGTAGGTTCGAATCCTACACGACCCACCATATTCAAGGCGTCTACTTGTAGATGCTGGAAGCGCGTTAAACCGTTTCAAAAAAAGCCCACCTGATGGTGGGCTTTTTTTTGCTCTCAATTCTTCACCATTGCACTAATTGGCATGGCGGCTTGGTATCGATTCGCTTCGACTTCCCGGTCGTGGATCCTTTATGAAAGTGGCTCATCCGCCCTGACCTGCTTTCGTCATTCGCCATTCCTGGCGGCCTACGGCGCCGATCAGAAAAGCCAAGTGCTTTGTCAGGACATTCTGATCTGCCGGGCTGTGGCGAAAATTTAAGCTGCTCACCTCACAAAGCGTGTACCCGAGGTGGGTCAAATGGCAATTGAAAATATCGGTGTTATCGCCGCAACCGAGAGCGCGTCGAAGAAAATTGCGCTCAAGTCTGGCGATAAGATCAAGGCAAAAGCAGGCACCAAATACCTGCTCCAGGTCGACAGCAAAGACGTCGCTCCCGAAAACGTCACGGTCAAA